>NZ_JAKUFP010000019.1:0-88893 GCF_022663495.1 Bacillus cereus group sp. BfR-BA-01383
TTCATCCTGAGCCAGGATCAAACTCTCCAATAAAGTTAGTTTGTCTAGCATCTAAAAATAAAAATTGACGTTTCACGTTGTTTGTTTCGTTTAGTTTTCAAAGTTCAACATCGCGTTTCAGCGACTTTTATAATATATCATAGTATATTATTTTCGTCAACAAGTTTTTTTCGATAACTTGTATCTCTCATTTGCTGACTCTGCCTATTATATAAGCTTTCTCTCCACTATGCAAGTATTATTATAAAAAAATAAAGAGGGGAGAAATTCCCCTCTTATTCTTCTGAAGAAACTTCTTCTGAAGACATCTCTTCACTAGTTTCTTCTTCATCATCTTTTTGTGCTTTTGCTACAGTCGCAACCTCTTGCTCATCCTCTAAGCGGATTAAACGAACACCTTGTGTATTACGTCCCATTTGAGAGATTTGATCAACTGGCATACGAATAATAACACCCGCTGCTGTAATTAACATAATATCTTCTTCACCTGTTACAGATTTAACTGCTACTAATTTACCGTTCTTATCTGTAATGTTACAAGTTTTTAGACCTTTACCACCGCGGCTTTGCAGACGGTACTCATCAATCGGTGTACGCTTTCCGTAACCATTTTTCGTTACAATTAAAACATTTACATTCTCTTCGACGATTTCCATGCCTACGACTTGGTCTTCCTCACCTAATGTAATAGCTTTAACGCCTGCTGCATTACGTCCCATAGAACGCACATCTTGCTCATTGAAACGAATTAGCATACCGTTACTTGTTCCGACAATAATATCCTTATCACCAGATGTTAAACGTACAGAGATTACTTCATCCTCTTCACGAAGAGAAATTGCAATTAAACCATTTGTACGGATATTCGCGAACGATGAAAGTGGTGTTCTCTTAGAGACACCTTGTTTCGTCGTAAAGAATAAGAACTGATCGTCACCAAATTCACGAATAGGAATAATGGCATTAATCCATTCGCCCTTATCTACGCCTAATAGGTTAATAATCGGTATACCTTTTGCTGTACGGCTATACTCTGGGATTTCATATCCCTTCGTACGGTATACTTTACCCTTATTAGTGAAGAATAAAATATGATCATGTGTAGAAGTAGTCAATAAATGCTCTACAAAATCATCATCATTTGTTCCCATCCCTTGCACGCCACGTCCACCACGGTTCTGTGTTTTGTACGTAGAAGCTGGTAACCTCTTAATATAACCATTATGAGTTAACGTAATAGCGATGTTTTGTTCTGGAATTAAATCTTCATCTTCAATAGCTTCCATACCACCGATTGTAATTTCCGTTCGTCTCTTATCATTAAAGCGCTCTTTTACTTCCGTTAATTCTTCACGAATAATCTCAAGAACTTTTTCTTCATCTGCTAAGATTGCTTTTAATTCAGCAATTAACTTCATTAAATCTTGATATTCTTGTTCGATTTTTTCACGTTCCAATCCTGTTAAACGTTGCAGACGCATATCTAAAATTGCTTGCGCTTGTTTCTCGCTTAAACCGAAACGTTCCATTAGGCCTTGCTTTGCAATATCCGCCGTTTTCGAACTACGAATTAACGTAATAACTTCATCCAAATGGTCTAAAGCAATTCGTAATCCTTCTAAAATATGAGCGCGTGCCTCTGCTTTTTCTAATTCATAAGCAGTACGTCGACGGATTACTACCTTTTGATGCTCTAAGTAATGATATAAATTTTGTTTTAAATTCAGTACTTGCGGCTCTCCATTTACAAGAGACAACATATTAATACCAAAACTTGTTTGAAGCGCTGTATGTTTATATAGATTATTTAATAGTACATTGGCATTAGCATCACGGCGTACTTCCATAACAATACGCATACCATTTCGATCTGATTCATCACGTAAATCTGTAATACCTTCAATTTTCTTATCACGAACTAATTCTGCAATTTTTTCAATTAATCGTGCCTTATTAACTTGATACGGTAGTTCAGTTACGATAATAGTTTGTTTACCATTTGGTTTTTCTTCAATTTCAACTTTAGCACGAAGTATAATAGAACCTCTTCCTGTTTCATAAGCTCTACGAATACCACTTCGTCCCAAAATTAAACCTGCTGTTGGGAAGTCCGGCCCTGGAATACACTCCATTAATTCAGCGATAGTAATGTCAGGATTATGACTTAATGCCAATACGCCATCAATTACTTCACCAAGTTGATGTGGTGGAATATTTGTTGCCATACCAACCGCAATACCTGTCGTACCATTTACTAATAAATTAGGGAAACGCGCTGGTAATACAATTGGCTCTCTTTCAGAACCATCATAGTTATCTTGGTAATCAATTGTATTTTTTGAAATATCGCGTATTAATTCCATAGAAATCTTAGACATTCTTGCTTCTGTATAACGCATTGCTGCCGCTGAATCTCCGTCAACAGAACCAAAGTTACCATGCCCATCAACAAGCATATAACGTTGACTGAAATCTTGCGCCATACGTACCATCGTTTCATAAACGGCTGAATCACCGTGAGGGTGATACTTACCGATTACTTCACCGACAATACGTGCTGATTTCTTATACGCTTTATCAGCTGTAATCCCTAAATCATTCATCGCATATAAGACCCTACGATGCACAGGCTTTAATCCATCACGAACATCTGGTAATGCACGAGATACGATAACACTCATTGCGTAATCTAAAAATGAGGTACGCATTTCATGACTAATATTAATTTCTCGAATTCGTGCTTGTTGTTGATTGTCTGACATTAACGAGCACCTCCTCTTACATTTCCGTTACACATACATTGATTTATATGTAGAAGACAGGAATACTTAGATTCCTGTCATTACTCATTTAAATATCAAGGTTTTTCACGTATTTTGCATTTTCTTGGATAAAGTTACGACGTGGCTCTACTTTATCTCCCATTAAGATTTCAAATGTTTCATCTGCTTCAATCGCATCTTGAAGAGAAACTTGAAGTAAAGAACGTACTTCTGGGTCCATCGTTGTCTCCCACAGCTGGGTTGGATTCATTTCCCCTAGACCTTTATAACGCTGAATTCCAGGCTTAGGTTGCGCTGGTAATTCAGCTAATATTGTTTCAAGTTCTTTATTATTGTAAGCATATTGAATTTTTTTACCTTGTTGTACTTTAAACAATGGTGGTTGCGCAATATATATATAGCCACATTCAATTATTTGACGCATATAACGATAGAAGAACGTTAATAATAGGGTACGAATATGTGCACCATCCACGTCGGCATCTGTCATAATAATAATTTTATGATAACGAGCCTTCTCGATATCGAAATCCCCACCAATATTTGTACCAATTGCTGTAATAATTGTACGCACTTCATCATTAGATAAAATTTTATCTAATCGTGCCTTTTCAACGTTAATGATTTTACCTTTAAGTGGTAAAATCGCTTGGAAGTGACGGTCACGCCCTTGTTTCGCCGATCCACCAGCAGAGTCACCCTCTACGATATAAATTTCACTAATTGCTGGATCCTTCGAAGAACAATCTGCTAATTTACCTGGTAAACTAGAAACTTCTAACGCACTCTTTCTACGTGTCAATTCACGGGCTTTTTTAGCAGCTACACGCGCGCGCGCTGCCATCGTCCCTTTATCTATAATTTTACGTGCAACGTTTGGGTCTTCTAGTAAGAACTTTTCAAAGGCTTCTGAGAATACAGATTCTGTAATCGTTCTCGCTTCACTATTCCCCAATTTTGTCTTCGTTTGTCCTTCAAATTGTGGATTCGGATGTTTAATTGATACGATTGCTGTTAAGCCTTCACGAACATCTTCGCCAGTTAAATTACTATCCGCATCTTTTAAAATATTATTTTTACGGCCATAATCGTTGATTACACGTGTTAGGGCGGTTTTAAATCCTACCTCATGTGTACCACCTTCATACGTATGAATATTATTTGTAAATGAGTAAATATGATTTGTATATCCTTCGTTATATTGAAGCGCAACTTCAACCTGAATTCCATCTTTTGAACCTTCAACATATACAGGTTCTTCATGGATTGGTTGCTTCGAGCGATTTAAATGCTCTACATATGATTTAATTCCACCTTCATAATGGAATTCTTTCTTTTGTTTATGTTCACGTTTATCTTCAATTACTAATTTAATATTACGATTTAAAAATGCTAATTCACGCATACGAGTTGCTAGTGTGTCAAAATCGTATACTGTTGTTTCTGTAAAAATTTCTGGATCTGGCTTAAATCGAGTTATTGTTCCTGTTTGGTCTGTGTCACCAATGACTTTCAAATCCGCAACCGGAATACCTCTTTCGTATTTTTGATAATGGATTTTACCTTCACGATGTACAAATACCTCTAGTTCTGTTGATAGAGCATTTACAACAGATGCCCCAACACCATGCAAACCACCAGAAACTTTATAACCGCCGCCGCCAAATTTACCACCGGCATGAAGAACGGTCATAATAACTTCTACAGCGGGACGTCCCATTTTTTCTTGTATACCAACTGGAATACCACGTCCATTATCCGTTACACGAATACTATTATCTTCTTCGATACTAACGTTAATTTCATCGCAATACCCTGCAAGTGCTTCATCAATACTATTATCGACAATTTCCCACACAAGATGGTGAAGTCCTTTTCCGCTTGTAGATCCAATATACATCCCAGGGCGTTTTCGAACTGCCTCTAGTCCTTCAAGTACCTGTATCTGACTTTCATCATATGAATTTTCTTGCATCTGCTTTTGTTCCATTGACACAAAGATCACCTACTTTTCCATTTAAACAGGGGATTATGCCCTATCTATTTCACAATCTACCGTGCCGTTCGTTACATGAATTGTTTTCGCTTCTTTTAATGTTTCGTGTTCAATTCCGTCGACACTCGTCGTTGTCACAAATGTTTGCACTTTTCCTTGAATTGTATTTAACAGGTGTGATTGACGATAATCATCTAATTCTGATAATACATCATCTAATAAAAGAATCGGATATTCCTTAACTTCCGAGTAAATCAATTCAATTTCAGCTAATTTTAGGGACAGTGCGGTCGTTCGTTGTTGTCCTTGCGAACCAAAGACTTGAACATTTTTACTATTAACGAAGAATTGTAAATCATCACGATGAGGACCAATTAAAGTCGTACCACGGAAAATTTCACGTTGTTTCACAGATTGAAAACTTTCATAGTATACTTCTTTTATTTTCGACAAATCCATTGATTCTGATACATCTACACTTGGTTTATAGATAATTTCTAATTCTTCTAATCCACGGCTTATGCCGCGATGGATTGGAGCTGCCCATTCTTGTAGTAAATGCAAAAATTCAAACCGTTTTTGCAATATTTTTGTACCATGCTCAATAAGTTGAAGTGTAAATACATCCAACATCGTTTCCTCATTCTTACTATTCCCTTGCATCTTTTTCAGCAAGTGGTTTCGTTGCGTGAGCACCTTTTGATATTGACTCAATTCATACAAATAGACAGGAGCTATTTGTCCTAATTCCATATCTAAAAAGCGTCTTCTTACTTGAGGGCTTCCTTTTACAAGATTTAAATCTTCTGGGGCAAACATGACAACGTTCATCATGCCAATATATTGACTTAATTTTTGTTGTTCAAGTTGATTTAATTTTGCCTTTTTACCTTTTTTCGAAATATTTAATTCCAAAGACAAAGAACTGTTTCTCTTTTGTAATTTCCCTTTAATTTGACCGAAATCTTCATCCCAACGGATAAGCTCACGATCATTAGCGGTTCTATGAGATTTCGCCATCGCTAAAACATAAATAGCTTCCATCAAATTCGTTTTCCCCTGTGCATTTTCGCCGATAATCACATTTACCTTATCTTCAAAGGAAAGCTCTAAATTTTCATAATTGCGATAGTTTTTTAATTGTATTTCTGAAATAAACAAGGGGCTCCCCCTTTATGCCTGAACTTGGAAACTTCCGCTTCCTGGAATTTCAATAATATCGTTCGCATATAATTTGCGACCTCTTCTATTTTCAAGTTCTTGATTCACGTACACTTCATATTCTTGTAAAAACCATTTTACAGCGCCACCTGTATCAATTACATCAGCTAACTTTAAAAATTGTCCTAGTGTAATATACTCTGTTGAAATTTTAATACGTTTCATAAAATCGCTCACTTTCTGAAAGTGTTCATTCTTTCATTGTACTAAATAAACTAACATTAGGAAAGTAATACCCCAAAATCAAATAAGGGCTACTAGCATCTTTAAACTAGCAACCCTTATTTCTTACTTAGTAAGTACGAACTGGTAAAATCAATTGGATAATGGACTCATCATTTACTGTACGAATTAAGAATGGTCTCATTGCCCCAGTAAAGCTAATCTTGATTTCTGTACTATCTAAGGCTTTTAGTGCATCCATCATATATTTTGCACTAAAAGATATTTTTAACTCTTCCCCATCTACTTTTTCACATTGAACTTCTTCTACTACTTTTCCGATTTCCGGTGAATTCGAAGAAATTTCTAGCATTTCTTGTTCTAAAGTTGATAATTTCACAACATTATTACGGCCGTCTCTTGCTAATAGAGAGGCACGATCAATTGCTTGTAAGAATTCTTTTGTATTTACAAAAATATCTGTTTTACTCTCTGCTGGAATTAAACGAGTTGTATCAGGGTAATTTCCTTCTAACAATCTTGAGAAGAATAATAAATGTTTTGTACGGAATAATACTTGATACTCCGTAATAACGATATCTACCATTTCTTCAGATTCATCTAGAATTTTACTTAATTCATTTAAGCTTTTACCCGGAATAACAACATTTGCTTGAAACTCATCTGCAATATTATGTCCTTCAACTTTTGCTTTTCGAAGTGCCAGCCTATGACTATCTGTTGCAATACAAGTTAATTCACTGTTATATATCTTCCAGTTTACACCTGTCAAGATCGGTCTTGTTTCAGAAGTCGAAACTGCAAAAACAGTTTGCCTGATCATATGTTTAAGTAAATCCGTTGGAATCTTAAAAACATGATGTTCTTCAATTTGTGGTAATAATGGATATTCCGCAGAATCTAAACCATTTAAATTAAACTCCGATTTTCCAGATTTTATTTTTGTCATAAAATGATTTTCTACAGAAATTTCGACAGTGTCTTTCGGTAACTTTTTTACAATCTCACTAAAATATTTTGCTTGTAAAACAATACTTCCTGATTGTGCTACTTCTACAATTTCTTTTCCATCTTCTTCAACGGGGATAAAAGATTCGATAGAAATATCAGCATCGCTTCCTGTTAATGTAACTCCTTCTTCAGTAGCGACAACTTTAATTCCTGTTAGGATCGGAATTGTTGTACGAGAAGAAACTGCCTTCATTACATCTTGTACACTTCTTACAAGATAGTCTTTTTGTATTGTAAAACGCATAACGAAAACCCTCCGGTAAGTATAAGATTTTATTTAATTAATAAAGATAAAAAAATAGTAGTAATAGTAGTAGGGCTTGTGGATATGTGGATAACCCCGTTGAAAGATGTAAAAACAGTCTATCTACATGTGGATAGACTGTGCGTAAAGCAAAGGAAGTTATTCACATTATTCAGCTACTACTTTAAAATATCGTTAATTTCTTCAACTTGCTTTTGTAATTGTGTATCCGTTTTTAGTAGCTTAGAAATTTTTTCATGGGCATGGATAACTGTTGTATGATCACGTCCACCGAATTCTTCACCTATTTTAGGTAAGGAGGAGTCTGTAAGTTCGCGTGATAAATACATTGCAATTTGGCGAGGGAACGCAACTGATTTTGTACGTTTTTTCGCTTTAAAATCTTCTAATTTTACTTGATAAACGCCCCCGACGGCCTTTTGAATATCATAAATAGAAATAATTTTTGGCTTAGAATTTGGAATAATATCTTTAAGTGCTTCAGCTGCTAAATCAGCATTAATATCTTTATTAATTAAAGATGAATAGGCTACAACACGGATTAGTGCACCTTCTAGTTCACGAATATTTGAATCAATTTGATTTGCGATATAAAGCATAACCTCATTTGGTATATCGAGTCCTTCAGCTTTTGCTTTTTTACGTAAAATTGCAATTCGCGTTTCTAAATCTGGTGGCGTAATATCCGTAATGAGTCCCCATTCAAAACGAGAACGAAGACGATCTTCTAAAGTTGGAATTTCTTTTGGCGGCCGATCACTTGAAATTACAATTTGTTTACTTTCTTCGTGTAATGCATTGAATGTATGGAAAAACTCTTCTTGAGTTTGTTCTTTTCCAGCTAGAAATTGAATATCATCTATTAATAAAACATCTACATTGCGGTATTTATTACGAAAATCGACCGCTTTATTATCACGAATAGAGTTAATGAATTCATTTGTAAATTTTTCTGATGATAAATATACAACTTTTGCGTTCGGGTTATGTTCAATTACATAATGACCAATTGCATGCATTAAATGGGTCTTTCCAAGCCCAACTCCTCCGTAAATAAAGAGAGGATTATACGCTTTAGCTGGTGCTTCGGCTACAGCTAACGAAGCAGCGTGAGCAAAACGGTTACCAGAGCCAATGACAAATGTATCAAACGTATATTTTGGATTTAGCATACTCTGTGGTAAATGATTAGAATCATCTTGTGATGCATTTGGTTTAGAAGGAGGAAGATCGATTTCCTCTTCAGCTTGACTTTGGGGAATGATAAAGCGAATAGCTAATTTTGCCCCTGTTAAATCATAAAGTGTTTCCGAAATTAGCTCTGAATAATGAGATTCTAACCAATCACGAGCAAATTCATTTGGAGCCGTAATTGTTAATACGTCCTTCTTTAAATTATGTGCGGTTGTTGATTTTAACCATGTTTCATAACTAGGTTTACTGACCTTTTTTTCTAGTTCCTTTAAGGCACTATTCCATAAATCAGAAATGTTTTCCAAAGGTGTCCCTCCTTTACTAAGATGGTAAAAGAATAAGGTTGCGCAATAAATGTACAACCTAATAAATATAAAATGTATATTTATACGAAACGTATTTTAAAACCTAAAAACGTCGTTTGTATATGAGATAGGGTTTTCGACAAAAAAAGCGAATGTGGATAATCATTTACCCACATGTGATTAAAACTGTCCACATGTTATGCACAATTTGTGGATAAGATAAAGATGCGGAAAACTTATTCAAAGTGAAAACACAACTATAATATCAAAAAAAAGTGGCTATAGCAATGAAATTAAGAAAGTTATCCACAAAATCAATACCTTGTGGAATAAACTTGTCCACAACACGATATACTGTGTAAAAGTTCAAAAAGAGTTTGTGGATATAAAAAACAAGAAAAAACATTTATCCACAAGAAAATATAGAGGTTGTGAAAAAGTATGTGAATAGGTTCAAAATGAATATTTGATGAAAATTTCGAGAACCATTGACATTTTCCTATTTGATTTACTATAATTTATTAGACTGTCTTTAACAGATATTCCTCAGGGAGGTGTCATATAATGAAAAGAACTTACCAACCAAATAAACGTAAGCGCAGCAAAGTACATGGTTTCCGCAGCCGTATGAGCACAGCGAACGGACGTAAAGTGCTAGCAGCTCGTCGTCGTAAAGGAAGAAAAGTATTATCTGCGTAGACCACTGATCGTTCAGTGGTCTTTTTTTCTAATAATAATGAGTTTCCGCTGATGAAATACAGGAGTGTCAATTGATATGAAGAAAAAAAATCGTATAAAAAAGAATGATGAATTCCAGACGGTTTTTCAAAAAGGAAAATCGAATGCTAATCGTCAGTTTGTTGTATATCAACTAGATAAAGAAGAACAACAAAACTTTCGCATTGGCCTTTCTGTGAGCAAGAAAATAGGAAATGCAGTAGTTCGTAATCGAATTAAGCGTATGATCCGCCAATCGATTATAGAATTAAAAGATGAGATAGATTCTGGAAAAGATTTTGTTATAATAGCAAGGAAGCCTTGTGCAGAGATGACATATGAAGAGTTAAAGAAAAGCTTAATTCATGTCTTTAAACGCTCTGGTATGAAAAGAATAAAAAAGTAGCGTAAGGAAATGAATTACACTATATACATACCGAAACAAGGAGGAGCAGGCTTTGAAAAAGAAAATAGGTTTACTAGTCATGGTTATTGCGTTAATGGCAATTGCTACTGGCTGTAGTGAAACGAATCAACCGATTACGCCGAAAAGCACTGGGATTTGGAATGAATATTTCGTATATCCGCTTTCACAGTTAATCACGTATTTTGCCAAATTATTTGGTAATAATTACGGTTTAGCAATCGTTGTTACGACTCTTATCATTCGTTTTGCATTATTACCATTAATGATCAAACAAACGAAGAGTACGAAAGCAATGCAGGCATTACAACCAGAAATGGTGAGATTAAAAGAGAAATATAGCTCGAAAGATCAAGCAACACAGCAAAAATTACAACAAGAAATGATGCAGTTATATCAAAAAAATGGTGTAAATCCATTAGCAGGATGTTTACCAATATTTGTTCAGATGCCTATTTTATTCGCATTTTATCATGCGATTATGAGAACATCAGAAATTAGTAAGCATACATTTTTATGGTTTGATTTAGGACAGGCAGATCCGTACTATATCTTACCGGTTGTTGCGGCAATTACGACATTTATTCAGCAAAAACTTGCAATGGCAGGAACAGCTGGACAAAATCCACAAATGGCAATGATGATTTGGCTTATGCCAATCATGATTTTAGTCTTTGCAATTAACTTCCCAGCTGCATTATCACTTTACTGGGTTGTTGGTAATATCTTTGGTATTGCTCAAATGTACTTTATCAAAGGGCCGGACATTAAGGCTAGTAAGGCTGGAGGATCAGGCAAGTGAGTGTAATTACTGCTAAAGGACAAACAGTCGAGCTGGCAGTAGAAGATGCTTTAAGACAATTAAACACTTCAAAAGATCGAGTTGATATAAATATTATCGATGAGGGTAAAAGAGGATTCTTAGGTTTGTTTGGGAATCGTCCTGCAGTAGTAGAAGTTGTATTGAGGAAAGATCCAATTCAAGAATGCGAAGAGTATTTAAAAAATGTTATTCGCGATATGGGTGTGGAAGTTGAGATTAGTAAAATTGTAAAAGGACGCGAAGTTGAATTTACAATTTTTGGTGATAATGTGGGTGTTTTAATTGGAAAAAGAGGAAATACATTAAACTCTTTACAGTATTTGACAAAACTTGTCGCAAATCGCAATACAAAGCAGTATATTGGTATTACATTGGATGCTGGAAATTATCGTGGCAAAAGAAAAAGTACGTTAGAATCACTTGCTTACCGATTAGCTAAACAAGTGTCTAATACGAAAAAAAGGGTTGTTTTAGAGCCAATGCTATCTTTTGAACGAAAAATTATTCATCAAGCATTATCTAATCATCAAGATATCAATACAACTTCTGAAGGAAACGAACCATATCGGCATGTTGTAATATCTTCCAGATGACCGGTTACTCAAATGAGTGCCGGTTTTTTTTGAGGGGAAAACAGATGTGGATAACTAAAAAACACTAAACTTATCCACTGTGAATAAGTTTAGTGTTTTTTACATGAGGACATAATAAAATGAGTTATTATTCTTTTGTAGATAGGTTCGTTATGGTATTCTAATAATTTAGTGAAGAAAATAATCATGTTGAAATAGAGATAAATAAGCAAGTGAGGTGAAGGACATGGAATTTGATACAATTGCCGCGATTTCCACAGCACTTGGAGAAGGTGCAATTGCTATTGTTCGAGTAAGTGGCGATGATGCGGTTGAGAAAGTGAATCGTATTTTTAAAGGGAAGGATTTAACAGAGGTTCCTTCTCATACGATTCATTATGGTCATATTGTTGATTTAGATACAAATCAGGTTATTGAAGAAGTTATGGTGTCAATTATGCGTGCGCCAAGGACTTTTACACGTGAAAATATAGTAGAAATTAACTGTCACGGTGGACTTGTTTCGGTAAATAAAGTATTACAACTTATTTTAGCACAAGGAGTACGATTAGCAGAGCCGGGTGAATTTACAAAACGCGCTTTTTTAAATGGACGTATCGATTTATCACAAGCAGAAGCTGTTATGGATTTAATACGTGCAAAAACAGATCGTGCGATGAATGTAGCAATTAATCAAATGGAAGGGCGATTATCTAAATTAATTGGTCGCCTGCGTCAAGAAATATTAGAAACTTTAGCTCATGTTGAAGTAAATATAGATTACCCAGAATACGACGATGTAGAAGAAATGACACATAATATTTTAGTTGAGAAATCGACACATGTTCGTTCTGAAATTGCAAAAATATTAGAAACATCGAAGCAAGGGAAGATTTTACGTGAAGGTATTGCTACCGCGATTATTGGTAGGCCTAACGTTGGGAAGTCATCACTATTAAATAGTCTCGTTCAGGAGAAGAAAGCAATTGTAACTGATATTGCAGGAACAACTCGTGATGTTATTGAAGAGTACGTTAATGTGCGTGGTGTACCACTTAAACTTATAGATACAGCCGGGATTCGTGAAACAGAAGATGTCGTTGAACGAATTGGTGTAGAGCGTTCAAAAGAAATGATGAGCCAAGCTGATTTAGTACTAGTTGTAGTCAATTATAGCGAAGCTTTAACGAATGAAGATGAAGATCTATTCCGTGCCGTGCAAGGAAAAGATTTCATCGTTATTGTAAATAAGACAGATTTACCACAAGCAATTGATATGGAACGTGTTACAGAGCTGGCTCTAGGGAATCGTGTTATTACAACGTCTTTAATTGAGGAGCAAGGAATAGATGAGCTTGAAAAGGCAATAGCTGACCTGTTCTTTGAAGGAACAATTGATTCTGCAGATATGACATATGTTTCTAACGCGAGACATATTGGATTATTAACACAAGCAGAAAAGACAATTGGAGATGCAATCGAGGCGATAGAAAATGGTGTTCCAATTGACATGGTACAAATTGATTTAACAAGAACGTGGGAAATACTTGGTGAAATTACTGGTGATACCGTCCATGAAAGCTTAATTGACCAGTTGTTCTCTCAATTTTGTTTAGGAAAATAATATAAAGATGTTTTAGAAAGATAGCGATTATTAGGAGGAATAAGTAATGGGATACAATGCCGGTTCATACGATGTCATAGTAATCGGTGCAGGTCATGCAGGATGTGAAGCTGGTCTTGCGGCAGCACGAATGGGCTCCAAAACATTAATGTTAACAATTAACTTAGATATGGTAGCGTTTATGCCATGTAACCCTTCTGTTGGTGGACCAGCAAAAGGGATTGTTGTTCGTGAAATTGATGCATTAGGCGGAGAAATGGGACGTAACATCGATAAAACGTATATTCAAATGCGTATGTTAAATACAGGTAAAGGACCAGCTGTACGTGCACTTCGAGCGCAAGCAGATAAATTCTCTTACCAGCATGAATTAAAGAAAACGATCGAAGAAACACCAAACTTAACGTTGTTCCAAGGAATGGTAGAGCGTTTAATCGTTGAAGATGGTGTATGTAAAGGTGTAATTACGCAAGCTGGTGCTGAATATACAGCAAAAACAGTTGTAATTACAACTGGAACATTTTTACGCGGTGAGATTATTATGGGGGATTTAAAATATTCCAGTGGTCCAAATAATCAGCAACCATCAATTACATTATCTAAACATTTAGAGGAACTTGGATTTGATTTAGTTAGATTTAAAACAGGTACACCTCCGCGTGTAAATAGTAATACAATTGACTACAGCAAAACAGAAATTCAACCAGGTGATGATAAACCACGTGCATTTTCTTTTGAAACGACAAAATTTATTATGGATCAAATTCCATGTTGGTTGACATATACAAGTACAGAAACACATCGTTTAATAGATGAAAATTTACATCGTTCAGCTATGTATTCTGGTATGATTAAAGGAACGGGGCCTAGATATTGTCCTTCTATTGAAGACAAAGTAGTAAGATTTAATGATAAACCACGTCATCAAATTTTCTTAGAGCCAGAGGGACGCAACACACAAGAAGTATATGTACAAGGGTTATCCACAAGCTTACCAGAAGATGTACAGCGTGACATGCTTAGAACAATTCCGGGTCTAGAAAATGTTGAAATGATGCGTACAGGTTATGCAATTGAATACGATGCGATGGTACCAACACAACTATGGCCAACACTTGAAACGAAAAAAATTAAAAATTTATATACGGCAGGACAAATTAACGGAACTTCTGGTTATGAAGAAGCGGCAGGACAAGGGCTTATGGCTGGGATTAATGCAGCATGTCGATCTTTAGGTAAAAAAGAAGTTATTTTAGGTCGTGGGGATGCGTATATTGGTGTCTTAATTGATGACCTTGTAACGAAAGGTACAAATGAACCATATCGTTTATTAACATCTCGTGCAGAATATCGTCTATTATTACGTCACGACAATGCAGACCTTCGCTTAACTGAAGTTGGTCGTGAAATTGGTTTAATTAAAGAAGATCGTTATGAGCGATTTACAAATAAAAAGTTACAAATTGAACAGGAAAAGGAACGTTTAGGGAGCATTATTATTAAACCACGTCCTGAAGTTCAAGAATTAATTCGCAGTATTGGCGGAAGTGAATTGAAAGATGGAATACGTGCAAGTGATTTATTACGCCGTCCAGAAATGACGTATGAGCATATTCATCTTTTAGTACCAAGTGAATTAGAATTAAGTGATGAAATTACAGAACAAGTTGAAATTCAGATTAAGTACGAAGGGTATATCGAAAAGTCTTTACAGCAAGTAGAGCGTATGAAGAAAATGGAAAATAAAAAAATCCCTGTGGATATTGATTATGATGCGATTTCTAGTCTTGCCTCAGAAGCTAGACAGAAATTGAAAGATGTTCGTCCACTTTCAATGGGGCAGGCTTCACGTATTTCTGGCGTAAATCCAGCTGATGTTTCCATTTTGCTTGTGTATATTGAACAAGGGAAAATCGCGCGAGTATCGAACCAATAAATAGTAAGGAGATATTGCTAGATGAACATAGAACAATTTCAATCTATGCTGGAAGAGAAGGGGATCACCCTCTCTTCTAGACAGTTAGAGCAGTTCAAAATCTACTTTGAAACATTAGTAGAGTGGAATGAAAAAATGAATTTAACGGCTATTACAGAGAAAGAAGAAGTATATTTAAAACACTTCTTTGATTCCATTACAGCTGCTTTTTATTATGATTTTTCAAAACCATTCTCAATTTGCGATGTTGGCGCAGGGGCTGGATTCCCAAGTATTCCTTTAAAAATCTGTTTCCCGCACTTAAAAGTAACAATTGTAGATTCATTACAAAAACGTATTAATTTCTTAAATCACTTAGCGCAAAAATTAGAATTAAGTGATGTTGCATTTTGTCATGATCGTGCTGAAACATTTGGTAAAAAAGAAGGTGTACGTGAGTCATACGATATTGTAATGGCACGTGCAGTTGCGCGTCTTTCTGTATTAAGTGAGCTATGTTTACCACTTGTAAAAGTTGGAGGAACATTTATTGCAATGAAAGGTGCAGCGGCGAACGAAGAAATTGAAAATGGTAAGTATGCTTTAGAGGTGCTTGGCGGGGAGTTAAAAGAAATGTCTACGTTCCAATTGCCATTCGAAGAAAGTGAACGTAATATTTTATTAATCGAGAAAAATCGCAAGACACCAAAGAAATATCCACGCAAACCGGGAACACCCAATAAATTACCTATTGAAAAATAAATCTTATTAGACGTAAGATTGAATTATATAAATGAAAACGTAAATGTTTCATAGGAAACATTTTATGGAGAACAGTCAATAGGCCTAAAAGGTGGTGGAATATGTATGAAAAATACGTTTTCTCGTTTATTTGGCTTTGGAGATAAAGAGAGCGAATTCGAATTACAAGACGAAAGCCATGAAGAAATAGATAAAAAGGTATATGAGGAAATACAAGAAATTCCGATAGTGAATATTACCCCTAACCGTTATCAACCACGAACAGTTTTTGATGATGCACGTATTGAGGAGCTAGCGTTAACGATTCGTACACACGGGCTTATTCAGCCAATTGTTGTGAGACAATATGAGGATGATAAGTACGAGATTATTGCTGGGGAAAGACGTTTCCGTGCGGCAACAAAGTTAGGTTGGGAAAAGGTTCCTGCAATTATAAAGAACTTAAATGATACAGAGACTGCTTCTGTAGCTTTAATCGAAAATTTGCAACGTGAGGAATTAACGGCAATCGAGGAAGCTGTGGCATATCAAAAGCTAATTGAGTTACATAATTTAACACAAGAAGCATTGGCGCAAAGACTTGGAAAAGGACAATCTACAATCGCAAATAAGTTGCGATTGTTAAAGTTGCCTGAAGAAATAAAAAGTGCATTATTAGAAAAAAATATTACAGAACGTCATGCTCGCGCTCTCATTCCTTTAAAAAATGAGGAATTACAACTGAAAGTTTTACAGGAAATTGTGGAGAAACAATTGAATGTAAAGCAAACAGAAGAACGAATTGCAAAATTGCTAGAGGAAGCAAAACCGAAGCGTAAGGCAAAACAAAAAGCAGTAAGTCGAGATACGAGAATCGCCATGAATACAATTAGGCAGTCATTACAAATGGTTGCTGACAGTGGTTTAAATGTTAATTCTGAGGAAGAAGAATTTGATGAGTACTATCAAATTACAATTAAAATTCCGAAGAAAAAATAATAATGGCTTGTTAGAGACCTTATCCTATCGGAAGGGTCTCTTTTACTATATTTTCTTGTTAAATGAAGAAGGAGTTTAGAAATAAATTTTGAAGTTTAATAAGGACGTAAAAGAAAAACTTTTATTTCATGTTACAATAAACGTAATTGTTACTAGAATAAGATAGAAAGGTTGAAAGTAGGTGACATCATGGGAAAAATCATTGCTATTGCTAATCAAAAAGGTGGTGTTGGCAAAACAACAACATCTGTTAATTTAGGGGCTGGATTGGCACAAGTAGGTAAAAAAGTCCTTCTCGTAGATATTGATGCTCAAGGAAATGCAACGACTGGTGTGGGAATTGAAAAATCCGAATTAGATCAATGTATTTACAACGTTCTTGTGGAAGATGCAGATGTTCAAGGAGTTATACGGAAAACCGCAACTGAAAACTTAGATGTTCTACCCGCTACAATTCAATTAGCAGGTGCTGAAATTGAATTGGTACCGACTATTTCCCGGGAAGTACGTTTGCAAAGGGCATTACAACCAGTTCGTGATGAATATGATTATATTATTATCGACTGTCCCCCTTCCTTAGGGTTATTAACGATTAATGCATTAACAGCAGCAGATTCTGTTATTATTCCTGTTCAGTGCGAATATTATGCACTAGAAGGATTAAGTCAGCTATTAAATACAGTTCGACTTGTGCAAAAGCACTTAAATAAAAATTTAGCAATTCAAGGTGTATTGTTAACGATGTTGGATGCCCGTACAAATTTAGGTATTCAAGTCATAGATGAAGTGAAAAAATACTTTAGGGATAAAGTATACCGTTCGATTATTCCTCGTAATGTTCGTTTAAGTGAAGCGCCAAGTCATGGAAAACCGATTATGCAGTATGACGCTAAATCAAGAGGGGCAGAAGTATATATAGATTTAGCAGAGGAAGTGATTGCAGGTGGCTAAGGGATTAGGAAGAGGAATCAATGTGTTTTTTCCCGATTTAGATGTAAAAGAAGAAGAAACAATTCAGGAGATTATAGTAACTGAGTTAAGGCCGAACCCATATCAACCACGTAAACACTTTAATAAAGAGGCAATTCAGGAATTAGCGACTTCTATTAAAGAACACGGCATATTACAACCGTTAATTGCTAGAAAGAGTATTAAAGGATATGAAATTGTTGCAGGTGAAAGAAGATATCGTGCGGCTAAAGAGGCTGGACTTGAAAAGGTACCCGCTGTTGTAAGGCAATTAAATGAGCAGCAAATGATGGAATTCGCGTTGCTTGAAAACTTGCAACGCGAAGATTTAAATCCTGTGGAAGAGGCAATGGCATATCAGATGTTAATGAATGAGCTAAATGTAACACAAGAACAATTAGCAAAACGTCTTGGTAAAAGCAGACCTTACATTGCAAATTATACTCGATTATTAAGCCTCCCTTCATTCGTACAAGATATGATTGCAAATGGTCAACTCTCAATGGCTCATGGGAGAACTTTACTTACGATAAAAGATGAAGAACAGTTGAAATCTTTATTGAAACGCATTGAAAAAGAAGGATTAAATGTTCGTCAATTAGAGAAAATCGTCCAAGAGATTAATCAACGCGTTTCACGTGAAACAAAACAAGTGAAACAAGAACGAAATATATTTTTCGTAGAACGTGAAACGTTCTTAAGAGAAAAGTTTGGCACAGATGTGAAAATTAAGGAAACAAAAAAAGAAAAAGGTAAAATCGAAATTGAATTTTTTAATAAAGAAGATTTAAATCGCATTTTAGAATTATTATCACAGAAAAATTAAAAAGCAAACCATCTTATTATTTATAGATGGTTTGCTTTTTTTAATGCAGATAATTTTTGGTCCGTTTCTTTTATACTTTGTGCGATTACATCGGCCATTTTCATAACTAAACTTAATCTCGTATTTTGAAGAACGAAAAACTCCATAAAACCGTTTAAATTGACGATACCGTGTATATGCAAATCACCAACTGCAGGTAATTTCTTATTCATCGCAGCTCCAGGTTTACTAGGGCCCTTTCCAGTAGTGATGGAACCAATGCTTTGTGATTTGCCTAAACATGCATCAACGGCGATAATAAAAGAAGTTGGGTTTTCTTTCTGTATATTCTGAATTTTTTCTTCTAAATTTAGCGCATGTATGGGTTCATCTAGTGTACCGAACACTTGGAAGTTTTTAATTTCTACTTGCTCCAGTTTAGTGCCAACTAATGGACCGAGTGCGTCACCGGTGGAACGATCTGTTCCGATACAAACAAGAATAAGTGGTACAGTAGTTCTAATAGGGATATGAGAAAGTAGGAAATTACTGATTGTCTCGGAGGCCTCTAAGTCTTGATGCATAACATTTTGAGTTTCTTTTTCAAAAAAAGGTAAGCGAAAACTTCTAATATTCATGAAGCACCCATCCTTTTAATAAATTTTCACAATATGTTATATGGTAAGTGAAATGGAAAATTATAAGTGCATGCTTTTGCAAACTGTGAATGAAAACGGAAATAATAGTACTAGTATATATATATTCGCTCCATTTTATACCTGGATGGAAGTTAACAAATGGAATTAAAGTCATAAATTTTTTTCAGCAATCAGAGAGACTTCTGATACAATAAGAAAGATAACTAAAAAGAAATTTTGGCTGGAGAGGTAGAGGTACATGGATTTAGCGTTGAAATGGTTTGAGTCCATTAATTGGACAAATATAGGTGTGAAATCATTAAAAATAGTCGTTATTTTAATACTTGGTGCAATCGTTGTGCGAGTTGCAAGAGCAATTGTACGAAATGCGTTTCGAATGGGAAGTCGTTCGCCGATTCAAATTTCAGAGCGTCGTACAGTTACAGTAGCGAAATTACTTGAAAATATTGTGGCATATGTTGTTATGTTTATCATGTTAATAGCAATTTTAGGTGTATTTGAAATAAATGCATCAGGCTTATTAGCAGGTGCTGGGGTAATTGGTTTAGCAGTCGGATTTGGTGCTCAAAGTTTAGTAAAAGATGTCATTACAGGACTATTTATCTTGCTAGAAGATCAATTTTCAGTTGGTGACTATGTAAGAATTGGCCAGTTTGAGGGAGTCGTTTTAGAAATTGGACTTCGTACAACGAAAATAAAGAGCTGGACAGGTGAAATTCACACTTTACCAAACGGAAGTATTATTCAAGTTACTAACTTTTCAGTGAGTAACAGTGTTGCATTTGTTGATGTATCTATTTCGTATGAGGCTGATATAGCGAAAGCAGAGCAAGTTATTGAAGATTTATTAGTCGAACTTCCTGAAAAGTATGAGAAAATGGTAGCAACTCCTCAGTTATTAGGTGTTCAAACGTTAGCTGCATCAGAAGTTGTATTACGTGTTATTGCTGAAGTGGAGCCAATGCAACATGCAGTTATTGCAAGAGCCCTTCGTAAAGAAATTAAAAACCGTCTAGATTTACATGGAATTGAAATTCCATACCCGCGTATGGTTTTATATAATCGTGAAGAGTTGGTTAGTGGAAAAGCAATTTAGTATGGAGAGGAGTTTGGAGAATGGAGCAAAAGCAATATAACTTGTACGATGTTGTGGAAATGAAGAAAGCCCACCCATGTGGTGAGAATCGATGGAAAATTATTCGTATGGGAATGGATATCCGCATTAAGTGCGAGGGATGTGACCATTCCGTAATGATTCCTCGAAGAGAGTTTGATCGTAAGGTGAAAAAAATACTTGTGAAGCATGAAGAATAGAGAAAAAGTAGCAGTTGCAGTGGGTAACTGTTACTTTTTTTCGTTTGGAGGAAACTTGTCATTTTTTTCGTTACTATCTATAATGATGAAAGATTGAGACATAGGAGTGAAAAATATGGGATTAACGGCTGGGATTGTTGGATTACCTAACGTAGGGAAGTCCACTTTATTTAATGCAATTACACAAGCAGGAGCAGAATCTGCGAACTATCCATTCTGTACAATTGATCCAAACGTAGGGATCGTAGAAGTACCAGATGAGCGTTTAAATAAATTAACGGAATTAGTAGAACCGAAAAAAACTGTTCCGACTGTATTTGAATTTACTGATATTGCAGGTATCGTAAAGGGTGCAAGCAAGGGTGAAGGATTAGGAAATAAATTCTTATCTCACATTCGCCAAGTAGATGCAATTTGCCAAGTTGTTCGTTGTTTTGAAGACGAAAACATCACACACGTTTCAGGAAAAGTAGATCCAATTGACGATATTGAGACAATCAATTTAGAGCTAATTTTAGCAGATTTAGAGTCGGTTGATAAACGTATCGAGCGTGTTGCGAAATTAGCAAGACAAAAAGATAAAGAAGCAGTATATGAGCATGAAATTTTAGTTCGTTTAAAAGAAGCTTTTGAAGAGGGAAAACCAGCTCGTACTGTTGAATTTACAGAAGAGCAAATGAAGATTGTTAAAGGCCTTCATTTACTTACAACGAAAGAAATGTTATACGTAGCAAACGTAAGTGAAGACGATATTATGGATCCTTCTGAAAATAAATATGTACAAATGGTAAAAGAATTTGCAGCAAATGAAAACTCACAAGTAATTGTTGTATGTGCAAAAATCGAATCAGAAATTGCTGAGCTAGATGAGGAAGAGAAAAAAGTATTCCTTGAAGAGCTAGGTATTGAAGAGTCTGGTTTAGATCAACTAATTCGTGCTGCATATGACTTATTAGGACTTGCTACTTACTTCACAGCTGGTGTGCAAGAAGTACGTGCATGGACGTTTAAACAAGGTATGAAAGCACCTCAATGTGCTGGTGTTATTCATACAGACTTTGAGCGTGGATTTATTCGTGCGGAAACAGTGTCTTACGATGACTTAATGACAAACGGTTCTATGACAGCTGCAAAAGAAGCTGGAAAAGTACGTTTAGAAGGAAAAGAGTACATCGTAAAAGACGGAGATGTTATGCACTTCCGCTTTAACGTTTAATTTAATATTTCCTAGGAAAAATAAAGATATGAACTTGGCAAATATATTATGTGTTTGCCAAGTTTTTTATGTATTGGTGAGTTGATTCATATAACTTACTATGATATAATCTAAACTCGTGAGTAATTACTATAAATTAATTGCTCCTTGCCCATTATGGGCCGTTTAGACCAAAAGGAGGTGAAAGTGTAATGAGAAAGTACGAAATTATGTACATCATTCGTCCTGGCGTTGAAGAAGAAGCTCAAAAAGCTTTAGTTGAACGTTTTGCAGGTGTTTTAACAAACAATGGTGCAGAAATCATTAACACGAAAGAGTGGGGTAAGCGTCGTTTAGCTTACGAAATCAACGACTTACGTGAAGGTTTCTACATGATCTTAAACGTGAACTCTAACGCAGAAGCGATTAACGAATTCGACCGTTTAGCTAAGATCAACGAAGATATCCTTCGTCATATCGTTGTTAAAGAAGAAGAAAAATAATTGATATATAAGGGAGAGTGGTTCGATTGATGAATCGTGTTATCCTCGTTGGTCGTTTAACTAAGGACCCTGACTTACGTTACACGCCCAATGGTGTTGCAGTAGCTACTTTTACGTTAGCTGTGAATCGCGCATTTGCGAATCAACAAGGTGAGCGTGAAGCTGACTTTATTAATTGTGTAATATGGCGTAAACAAGCAGAAAACGTAGCAAATTATTTGAAAAAAGGTAGCTTAGCAGGCGTAGACGGACGTCTTCAAACTCGTAATTACGATGGACAAGATGGTAAACGTGTATATGTAACAGAAGTTCTTGCGGAGAGCGTACAATTTTTAGAGCCGCGTAATGGCGGTGGGGAGCAACGTGGTTCATTCAATCAGCAACCATCAGGAGCTGGTTTCGGTAACCAAAGCTCTAACCCATTTGGTCAATCTAGTAATTCAGGTAACCAAGGTAACTCTGGATTTACGAAGAATGACGATCCATTTTCAAATGTAGGTCAACCGATCGACATTTCCGACGACGATTTACCGTTCTAATACAGTAAATTTGTTAGTTTTAACAAAGAATGGAGGGAATAGACATGGCAGGACGCAAAGGTGGACGTGCGAAACGTCGTAAGGTGTGTTTCTTCACAGCTAACGGCATCACTCGCATCGATTATAAAGATGTTGATTTATTAAAACGTTTCGTTTCTGAGCGTGGTAAAATTTTACCTCGTCGTGTAACAGGAACAAGCGCAAAATACCAACGCAAACTTACAGTTGCAATTAAACGTGCTCGTCAAATGGCACTTTTACCATATGTTGGTGAATAATAGCGTATGAAATGCACAGTAGAGTCGGACTCTACTGTGCATTTTGCTATGCTTTTCTTTTTTGAAAGAGAGGTTAAACAATGAAACAAACAAAGTTTATTACTGAAGGTGCAGCATTATTAGCTATATATGCAATTTTGTTGCTTATATCTATGTATGTTCCAATTTTAGGTACAGTTGTAACGTTTGCATTGCCGTTACCATTTATATTATTAACGCTAAGACATAGACTATCCAATGTACTCGTAATTTTTGTGGCGGCACTTTTAATTACAGTTATCGTGAGTCAGCCGCTTAGTCTTATAAAGACGGTCATGTTCGGATTAATAGGTGTTGTATTAGGATACATGTATAAAAAAGGGAAAAAACCAGTGGAGATATTGATAGCTGGAACACTTGCGTATTTAATTGGTATTTTGCTCATTTACGTTGCGAGTATAAAGTTTTTTAACATAGATTTAATGAAGCAAATGCAAAATATGTTTAGTGAAAGTATGGCGCAAAGTGAAAAGATAGTAAATGCTGCTGGTATGCCAGTTAGCAAGGAACAAAAAGAGTTATTTGCACAAATGAGTGATATATTACAAACGCTATTTCCAAGTATACTTGTTCTAGTTTCTGTATGTTTTTCTTGGATCACCTTGATACTATCAGGTAGTGTTTTGAGAAAATTAAAGTATGACGTTACACCTTGGCCTAAATTTAAGGATATACAATTGCCAAAGAGTATTGTCTGGTATTACGTTATATGTATTTTGTTAGCAACTTTTATAAAAGTAGAACCAACATCATATTTACATATGGTATTTTCTAATCTAAATGTCATATTTGCTCTGCTACTCGTACTGCAAGGTCTGACATTTATCACCTTCTTAGCGCATAGAAAAGGTTTTACTAAAGGGGTTCCTATTATTAGTTTTATTGCCTGTATGTTTATTCCGATGCTGTTTCCTCTTGTGACAATCTTAGGTATAATTGATTTAGGGATTTCATTACGTTCTAAAATAGGGGAATAAAATAATATTCCTTATACTATTTTAATCTGTTTAACTAACTGGAAGGTGAGTTAGTTTTACTTTATAGGAGTTGTATACATGCCTGAATTTTATAAGAAACAGTGGTTTTTATATCCTGTTTATGTATTGGCATTTTTTGTGTTTGTGCTGATTTCGATCCTCTGTTATTTTCATTTAATTATGGGAATATCCGCCTTTTTTATTTTTTGTATTTTGCTTTTTCTTGTTGTACGATTTGAACTTACCTTTCAAAGGAATTTTGAAAAACATACGACAGATATGATTACAAGGGTAAAGAAAGTGAGTAATGAAGCATTTAACCAAATGCCGATTGGTATTTTGTTATACAATAAGGATTATGGGATTGATTGGGCGAATCCTTATTTATCTTCATGTCTGGGGCAACATGCATTAGCTGGATGGCATCTTTATGATGTATCAGAAACATTGCTTCTTTTTATTAAGGGAGAAACTTCCGACGATATAGTCTCTTTAAATAATCGAAAGTTTCGTGTTTTTGTAAGGAAAGAAGAAAAGTTAATTTATTTCTTTGATGTAACGGAACAAACAGAAATCGAAAAGATGTATGAGGATCAGCGCACTGTTTTGGCTGTAATTTATTTAGATAATTATGATGAAGTTACACAAGGGTTAGATGATCAATTACGTACAAATATAACAAGTCTTGTGACATCACGTCTAAATGAATGGGCCGTTAAGTATGGTGCATATTTAAAACGTGCATCTTCAGAAAGATTCTTCGTTGTACTAAATGAAAGTATTTTAGCGCAAATGGAGAAAGGGAAATTTAGCATTTTAGATCAGGTGCGTGAAGAAACATCCAAAAGGAACATACCACTTACATTAAGTGTCGGTGTTGGATCAGGGGATTTACCTTTATCAGAACTTGGGGCAATGGCTCAATCTGGTTTAGACCTTGCGCTTGGCCGTGGTGGAGATCAAGTAGCTATTAAACAAGCGACAGGTAAAGTTAAGTTTTACGGTGGTAAGACGAATCCGGTCGAAAAGCGTACTCGTGTACGTGCTAGAGTTATTTCGCATGCATTAAAGGATTTAGTATTAGAAAGTAGTAATGTCATTATAATGGGACATAGAGCTCCTGATATGGATGCGATTGGCGCTGCGATTGGTATTTTAAAGGTAGCTCAATTAAATGAACGTAAAGGATATATTGTGTTAGATGAAAATGATTCCGATAAGGGAATTAAACGTTTGATGGATAAAGTGAAACAAAATGAAGAATTATGGTCTCACTTTATTACACCAGGGCAAGCGATGGAATTTGCAAATGATGATTCATTACTTGTTGTCGTTGATACACACAAACCTTCAATGGTGATGGAGGAGAAACTGTTACATCAAATTGAAAATGTAGTGGTTATTGACCATCATCGCCGAGGAGAAGACTTTATTGAAGATCCATTGCTTGTTTACATGGAACCGTATGCCTCTTCGACGGCAGAACTTGTTACAGAATTACTTGAGTATCAACCAAAAAATTTAAAGATGACAATGTTAGAAGCAACGGCATTGTTAGCTGGTATTATTGTTGATACGAAAAGTTTTACATTCCGGACGGGGGCTCGTACGTTTGATGCTGCTTCTTATTTACGTTCACATGGTGCAGACACTGTACTTGTACAAGAATTGTTAAAAGAGGATATGAACCAGTATTTACGGGTTGCAAAAGCTATTAAAAATGCGTACATTTATAAAAATGGAATTGCGATTGCGAAAGTTGATAGTGATGATTACTACGATCAAGTGCTTATTGCGCAATCAGCTGACACGTTATTAACAATGACGGGTATTATTGCATCATTTGTTATTGCG
Source organism: Bacillus cereus group sp. BfR-BA-01383 (assembly GCF_022663495.1). Classification (NCBI taxonomy): domain Bacteria; kingdom Bacillati; phylum Bacillota; class Bacilli; order Caryophanales; family Bacillaceae; genus Bacillus; species Bacillus cereus group sp. BfR-BA-01383. The sequence goes on from NZ_JAKUFP010000019.1 coordinate 25,906, forward strand.
AAACGTGGAGAGAATTTCATTGGAATTAGCGGCAGGTCTTTAGGTGAAGTAAACGTGCAGCTAATTATGGAAAATTTAGGAGGTGGCGGGCATTTGACGAATGCAGCCACACAAATGAAAAATGTTACAGTAAATGAAGCTGAGGAGAAGCTTCGATTTGTTATTGATGACTATTTACAGGGAGGCACACAATCATGAAAGTAATTTTTCTAAAAGACGTAAAAGGTAAAGGGAAAAAGGGAGAAATAAAAAACGTACCAGATGGTTATGCAAATAACTTCTTACTAAAACAAGGGTTAGCTGCCGAAGCGACAAACAGCAGTATGAAAACTTTAGAAGCCCAAAAGCGTAAAGAAGAAAAAGATGCAGCAGCAGAGCTTGAGAATGCAAAAGAGCTGAAAGAAACTTTAGAGAAACTAACTGTGGAACTGAAGGCGAAATCTGGAGAAGGTGGCCGTTTATTTGGTTCTATCACAAGCAAACAAATCGTAGATGTAATGCAAAAATCACACAAAATCAAACTTGATAAACGTAAATTTGAAATGGACGATGCAATTCGCGCATTAGGTTATACAAATGTAACTGTGAAATTGCATCCGCAAGTAACGGCAACAGTAAAAGTTCATGTTAGTGAACAATAAAAATAAGTTAAGCGAGGAGGATTGCGTATGAGTGACGTACTTGCTGATCGTACCCCTCCGCATAATATAGAGGCTGAGCAGGCGGTTTTAGGGGCCATATTGATTGATCAAGATGCATTAACGTCAGCATCAGAGTTATTGGTACCTGATTCATTCTATCGAACGAAACATCAAAAGATTTTTGAAGTCATGCTTGGGCTATCTGATAAGGGAGAGCCAATTGATTTAGTAATGATGACATCGGCGATGGCTGATCAAGGGTTACTAGAAGAGGTTGGCGGGGTTTCTTACTTGGCAGAGTTAGCAGAAGTTGTTCCAACCGCTGCTAACGTAGAATATTATGCACGCATTATCGCTGAAAAGGCGCTTTTACGTCGTTTAATTCGAACGGCGACTCATATCGTATCTGATGGATATGAGAGAGAAGATGATGTGGACGGCCTTTTAAATGAGGCTGAGAAAAAAATATTAGAAGTATCTCATCAAACAAATGCGAAAGCATTCCAAAACATTAAAGATGTTCTTGTAGATGCTTATGATAAAATTGAACTTTTGCATAATCAAAAAGGTGAAGTTACAGGGATACCAACTGGTTTTACCGAATTAGACAAGATGACAGCGGGTTTCCAGCGAAATGATTTAATTATCGTGGCAGCGCGTCCATCGGTAGGTAAAACGGCATTTTCATTAAATATCGCACAAAACGTAGCGACGAAAACAGATGAAAATGTAGCGATTTTCAGTCTAGAGATGGGTGCTGATCAGCTTGTTATGCGTATGCTTTGTGCGGAAGGGAATATTGACGCGCAAAGACTTCGTACCGGTTCATTAACTTCTGATGATTGGGCGAAATTAACGATGGCAATGGGAAGTCTCTCTAATGCTGGTATATATATTGATGATACGCCAGGGATTAAAGTAAATGAGATTCGAGCAAAGTGTCGTAGATTAAAGCAAGAACAAGGTCTTGGGATGGTTTTGATTGACTACTTACAGCTTATTCAGGGAAGTGGAAAATCAGGCGAGAACCGTCAGCAGGAAGTATCTGAGATTTCGCGTACACTAAAAGGAATTGCACGTGAATTGCAAGTACCTGTTATTGCCTTATCGCAGTTATCTCGTGGTGTAGAATCTCGTCAAGATAAACGTCCGATGATGTCTGATATTCGTGAATCAGGAAGTATCGAGCAGGATGCTGATATTGTAGCTTTCCTATATCGCGAAGATTACTATGATCGTGAAACGGAAAACAAAAATACAATTGAGATTATCATTGCAAAGCAGCGTAACGGTCCGGTAGGTTCAGTAGAGCTTGCGTTTGTTAAGGAATTTAATAAATTCGTCAATTTAGAACGTCGCTTTGAAGATGGACATGCACCACCAGCATAAAGGCAGTATAAAAAAGAAACACATTTCTTATAATAAGATGTGTTTCTTTTTTTATAGAGTAAAGATAAGGCTTTCATAAGATAAAAATATAATTCTTACGAACGAAAATGAATTTTAATAAAAAAATGTTCGCTTTTTGGTTGACTTCTTTTTCGGTTTTGGTACAATTATATTGTTTGAATAGATCGTTTGAAAATTGCGGAGGTGCTTTAATAATGTCTTCAGTAGTAGTTGTAGGAACACAATGGGGCGACGAAGGAAAAGGTAAAATCACTGATTTTCTTTCTGAGCATGCGGAAGTAGTTGCAAGATATCAAGGTGGAAATAACGCGGGACATACAATTGTTTTCGGCGGAGTTAAATATAAGTTACACCTAATTCCATCTGGTATTTTCTATAAAGAGAAAATTTGTGTAATCGGAAACGGATTAGTAGTAGATCCGAAAGCATTACTTGAAGAGTTAAAATACTTACACGATCGTGGTGTAAGTACTGACAATTTACGTGTAAGTAACCGTGCACACGTTATTTTACCTTATCACTTAAAACAAGATGAGTTAGAAGAAGCAAGTAAAGGTGATAACAAAATCGGTACAACTAAAAAAGGTATCGGCCCTGCATATATGGATAAAGCTGCTCGTATTGGTATCCGTATGGCTGATCTTTTAGACCGTGAAGCATTTAAGGAAAAGCTTGAGCGCAATTTAGTAGAAAAAAATCGTTTATTTGAAAAGATGTACGATACAGAAGGTTTCAGTGTAGAAGAAATTTTCGAAGAGTACTTCGAATACGGTCAACAAATCGCACAATATGTATGTGATACATCTGTTGTATTAAATGATGCACTAGATAACAATCATCGTGTATTATTTGAAGGTGCACAAGGTGTTATGCTTGATATTGACCACGGTACGTACCCATTCGTTACATCTTCTAACCCAATTGCTGGTGGTGTAACAGTTGGAACTGGAGTTGGTCCTGCGAAAGTTACTCGCGTTGTAGGTGTGTGTAAAGCATATACAAGCCGCGTTGGTGATGGTCCGTTCCCTACTGAGCTTCATGATGAAATTGGTCATCAAATTCGTGAAGTTGGTCGTGAGTACGGAACAACAACTGGTCGTCCACGCCGCGTAGGTTGGTTCGATAGTGTTGTTGTAAGACATGCACGTCGTGTTAGTGGTTTAACGGATCTATCGTTAAATTCTATCGATGTTCTGACTGGAATTCCGACTCTTAAAATTTGTGTTGCTTACAAATGTAACGGAGAAGTTATTGATGAAGTTCCAGCAAACTTAAACATTTTAGCGAAATGTGAGCCTGTATACGAAGAGCTTCCAGGTTGGACAGAAGATATTACTGGTGTAAGATCATTAGATGAGCTTCCTGAAAATGCAAGAAAATACGTAGAGCGTGTTTCTGAATTAACAGGAATCCAATTATCTATGTTCTCAGTTGGACCAGATCGTAATCAAACAAATATCGTTCGTAATGTATACGAAGCTTAATTAATATAAGAAATTAATTTTTTTAAGAAAAAACTCATGTTCTCATGAGTTTTTTCTTATCTTTTATAAAAAAAATTAAAAAAGGTATTGCAAAAACAAAAGAAAACATGTTATGATACATCTTGTCGTCACGAAAATATGACGTTGGTGAGTATGAGCCATTAGCTCAGTTGGTAGAGCATCTGACTTTTAATCAGAGGGTCGAAGGTTCGAATCCTTCATGGCTCACCATTTTATTTTTCGTGGCCCGTTGGTCAAGTGGTTAAGACACCGCCCTTTCACGGCGGTAACACGGGTTCGAATCCCGTACGGGTCATGTTTTTTTTATGTTCATTTTTGGTCCCGTGGTGTAGTGGTTAACATGCCTGCCTGTCACGCAGGAGATCGCCGGTTCGACCCCGGTCGGGACCGCCACTTTTGTTTATACCACCATTAGTGGTTTTATATATAGTTTTGGCTCGGTAGCTCAGTCGGTAGAGCAGAGGACTGAAAATCCTCGTGTCGGCGGTTCGATTCCGTCCCGAGCCACTCTCAGGATATTAAGTGGGCCCACTTAATATCCTTTTTATTTTGTGTTGTTTTACAAATGTGGGTAGTTATTTTACAATAGGATGGGGAGCCTCTAGCATTTGAAGCTAGAGGTTTTTCTGTAGATCGTATAGGATTCCGTGTAAAGTTGGATCATACATGAGTCTATGAGAATAGAGGAGAGAACACTTAAATAAAGGTTGCTGTCATATAGGGATATACTATAGAAACATCAATATATTTAAGAATCATTGACCATATTTTTATGAGGAGGAAATAGACGATGATGGGAAAGAAAATTTTAGTAGTTGATGATGAAAAGCCGATTGCGGACATTTTGAAGTTCAACCTAGAAAAAGAGGGTTTTGAAATTGTAATGGCGCATGATGGTGATGAAGCAATTGAGAAAGCTAATGAAGAACAGCCAGATATGGTTTTATTAGATATTATGCTACCAGGTAAAGATGGCTTGGAGGTTTGCCGTGAAATACGTAAAAGCTCAGAAATGCCGATTATTATGCTTACAGCAAAGGACTCTGAAATTGATAAAGTATTAGGGCTTGAGCTTGGGGCAGATGATTATGTAACGAAGCCATTTAGTACGAGGGAATTACTTGCTCGCGTGAAGGCGAATTTACGCCGCCATCAACAAGGTGGTGCGGCAGAAAAAGAAGAAAATACTGAGATGGTTATTGGACCAATTGTTATCAATCCAAATGCCTATAGTGTAACGAAGCGTGAGGAAAATATTGAGCTAACACATCGTGAATTTGAGTTACTACATTATTTAGCAAAACATTTAGGACAAGTTATGACTCGTGAACATTTATTACAAACAGTTTGGGGTTATGACTATTTCGGAGATGTGCGTACAGTAGACGTAACAGTACGTCGTTTACGTGAAAAAATTGAAGATAATCCAAGTCATCCTACTTTAATTGTAACTAGACGTGGTGTAGGGTATTACTTGCGTGACCCAGAGCAGGAATAGTATATGAAGAAAGTTGGTTTTTTTCAGTCTATTCATTTAAAATTTGTACTTATATACATGCTATTAATATTGATAGCTATGCAAGTTATTGGGGTATATTTCGTAAGGGAGTTAGAAAAGAGCCTGGTACAAGGTTTTAGGGATTCTTTAACGCAGCAAACGAACTTATTAGCATATAACTTGAAAGAAGAGTTTAAGAAAAGTTATACAAAAGGAGAAACAGAATCAACAGACGAAACGATTAAAACTTCCATTCGAAAATTTGCCTCTGATCGAAAGAAAGATATTCAAGAGGTAAGTGTATTTGATAGGCATAGAAAGTTAATAGCTATTTCAGATGAGTCGAAGCAAAATAAGGTGAATAGAACATCAACTGATATAGCTGTTCAGCGAGTATTAGTACAAAAAAAGCCGGAAGTGAAAATTGAGAAGGATGGTCGTACAGGCCATCGTGTACAAGTTATGATTACGCCTATCCTAGATGATAACGGCAAGGATGCACTTGGTGTTATTTACGTTGTTGCATCTATGGAAGATGTTTATAAACAAATGAAGGATATTAATCAAATTTTTGCAACTGGAACAGTTATTGCATTACTCGTAACAGCTGTACTTGGAATTTTGTTAGCTCAAACTATTACGAGACCAATTTCAGATATGCGAAGACAAGCAATTGAAATGGCAAAAGGAAACTATTCGAGAAAAGTAAAAGTGCATAGCCATGATGAAATTGGACAATTAGCATTATCTTTCAATAATTTATCAAAAAAATTACAACAAGCTCGTTCTTCAACAGAAAGTGAAAGACGTAAATTATCATCCGTTTTATCACATATGACAGATGGAGTAATTGCTACTGATCGAAAAGGGGATATTATTTTATTAAATGACCCTGCGGAAAAGATGCTAAATGTTTCGCGTGAAACAGCGCTTGATCAATCTGTTTTAGAAGTATTAGGGATACAGGAAGAATTTACGCTTGATCATTTATACGAAGAGCCGGACTCTGTTTTATTAGATTTTAGTACGAGAAATGAACCATATATTTTACGTGCTAGTTTCTCTGTTATTCAAAAAGAGACGGGGAAGGCAAATGGTTTAATTGCTGTATTATATGATGTAACGGAGCAGGAGCGTATAGAACAGGAACGTCGTGAGTTTGTGGCGAACGTCTCTCACGAATTAAGAACGCCATTAACAACGATGCGTAGTTACTTAGAAGCGCTTACGGATGGGGCGTGGCAAGATCCAAATATTGCACCGCAATTTTTAACGGTTACACAAGAAGAAACGGAAAGAATGATCAGACTTGTAAATGCCTTGTTACAGCTATCTAAACTAGATAGTACAGAACATCGCCTAATGAAGGAATGGGTCGACTTTACTGATTTCTTTAATAACGTTATTGATCGCTTTGAAATGTCTAAAGAGCAAAACGTAAGCTTCAAACGATCTTTCTCTAAAAAATCTAGATTTATTGATATGGATGCAGACAAAATTACACAAGTTTTGTATAACATTATTTCTAATGCATTAAAGTATTCACCAGAAGGTGGTACAGTAACATATCGCTTACGTGATCGTGGGGATTTATTAGAGATTAGCGTAAGTGACCAAGGAATGGGTATTCCGAAAGAAAACGTTGATAAAATCTTTGAGCGCTTTTATCGCGTAGATAAAGCACGTTCAAGACAAATGGGTGGTACAGGACTGGGATTAGCAATTGCGAAAGAAATGATTGAGGCGCATGGTGGTTCAATTTGGGCGAAAAGTGAGGAAGGAAAAGGGACAACTATTTATTTCACATTGCCAATGGCAGCGGATGAAGAGGACGATTGGGAATGAGTATGGAAAACTTTAAAACAATAGTTTTAATTAATTTAGTTGTAATTAGCCTATTTCTTACTTTTAATTTATGGACGTATGTGCCAGATTCTACTTCCATGCAAAATGCAAAATTTGTGCAAGGTAATGAAGGAACGAATCAAACTAAAATTTCCGATGTTATCCGACCTACCTCTGTCATCGTGCATAAAGATAAAAATCATTATGGGAGCAGAAGAGAAGAAGATATAGAATCAATCTATAAACCTTTGGAAATAGGGGAGTTACATGATTTTAGAGAGATATCGATTGCGAAGAGTGATTTCCTTTCTTATGTGCATGGTGAAGGGAAAATTGAGCTGATTTTTCCTACCAACATCCCATTTGACGCTGTTAAATCTATGTTTAATATAAAAGAAAAAAGTATAGATAGGCCTAAACATTTTAATCGTATTATTATTGATCCTTCTAGAAGTAGGGATCAAGAAATTAAAATTAACTTTGTTTCTTATGATGATAACTTTAGAATATATGAAGCGAAATTAAGTGGTGTGTATTTAAAAGATATTGTCAATGCACAAAATCAATTTATAGTATCAGCAAAACCTTATTTTGAGTATCAAATTAATGATATGAAAAAGCTATTTTTACCAGATGGAACGACAGAATTAAATAATATAACATATATTTCATCTAATTTAGCAGTTGATACATTTAAGAATGCCCTGTTTAGTGATCCGCGTTATTTAAGTCCTATTATCGAAGAGTCGAAAGAAACATTTACAGATGGTATTAGGTCCATGGAAATCGACAAAAATCATCACATGTTAAAGTATAAAAACTCTTCTGTCTCAAGTGAGAAAACTATAGATAATTTAATGCTTTTACAAAAAAGTTTTGAATTTGTAAGTGGCCACAGTGGGAGTTTGGATTCATATCGTTTGGACTATGTGAATAAAGGACAGACAGTATTTCGTTTACATGAAGATGGATATTCCGTATTCAATACAGAAGGATTAGCTGAATTGAGACAAAGATGGGGATCAGAAGAAGTAATGGAATACGAAAGACCGTTGCTGTCTTTAAATACGAAGGGTATAGAACAAAAGGTCACTCTTCCATCGGGTCATGTCGTGATAGCATCCCTAGAAAATAATGCAGAGATAAATAAACAATTGATTAAGGATATTGGTATTGGATACAAGTTATTGCTAGATGGGCAAGTAGTTCGACTGCAGCCAATTTGGTATGTAAAGCTTGTTGAAGATGAAAATGGTAAACAAAAAATATATGAGTGGAGTGAGGGAGGACTAAATGGATTGGGATCGGATTAAAACCATATTTATTGTGACCTTTTTTGTTTTGGACCTCTTTCTCATTTTTCAATTCATTCAAAAGCAAGATAGTAATCAATTGGAGCTTATTGCAGAAACAAAAATAGATCAAGAATTAAAAGCAAACAAAATTACCATGGGTAATTTCCCTAAAGAACCGAAAAAAGAGTCATTTATTAGGGCAGAAAACAAGGCCTTTAAAGAAGAAGATATACAGTCTTTAAAAAATCAAACGGCGCATATACAAAATATGTACAAAATAGAAAGTAAGTTAAAAGAGCCTTTTTTAAATACAAAATCATTATCAAAAGATAAGTATAATGAATTTTTGAAGAACTATGTATTGGATGGACAAAAGTATGAGTTTGGAGCGATGAAAGACTCTAAAATTTACTTCTTCCAAAAATATAAAGATAAGCCTATTTTTTATAACGATCAGGCGATGATTGTTGGGGAATTAAATGAAAAAAATGAGCTTGTTTCGTATACACAGACGATGCTAACGGATTTAAAAGAAATGGGCGAGAGTGAAAAGACGAAACAGCAAGAAATTATTACTGCCCAAACGGCTTTAGAAAATTTATATTTAAAAAATAAAGTTCATGGGAATACGCATATAAAAGAAGCACAAATTGGTTATGCAACCCTTACCGCATCTACTTCTAATAACCAAGTACTCGCTCCAACATGGAATTTAAAAACGGAGCAGAAGCAGGACTTCTTTGTGAATGCAATTGAAGGACAAGTTATGGAATTAGGGGAAAAGGAAAATCAAGTGGTTGATGAACATACTGGAGTGAGAAAGAATGGGGTTGCATTTTAGCGTACTTGCAAGTGGAAGTACAGGGAATATGCTATATGTAGGAACAGATGAAAAAAAATTACTAGTCGATGCAGGTTTAAGTGGTAAAGCTACAGAGGCTTTATTTAAACAAGCTGAACTGAATATAAATGATATATCAGGCATTCTTGTAACGCATGAGCATAGTGATCATATTAAAGGATTAGGTGTATTGGCGCGTAAATATGATTTACCCGTTTATGCGAATGAGAAAACATGGAATGCAATGGAACATCTAATAGGAAATATCCCAACTGAGCAAAAGTTTATTTTCTCAGTTGGGGATGTGAAAACATTTGGTGATATTGAGGTAGAGTCATTTGGGGTCTCTCATGATGCGGCAGAGCCAATGTTTTATGCTTTTCATAACAATAATAGAAAGTTAGCCCTTATTACAGATACAGGATACGTCAGTGACCGTATGAAAGGTGTTATTAAGGGAGCGAATGCTTTCGTGTTTGAAAGTAATCATGATGTGGAAATGCTTCGTATGGGGCGTTACCCGTGGAGTATTAAACGACGTATTTTGAGCGACGTTGGACACGTTTGTAATGAGGATGCTGCATTGGCGATGGCAGATGTAATTACAGATGAAACCAAACATATTTATTTAGCCCATTTAAGCTTAGATAACAATATGAAAGAATTAGCACGTATGTCTGTATCACAAGTATTAGAGGAAAAGGGATTTGGAGTAGGAGAATCCTTTGAAATACATGATACAGATCCAAAAATGCCTACGAAAATTCAATACGTATAATTCTTCATTTTAGTAAACAATAAAGGTGAATATAGTTGTTTTCAGGAAGATAGGTGAACAAATATGTCCTTTATTGATGAAGAAAAATATCGTATTAAACGTGCAGGGAAAAAGAAACATAAAGGTATTGTTATTTCTAGTATAGCGGGAACAATTGTAGGGGCTTCATTGTTTGCATTTGGAGCTCCTTTATTTTCAAATGATGCAGGTAAGCTCCCGCAGGCTGAAGCAAGTGAAAAAAATATGGCTGAAGCTCAAAATGGAAATGTGCCTGTTAAACAAGTTAGCTTTGTAGACGCTGTTGATCGTGCTTCGGAGGCTGTTGTTGGTGTTATTAATATTCAACGAGACGATTTTTCAGAGGCTGATTCGGAAGCTGGTACAGGATCTGGTGTGATTTATAAGAAAACAGATGGACATGCGTATATTGTAACAAATAACCACGTTGTCGCTGGGGCGAATCGCATTGAAGTGAGCTTAAGTGACGGTAAGAAAGTTCCAGGTAAAGTATTAGGAACTGATGTAGTCACGGACTTAGCGGTACTAGAAATAGATGCGAAGTATGTGAAGAAAGTGATTGAAATTGGTGATTCCAATACCGTTCGTAGAGGAGAACCAGTTATTGCGATTGGAAATCCACTGGGGCTACAATTTTCCGGAACTGTCACACAAGGTATTATTTCGGCTAATGAGCGCATTGTTCCTGTCGATCTAGACCAAGATGGTCATTATGATTGGCAAGTAGAAGTGTTACAAACAGATGCGGCAATTAATCCAGGTAATAGTGGTGGGGCGCTTGTTAATGCAGCGGGTCAATTAATTGGTATTAATTCAATGAAAATTGCTGCAAAAGAAGTAGAAGGAATCGGACTAGCGATTCCGGTTACTAGAGCCGTTCCAATTATGAATGAACTGGAGAAGTACGGCCAAGTAAAAAGACCTTATGTTGGAATTGAACTTAGATCATTAAATGAGATCCCGAATTATTATTGGTCCAAAACATTACATTTACCAGGTAATGTAGCAGAGGGAGTTTGCATTTTAGATGTGAAAAGTCCTTCACCAGGCGCGGATGCTGGTTTACGAGAACATGATGTTATTGTGGCGGTAGATGGAAAACCGGTAAACGATATTATTGGATTCCGTACGGCATTATATAATAAAAAAATTAATGATAAAATGACTCTTACGTTTTATCGTGGTACAAAAAGAGCAACAACAACGATTAAATTAGGCATTCAAAAGTATTGAAAACAGGAGGGCCTACCTCCTGTTTTCTATTGTAGAAAAGTGAGGTGAAGAATATGAATTTACCTTGTTGTTTAGAACATGTTGAATTAGCGTTAGATATTATTGTGGATGAGTGTGAAGTTGCACCGGTTATTAACAATGTGGATAACTCTAAAGAAGAGAAAAAAACATGTGAATTTTGTCAAAATGAGGCGACATATGTTGTATCGAACACAGATTCTCACACAATATGTGGGTAATATCTGTGGATATGTGGATAAGTTTTGTGGATAACATGTTTGTAAGGTGGGGGATACGTGTGAATATCTCGATTATTTCAATTGGGAAATTAAAAGAAAAATATTTGAAACAAGGTATAGCAGAATACTTAAAACGATTATCTGCATACGCAAAAGTAGAAGTAATTGAATTGCCAGATGAAAAGGCACCAGAAAATTTAAGTGAAGCAGAAATGTTAATTGTAAAAGAAAAAGAAGGCATACGTATACTGGATAAAATTTCTGATGATACGCATGTCATTGCGTTAGCTATTGAAGGAAAACAAAAATCATCAGAAGAATTTGCGGTAAGCCTAGATCGTCTTGCTACATATGGAAAGAGTAAAGTTGCATTTGTAATTGGCGGATCACTTGGACTAAGTTCAGAAGTAATGAAGCGTTCAAACGAATCACTTTCTTTTTCGAAGATGACATTACCACATCAATTAATGCGATTAGTATTGCTTGAGCAGGTGTATAGAGCATTTCGGATTAATCGTGGGGAACCGTATCATAAGTAAGTGAGGTATTCTATGTAAAACAAGGGTAAGAAAAGAATACAGGAGAAAATCGAAAATGGCAGGTCGGTCTTGATTTTCACTGATATTATCATGTTTATTTTATTGTGCCTATAATTGGAGGCTATGTAAATGTTAAGTGATCAGACGAGATATTCTAGGCTCGCGAATATAACAAAAATAATAAATACAAAATTAGAACTACGTGAAGTATTGCAGCGTGTAACAATGGCGATATCAGAGGAGATTGTTAGGTACAACGCTGTTGGAATTTATTTACCCCAGGAAGATGGAACATTTAGAGGGTTTGCAGGAAAACCTGAGACTATAAATGGCGTAACGCTTGATACTCAGGTAATTGATCCTGAAATAGACTTACTGGCAAAAGAGGTTATTGAAACCAAAAAAACCATCTATATCCCTGATACTTCAAAGGATCATCGGCCGGATTCGAGACCAGTTGATGCGTTCAAAATTAAGTCCTTATTAGCCCTGCCTATCTCATTTGGGGAAGAGTTATTTGGTCTGGTTTTTTTATTTGATTATGGAGTTCCAATGAACTTAACAGATTCAGAAATTCAAAGTGTTGAAGCTTATGTAAATATGGCTGCGGTCGCAATTCAAAACGCAAATAATTTAACACAAAAGGAAAACCTTATTGCCGAGAAGCAGCTGTTACTAAATGTTACCCGCGATTTATCAATGTGTTCCTCGATACAGGAGAGTTTTGATAAATGTTTTTTTTACTTAGGACAGATTTTAGAGAGTAAAAACATGGCCGCCCACCTTTTAGACCCGCTAGACAAAACAACGATTAAAACAACGAAGTTAAGCAAGGACTGTGATTGGACAGAAGCGGATTGGATGGAGAAAAGCTATGAAGCCAAGATCCAAGAGGTTATTCAAACAAAAAATATAGATAGTAAGGGTTTACTGATGATTCCATTGGTTTCAATGGGAGAAGTATTAGGGGGAATCGTTGTTGGCAAAGAGGGGAAAGCTCTCAATTACGATAATTCCCAAATTCAACTGGCAAAATCTATCGTTGATGCCACAGCTCCTACGTTTTCAAACTTGTTATATATGGATCAACTTGAAAGCATGGTGGAAGAGCGAACGAGAGAACTAGCTGCTGCTAATGAAAAAGTTACAAGTGTGATTGAAAGTATTACGGATGGATTCTTTACTTTGAATAATAAATGGGAATTTACGTACGTAAATAAGCATCAATATTTTCCACAAAGAAAAACAGCAAAAGATGTATTAGGCAAGAATATATGGGAGGTTTTCCCGAGTAGCGTCGACGCAGTTATGTATAAGGAATTTCATCGTGCAATGTCAGAGAGAACTACAGTTCATTTTGAATTTCTTTCTATCTCTGATGAATATTGGCACGAAGTTATTGCATACCCGTATGATGATGGTATTTGTTGTATTTTTAAAAACATAACGGAAAAAAAGCAATATGAGCAGGAATTGAAAAGGTTATCCAACATAGATTTAATAGGGCAAATGGCAGCAGGTATTAGCCATGAGATTAGAAATCCAATGACAACAGTACGAGGATTTTTGCAGTTATTAAAAGAAGAGAACACCTATGAGAAACATAATAAGTACTTTAATTTAATGATTGAAGAACTTGACCGTTCCAATTCAATTATTACTGAATTTCTCTCAATGGGTAATACAAGGAAATCGGATTTGCAGATGTTAGATTTAAATTCAATTATCCACGATAGTATTCCTTTAATAAAGATTGATACGTATAATCAAAATAAATATATTCAAGTTGATACAAATGACATTCCGGAATTACTTTTAAATCGTCATGAGGTACGGCAATTATTAATAAACCTATACCGTAATGGTTTAGAAGCGATGAGCACAGGGAAAGTTCTAACCATTAGCACCTACAAGGAAGGGCAAAATTGTGTGGTGCTTGCAGTGCGGGATCAAGGAAAAGGTATCAGGCCTGAAGTATTAGAGAAACTGGGTACTCCATTTTACACGACCAAAGATAATGGAACTGGGTTGGGGTTAGGCGTATGTTATGCCATTGCTGCCCGTCATAATGCAAAAATAGAAATTCAAACAGGATCGGAAGGCACTACCTTTTTTGTTAAATTTAATTATAAAAATAATGAACAATAACCTCATTTAGATTAGTTGTGGTGAACCGTATCATAAATAGTGGTATAATAGCACATTAAAACGGCTACATATGTGGCCGTTTTTTCTATTTTATATAATAAATACGTATTTCCTAAAATAAGTATGTTTCTATTTCTAAAAAAGTATGCTGTAATATGAAGAGGAAAAAATTATAAGTAGTCAGAGAAGTGAGGAATTAAAGGTGAAGAAGTTTAAGAAGTTTTACTTGGAGATTACGAGCGTATGTAATCTTGCGTGTAGCTTTTGTCCGCCGACGGAAAGGCAGAAGCAATTCATTTCTGTGGAGGATTTTGCTAAAAGATTAGACCAAATTAAACCTCACACAGACTACATTTATTTGCACGTGAAGGGTGAGCCGTTGCTACATCCAAAAATAGATCAACTGTTAGATTTAAGCCATGAAAAAGGGTTTAAAGTTAATATTACGACGAACGGAACGTTAATTAATAAGAGAAGGCATAGATTGTTAAATAAACCTGCGTTAAGACAAATGAATTTTTCACTGCACAGTTTTGATGGACATCCAGGTTCAGAAGATAAAGAAGGCTATGTAAGGAGTATACTTTCCTTCATTAGGGAAGCGACAAGTCAATCAGATTTAATCGTCTCGCTAAGGTTATGGAATTTAACTCAGGATAATAAAACAAACGCTGAAATCCAGAAAAATAGAGAGTTATTATCCATAATTGAAAATGAGTTTGATCTATCTTATCAAATTGAAGAGAAGCTTACACCAGGAAAAGGTATAAAAATTGCGGAACGTGTATTTATTAATCAAGATTATGAATTCCAGTGGCCGGCATTGCATGAAGAAGAGGATGATGGAAAGGGGTTCTGTCACGGTCTTCGAAATCAAGCAGGTATTTTAGCAAATGGAACGGTTATTCCTTGTTGTTTAGATGGTGAAGGGATTATTAATCTTGGTAATATTAATAATGATTCATTTTCTAATATTATAGAAGGTGAAAGAGCGCAAAATATTGTAGAGGGATTTTCGAAAAGAGTTGCAGTTGAAGAACTTTGTAGAAAATGCGGATACCGTAAAAGATTTGGAAAGTAAATATAGGATAAGCCCTCATAAAGTGAGGGCTTATTTTTATTCTTGATAAGAACGTTCTAATTCATCAATTAAGGAACCAACGTAAGAAACAGCTTTACGGATTGCATCCGGTTTTGACATATCGACCCCGGCGTGTTTCATTAGTTCAAGTGGTTTCATTGTACCACCAGCGCGAAGTACATCTAACCAGCGATCAACGGCAGGTTGTCCTTCTTCTTTAATCATTTGGGCTACTGTGGTAGATGCAGTGAGACCCGCAGAATATGTGTAAGAATATAAGCCCATATAATAATGAGGTTGACGCATCCAAGTTAATCCGGCACCTTCATCAATTTCTACAGAATCTCCCCAGAATGTAGAAAGCACTTTTGTTTTGATTTCGGTTAAAGTGGTAGCTGTAAGTGCTTGTCCTTCTTCTGCTAAGGTATATACTCTTCTTTGATATTCACCCTCAAGTAAGTGAGTAACAAAGTTATGATAATATGTGCCGAGTAGTTGTAATATGACCCATCTGCGCATTCTCTTATCGTCAGTAGTCGCCAGTAAATGCTGGGCTAATAGTAATTCATTCATCGTTGATGGCGCTTCAACAAAGTACATAGATGGACGTACATTCATAATACGCTGGTTTTTATTTGCTAAATAAAAATGACCAGCATGTCCAAATTCATGAGCTAATGTGAAACATCCGCGCATTGTATTTTGCCATGTAATTAAAATGTAAGGATGAGAACCGTATGGGCTTGAACAAAATGCACCTGTTGATTTACCTACATTATCTGCAAGATCTACCCATCTTTCTTTGAAACCTTTTTCGATTATGGCACTATATTCATCACCTAATACTTTTAAAGAATCTTGAATGAGTTTGCCTGCTTCTTCGTAAGTAATCGTAGGATTAAATTCGGGATCTAAAGGTGCATGTAAGTCGCAGAAAAGCATTTGATCGAGTCCTAATACCTTCTTTTTTAAATCTGCAAAACGGCGCATATGAGGTGCTAATTCGTTATAAATAATATCTAGTTGGTTGTTATACATTTTAAGTGGCACTTTTTGGGGTTCTAAAAGCATATAGGTAACGGACTCGTACTTGCGTAAACGAGAAAGAGTCACCTGTTTTTTTACTTCAGTAGCATATGTTGTGGCAACTGTATTTTTATATCGTTTCAGTGTGGAAACGAATGATGAATATGCTTTTCTACGTATATATGTGCTTGGAGAAAATTCATATTTACTTTCAAATAATGCGAATGAAACAGGGAGTTCGTTTCCTTGTTCGTCTTGTATAGAAGTGAAATCCATATCGGCCAATTTAGTCATGCCGTAAATTTTGTATGGAGAACTATGAACTTCTCCAAGTGCAGCAAGTACTTCTTCTGTTTCAGGTGAAAGAGTGTGCGGTCTTTTGTCCAGCACTTCTAGTAATGATTTACGGAAAGGCTCGAGTTTTGTTTCCTCATTTAAATATTTTTCAATCAATCCCTCTTCAAATGAAAGAATTTCATTATAAATAAAGGATAGTGCGGTATGTACTTTCGTTCCTAGAGCAGAAATTTTGGAAGAGTTCGCTTGAATAACTGGATCTGTATGGTCAGCGGATTCTTTTAAATTTGCATATGAGCTCAGTTTTGTTAACTTCATTAAAAGCTCTTCCTCTAAAAGTAGGCAATTTAATAAAGCAGTGGAACTAGTATGTAAGCATCCTTTAAATGAATCGAGTTTTTGTATATTATTTTCCAATACGTGTAATGCAGTATGCCACTCATCATCAGACTTGTACAAATCGGAAAGATCCCATGTTAGTTCGGTAGGAATTTCTGTGCGAATAAGGCGTTCTTCGATTACATGTTTCATTTATTATAGCCCCCTTATTTTAACTATCTAAAAATATGATACTAGAAAATTCAGTAAAATAAAAACATTTAACATTTTTATACATAAAAAAGAAGGACAAGCATATAAAATGCTTGTCCTTCGAGTTAAATTTGAAAATTAATATACTTTGTCACCATTGAAAATAGAGTTTTTCACGACAACATAATCTACAGTACGAATAGCGTCTAATTTTGTTCCGCCAGCGTAAGAGATAGAAGATTGAAGATCTTGTTCCATTTCGATTAAAGTGTCTTCTAAAGAACCTTTATGCTCAACGAACATTTTCTTACCTTCAACGTTTTTCTTCTCACCTTTTTGGAATTCAGAAGCAGAGCCGAAGTACTCTTTATAAAGCTTGCCATCTTTTTCGATTGTTTCCCCTGGTGACTCTTCATGACCAGCGAATAGAGAACCGACCATAACCATAGTCGCTCCAAATCGAATTGATTTAGCTACGTCGCCGTGAGTACGAATACCACCGTCAGCGATAATTGGTTTACTTGCAGCTTTTGCACACCAGCGAAGTGCAGCTAGCTGCCAACCACCAGTTCCAAAGCCCGTTTTAATTTTTGTAATACAAACTTTACCAGGTCCAATACCAACTTTTGTTGCGTCAGCACCAGCATTTTCTAATTCTCTTACCGCTTCTGGAGTTCCAACGTTTCCAGCGATCACGAAGCTTTCTGGTAAATGTTTTTTAATATGTTGAATCATGTTGATCACAGCATTAGAATGACCGTGTGCAATATCAATCGTGATGTATTCAGGTGTAAGTTGCTCAGCAGCTAATTGTTGTACGAATTCATACTCGTCCTCTTTCACACCAACGCTGATAGAAGCGATTAATCCACGTGATTGCATATCTCTAATGAATGAGATTCGTTTCTCTGGTTGGAAACGATGCATGATATAGAAGTAATTGTTTTCAGCTAAATAAGTTGCAATTCTTTCATCAATAATCGTTTGCATATTTGCAGGTACGACAGGTAATTTAAATTTATGTTTTCCTAAAGTGACAGTTGTATCACATTCAGAGCGGCTATTTACAATACATTTTGCAGGAATTAATTGAATATCTTCATAGTCGAATACGTTTTCCATCATTTACACCCCTAAAATACGAATATTTCATTAAGTTTGTTCAAAAATGTTCGTCCAAAGGATAATTTACATGATTTTCACGTATAAGTCAAAGGTTTTCATGTTTATATTTAAAAATTAAAGTTTATCCCGCTATTTGCCGGGCAGTAAGACTCCCACCTCAAAAATTGGTGAGAGCAAAGAAGTTAGGTAGGAGCCCTGCTACCCGTAAACGCCCGATTGGTGAGGGCTAATAATCAGTGGGGATGAACCCCCCCACTGATTAAAGTTTCACTTTATATACGTATGTTGTAGGTTCATATGATGAAAATGTGTTTTAACATAGCATCATTTGATGTAAAATTATGTTTGGAAAAGAAAAGTTAAATAGGTAAATTTAGGAGGGTCGTTAATGAAACGTTTAGTATATATGGATTGGTTGCGTGTATTAGCAACAATAGCAGTTGTTACAATTCACGTTTCTGCTGGTTATGTTTCCATGTTAGATACAAATAACGTGTCGCGCTGGATGGCTGGTAACCTTTTTGAATCCATTTCACGTGCCAGTGTTCCAATCTTCGTGATGATTAGTGGAGCTTTATTGTTAAAGGGGACGAAAGATATTCCAATCGGGGAATTTTTACAGAAGCGTGCAAGTAAGGTGATTATACCGTTTATAGCTTGGAGCGCTATATTTTACGCATATGGAGCATATGCAGGATATTTTCCAGCTTCTTTCAAGCAAGGAATAAAGCACTTTTTAACGGATACGATTGGGGGACATTTATGGTTCCTATATATGATTGTAGGGATATACTTAATTACACCTCTACTGAAAATATTTGTGAAAAACGCTAAAAAAAGAGAGATAGAATACTTTTTAATTTTATGGCTATATGCATCTGTTGTAGTCAATTTAGCGAAATATTATTATCCAATTAACTTTAATATTGAATTATTTTATGTTACAAATTATGTAGGGTATTTCCTACTTGGTTATTATTTATCTAATTTTGATATTTCTAAAAAATGGAGAAATATTTCTTACATTGGAGGATTCGTAGGATTTATTAGTACATTCTTTATTACTTATTACTATACAGTAAAAGCAAATGGACAGTTAGAGCAGTTTTGGTATGGATATTTTGCGCCAGGTGTCGTACTGATGGCGATTGGATTATTTATATTTTTCAAATATGCATTCCAAAAGTCAGAACGAGAATTACCATTGTTATTCCGTTTTATAAATCAAGCAAGCCTTGGAATCTATATTCTTCACTTCTTCTTATTAAATAACTTGTTGTACATGGTTTTTCCTAAGGTAAATGAGCGTGTGCATGCAATATTGGCGATACCTATTAATGTAACGATTACAATTGTTCTTAGTATGGTAATCACTTTAGTATTGCAAAGAATACCGGTTGTGAAAAAACTAGTTCCGTAAAAAATGAATATGGTATAGATAGGGCAGACTTATTATTAAGGCTGCCCTTTACTATTTTAAAATTATACTTAGATAAATTTAGATTTAAATGAATTGAAAACAGTGGATTAATATAGTATCTTACTATAGTCTAAAGTGAGGTATGAAGAACATAATAGGTTAAATATAAAATCAAATGAGGTTAACATATGAGTAAAAAAAGTTTTAGTAATTATGCATTAAATAAAGAAATCATACGAGCACTTACTGGTTTAGGCTATGAGTATCCGACAGAAGTGCAAGGAGAGGTTATTCCAGTTGCACTGCAAAAGAAGGATCTTGTTGTAAAATCGCAGACTGGAAGTGGAAAAACAGCTTCGTTTGGTATACCACTTTGTGAAATGGTAGAGTGGGAAGAGAATAAGCCACAGGCATTGGTTTTAACACCAACGAGAGAACTTGCTGTTCAAGTAAAAGAAGATATTACGAATATAGGTCGATTCAAAAGAATTAAGGCTGCCGCAGTTTATGGTAAATCTCCATTTGCACGCCAAAAATTAGAGCTAAAGCAAAAGACACATATTGTAGTGGGGACTCCGGGTCGTGTGTTAGATCATATTGAAAAAGGTACTCTTTCTTTAGAGCGCCTAAAGTACTTAGTTATTGATGAAGCAGATGAAATGCTAAATATGGGGTTTATCGATCAAGTAGAAGCAATTATTGATGAATTACCTACAAAGCGAATGACAATGCTATTTTCAGCAACGCTTCCAGAGGATGTTGAAAAGTTGTCTCGTACATATATGAATTCACCAACTCATATTGAAATTAAAGCAGCTGGGATTACAACAGATAAAATTGAACATACACTTTTTGAAGTGATAGAAGAAGAAAAGCTTTCACTTCTTAAAGATATAACAACAATTGAAAACCCAGATAGCTGCATTATTTTTTGCCGCACACAAGAAAACGTAGATCATGTATATAGACAGTTAAAGCGCGTTAACTATCCTTGTGACAAAATACATGGTGGTATGGTACAAGAAGACCGTTTTGAAGTGATGGATGATTTTAGAAAAGGAAAGTTCCGTTATTTAGTAGCAACAGACGTAGCGGCTAGAGGAATTGATATTGATAATATTACACATGTTATTAATTACGATATTCCACTAGAAAAAGAAAGTTACGTACACCGCACAGGAAGAACAGGACGAGCTGGTAATAGTGGAAAAGCTATTACATTTATAACGCCTTATGAAAATAGGTTTTTAGAAGAGATTGAGGGATACATCGGATTTGAAATTCCAAAGGGACTTGCACCTTCAAAAGAAGAAGTTATAAAAGGGAAAGCAGTATTTGAAGAAAAGATACATGCTAAACCAATGATAAAGAAAGATAAAAATGCAGATCTAAACAAAGGAATTATGAAACTGTACTTTAATGGCGGGAAGAAAAAGAAAATTAGAGCGGTAGATTTCGTCGGTACAATTGCTAAAATTAAAGGTGTTACAGCAGAAGATATAGGCATTATTACAATACAAGACAATGTTTCTTACGTTGAAATATTAAATGGAAAAGGACCGCTTGTTTTAAAAATCATGAAAAACACAACGATTAAAGGGAAACAATTAAAGGTTCATGAAGCAATTAAGTAAACAAAAAACTATCCACCCTCTAACAGGTGGATAGTTTTTTGTTTAAGATTCTTTGAGATCATCAACTAGTTTCTCTGCTAAACGTCTATACATATTACTCATAGTCACGAAGGATGTTAGTAATAAAAACTTTTCTAGCTTGGGATCTTCTAAGGAAGAAACTTCATTTACTTCCGTAACACGTGTATTTACGTCTTGTTTAAAGCTTTCCACATTGGTTTCAGTAAGAGAAAGATAATCTTTATAGAGAGTATTTAATTCGAATGTTTCATCGTTTATTAATGGTGCATTTATATTTTCTAAGGAGCCTTTTATATCATTAATGGAAAGGGCTCCTTTTAATTGATAAATTAAGCTGATTAAAATCATATGCTCTTTTGAATACTTTTTATTTTTGATAGGGATAAATAATTTCCCCTTTGCGTAATTGTTAATCATCGTTTTTGTTAATACTTTTTCATCAGCAGTTCTCGTTGTATCTGCATAAGTATTCTCAAATAGCTGAACAACTTGGTCTACATATAAATCGACATTTGGGATATCCTCAAGTTTAATATTTTTTTCTAAATGTAATGATTCAAGTAATTTGTTTATATTTTCCACGTAGAACCCCTCACTTTTATAACTTAGTGGAGCTTAATGTTTAGTATATCTTTAAATATGGTATTACGAAACAAATGAAATGTAAATGTTGACCTGTACGAATAATGTATATATAATTACATGTAGTTATCAAAACTACATGTAATTATATGAGGGGTGTTTATATGAATGCTTATGTAAGAGAACCGGTTAATGCATTTACTCACTTAGGAGGAGCTGTATTATCATTTATTGCATTATTAGCTATGCTTGTGAAAGTTTCTGTTAAGATGCCATCTTTTGCTGCGATTACAGCTGTTATTTTATTTGGTATCGGTATGATGGTTCTGTATACAGCATCAGCTGTGTATCATAGTGTTGTAGCCAGTGAACGTGTTATTTATTTCTTTAGGAAGCTAGATCATTCTATGATTTTTATATTAATTGCAGGTACATATGCACCCTTTTGCTTAATTACATTAAATTCGGCAAATGGTTTACTATTATTTTGTTTAGTTTATGCAACTGCGATTTGTGGTATTGTTTTTAAAATGTTTTGGTTTAATTGTCCAAGATGGTTATCGACAGCAATTTATCTTCTGATGGGTTGGTTAATTGTTCTATTCTTTGCACCGCTAGCTGAGAATTTAAGTACAGGAGGTATTCTTTTCTTAGTAATTGGAGGCATTTTTTATACAATTGGTGGATTTATTTACGGTGCGAAGCCAAAATGGTTGGAGTTTAAATATATGGGACACCATGAAATTTTTCATGTTTTTGTATTGTTAGGTAGTCTTGCGCATTTTCTAAGTGTATATTGTTACGTAATTTAACAAATGAACCTTTCGAGTGCTTTTTAGTGGAACCGTTATTTTTCTTGATTAATAAGAAATGATATAGACAAATATGTAAGTTGAAGGCTATATAACTTAAAGGTTATGTAGCCTTTTTATATAAATGAAAATAAAAATTTAAATATTTAGAATTTTCACCCTCAAAATATGATAGGATAAATGTGTATTGAGATTTTATAATTGATGATAAGTGGGGGACTATATATATGGCGATACTTATAACGGGTGGAGCAGGGTATATTGGTAGTCATACATGTATAGAATTATTAAATAATAATTATAAAATAATAGTCGTAGATAATCTTTCAAATAGTTCAATAGAATCTTTAAACAGAGTAAAAGAAATAACAGGGAAACAATTTGAATTTTATAAAGAAAATGTTTTAAATCGTGAAAAAATGAATGATATTTTTTTGAGAAATAACATTGAAGCAGTTATTCATTTTGCAGGTTTCAAAGCAGTTGGGGAATCGGTTACAATTCCAATTACATATTATTATAATAATATAATGAGTACAGTCATACTATGTGATGTAATGCAAAAACATAATGTTAAAAAATTTATTTTTAGTTCATCTGCAACCGTATATGGAGTTCCAAAAACATCACCAATTACAGAAGACTTTCCATTAAGCGCGACGAATCCATATGGGCAAACCAAATTAATGATTGAGCAAATTATGCGTGATATAGCAAAAGCTGATAGTGAATGGAGTATTGCGTTACTTCGCTATTTCAATCCGTTTGGGGCGCATCAAAGTGGACGTATTGGAGAAGATCCGAATGGGATTCCGAATAATTTAATGCCATATGTAACACAAGTAGCGGTAGGGAAATTAAAGGAATTAAATATATTCGGAAATGACTATCCGACAATAGACGGGACAGGTGTCCGGGATTATATTCATGTTGTTGATCTTGCAAAGGGACATGTAAAGGCACTCGAGAAAGTACTTGTGACCAAGGGAATTGATGCATATAACCTTGGTACGGGGAAAGGGTATAGTGTATTGGAGATGGTTAAGGTTTTTGAGAAGGTTTCGGGCCAAAAAATACCTTATAAAATTATAGAGCGTCGTCCTGGTGATGTAGCAATATGTTTTGCTGACGTATCTAAAGCAAAGCGAGAATTAGGGTGGGAATCGAAACATGGATTAGAAGAGATGTGCGTAGATTCTTGGAGATGGCAAGTAAATAATAAAAATGGCTATCAAATGATTTAAGGTAGTTAATAAGGTATCCTTTTAATATTTTATAGGATACTTTATTTTTATTTATATAATAAATTCGATTCTTTATTATGTTGGTTGAAGTCAGTAATATGTTCATTTTACAATAGAAAAATCAATGAAATATTACTGACCGTAGCATTTCAATGGGAATTTGTTTTATTGAGGGTTTGTATAAATTGGTAATATAGATGAGAAATCTTCATGAATTTTAACAAGTTGTTTATGATAAACTGTATTGCCCTCTTGGATTGTATAGGGCAGAGCACTTCGCCCAAAACAGTTTGCAATAATATTAGCATGCTTCGGATAGGAAATGCGGATTTCATAAAAATTAACTGTCTCATCTAATTCTGCATAAAAAGAAGTTGAATGATTTCCAGATAAAGGATAAGGGAAACTTGCTTCTGAACTCTCGCCAATTAATACAGGTAATTTTACCGGATTAGAATAGCTAGACCAATCCCAAATTTCTATATTTATATGATGTTCGTATGCATTTAGATTTACAATGTTTACTACAGCTGAAGCAGTTGCAGCTTCTTTTGTTAAAACACCTGTGGAATAAATACCAATTTGATTTGGATAATAAAGAGGCATAAATATCAAACCTTTCCAAATTAATATGATTGTACAATATTCTATGCGGATAATTGATAGAACGAGATAGGGGAAATGCATCATTCTATTAATTTTTTATAGAAATAAAAAATGTAACATTGAAAAGTATTCCAGTACTTGTATCGTTGTTAGAGTACGTTTATAATCAAGTAATCTTAGCTATTTATTAGGCTTATTTATTATTGAAAGCGTTTTTAGTATATATGTATTTGGGGAATACCATCTCTATATAATTGTTATGTAATGGATTTTTCTGTCGTTTTTAAAGGTAGGAAGTCTGACTTATATAAAAAACTGTGTATGTAGTTTGAAGTAAGAAGGAAAATAAGAAATAATATTATCTTTTATATGGTGGGAGGTTGAAGTGTGGGAAGGGAAATTTTTCACACGAATATATATGGGTTATGTAGGATTATTACTTTCAGGTGCAGCTTTATTCTTAAATAGTCTTGTCATATTAGGCAAAGCAGAGATGAAAAGTGCAGGTGTCTTTAATTTATTTGTGGGGGCATTACAAATTATCATTCCGTTCTATTTGATCATGATTTCTGATCAAAGTAATTGGACGGTATATTCATATGCAGCTACTTTTTTATTTGGTTTAACATATTTGTATGTAGGAGTTACCTTTATTACGGGAATGAGTAGCACTGGGTTAGGTTGGTTTTGCCTATGGGTAGTTATTATTGCTTTATTTTATATGGTTGTATCTTTTGTTCAATTTCAAGATGTTCTTAACGCGTTAACATGGTTTATGTGGGCTTTACTTTGGTATTTATTCTTTGTGCTAAATGTGCAAAAGAAAAATATTAATCAATACCTAGGTAGAATAGCATTTGTACAATCATGGGTAACACTTACACTTCCATCTCTCTTTTATTTTATGGGAATATGGGGAGAGCCATTAGTATATGAAATATCAGTTTATGTATCGGTAGTTTCAATTTTATACTTTTGCTATTGTATTTTTAAATATCGGGTACGTTAATGTATCGTATGTAGGAAAGCATGGAATCTTTATTATGATTCCATGCTTTTTATTTATATTCAAGTTTATAATTTAGGTAGTAATTTACATTACCAAATTTACCTTACACGCATGATGAATGGCAGGCATCATCAATATATGGGTCTAGTTAACCATAACCTTATGAAATTACCCACTTTCCACTCAAAAATTTGGTTAAGGTAAAAATAATTTTCTTAAGTCAAAAATACACTTGTTTTTTCGGAAGTCAACAATAATTCTGGAAATCTTTTGACAAATATTACGATAAAAGTAACAATTTTGATTTCGTTTGTGACTCTTATCCTTTTTGCTTATACTGTAAAGTAGTAGCGTTTTGTTGAAATAGAAGGAGATTGTTTATGAGTAAAACGAAACAATTAATAGAGGAAGCAAGTAATTTTATTACGATTTGCTATAAAGAGCTTAATAAAGAGCAATTAATAGAAGAGCGTATGAAAGAAATTTTAATAGAGATAGAAAAGACTGGCACGTATGAGCATACATTTGAAGAGCTTGTTCATGGATCACGGATGGCATGGCGTAATAGTAATAGATGCATTGGGAGATTGTTTTGGAGTAAGATGCACATATTAGATGCACGTGAAGTGAATGATGAAGAGGGTGTATATAATGCATTAATTCATCATATTAAATATGCAACGAACGACGGGAAAGTGAAACCAACCATTACAATTTTTAAGCAATATCAAGGTGAAGAAAATAATATACGGATTTATAACCACCAGTTAATTCGATATGCAGGATATAAAACGGAAATGGGAGTGATTGGTGATTCTCATTCCGCTACATTTACAGATTTTTGTCAGGAGCTTGGTTGGCAAGGAGAAGGTACAAATTTTGATGTATTACCACTTGTATTTTCTGTGGATGGGAAAGCACCTATATATAAAGAAATTCCGAAAGAAGAGGTGAAAGAAGTACCAATTGAGCATCCGGAATACCCTGTATCTTCACTCGGAGTAAAATGGTATGGAGTACCGATGATTTCAGATATGCGTTTAGAGATTGGTGGTATTTCTTATACTGCTGCTCCGTTCAATGGATGGTATATGGGAACGGAGATTGGGGCTCGTAACTTAGCGGATTATGATCGTTATAATTTACTTCCAGCAGTTGCAGAAATGATGAATTTGGATACGTCAAGAAATAGTACGTTATGGAAAGATAAGGCATTAATTGAGTTGAATATCGCTGTGTTACATTCCTTTAAAAAACAAGGCGTGAGTATTGTCGATCATCATACTGCTGCACAACAATTTCAGCAATTTGAGAAGCAAGAGGTCGCTTGTGGCCGTGTTGTAACAGGTAATTGGGTATGGTTAATTCCGCCGTTGTCACCAGCTACCACTCATGTTTATCATAAACCGTATCCAAATGATATTTTGAAGCCGAATTTCTTTCATAAATAGTTTGTAGTATAGAGCGTTTCCTGCAAAATATAAATTTTTTTAATTACTGCTATATAGCAATTGGAAGCCTTTACTCCTAGTTATTTAGGGAAGGGGCTTTTTGAACCATGGAGTTCCGTATGTTATAATCAAATTTCTGTTTCGAAGACCTTATAGAAATATAAGGTCTTTTATTTTGCCCTTTTATGTAAGAGGAATAGATTGTTTCTTTAAAATAAGGGATTTAGCATATTTTTAGGGACAACGTAAGTGTGTGGATAATTGATGGAATATTATACTTATATAACTATTGTGTTTCGAATTTAAATAAGGAAACATAATAAAGTTGTTTTTTTAGATTGCTGAGGAAGGAGGAAGTGTAAATGAGGATGAAGAGTCAAAAAACGGATTGGCCTGTATTTCTTATTAGTGGTGGTTCGCTTTTATTATTTGTACTTGCAGTTTTTGTGAACAAGGAGTATGTAGAGAGAGTAATTAATAACAGTTTTTCCTTTTCAATTAAATATTTCGGTGCCTTTTGGCAAGTTTTATTGTTAGGTACATTTATTGTTGCGATGTGTATGGCATTCTCGAAATATGGGAGGGTCAAACTAGGTAACTTAGAAAAACCTGAGATTAGTACGGCAAAATGGCTTGCTATTATTATGTCTACATTACTTGCCGGAGGTGGCGTTTTTTGGGCAGCAGCAGAGCCAATGTACCATTTGATGACGGTGCCACCAATACATGAAGGTATATCTGCTGGAACGCAAGAAGCAGTCATGCCTGCTTTAGCACAAAGCTATATGCACTGGGGTTTCTTAGCCTGGACGATTTTAGGGACAATTAGTGCAGTAGTTATGATGTACGGTCACTATCATAAAGGAATGCCGTTAAAACCTCGAACGCTTTTATATCCTATTTTTGGGGAGAAATTGCGAAAGAGTTTGTTTGGAACGATGATTGATGCATTTGCAATTATTGCAGTAGCTGCAGGGACAATTGGCCCAATTGGATTTTTAGGTTTACAAGCAAGTTATGGCTTACAAGAATTATTTGGAATTTCTGATGTATTTACTACTCAATTGGCAATTATCGTTTGTGTAGTGGCTGTGTCTACTATATCTGCAGTAACAGGTATTGATAAAGGGATTCAAATTATAAGTAATTTAAATGTTAGATTAGCAATTTTGTTAATGGCATTCATATTACTGTTTGGGCCAGGTGAATTTATTATTGATTCGTTTGTTTCTTCATTTGGATTTTATATACATGAATTTATTCCAATAAGTACATATCGTGGCGATGCAAGTTGGTTAGGATCGTGGACAATTTTCTTCTGGGGATGGTTTATTGGATATGGACCGATGATGGCAATTTTAGTGAGCCGAATTTCAAGAGGAAGAACGATTCGAGAAATAATCGTTGCAATTGGAATTATCGCACCTATTATTACAACGTTTTGGTTTACTATATTGGGGGGATCTGGTGTCTTTTATGAGTTAATGAAACCAGGTTCTATCTCGGTGGCATTAAGTGAATCTGGTATGCCAGCTGCTATGATTGCAATTACAGAGCAATTGCCACTTTCCAATATTGTTGGACCAGCATTTCTTTTATTAACAATTTTATTTGTAGTAACCACAGGAGATTCAATGGCCTATTCCATTTCAATGGCAGTAACTGGAGATGGAAATCCTAGAATTACCTTGCGAGTTTTTTGGTCTCTTATTATGGGCGCTGTTGCCGCCATTCTTTTATATATGGGTGAGGGAAGTATTAATGCACTACAATCCTTCATTGTAGTGACAGCTGTTCCTGTATCATTTCTATTATTCCCAATGTTATGGTTAGCGCCTAAAGTTGCAGGGGAATTAGCATTAGAACAAGGTATTGTAAAAGAAGAAGATACAACGGCCTTCTTATTTCAAAAAGCTAGTAAATCAAAATAGATAATAAAAAGAGAGGAAGGTTCTTATTTTGGGGAGCTTTCTCTCTTTTTTATGTCTGTTAAAAGTTTAATTGTATTGGTGGGATTTTTCAAAATATATCCATTCCCCTTGACGGTTACCTTATTATTTTTCGATAATAAAGTGAAGCTATAATTGGTGAGGATTTTTCTGATCCACCACTGATTATTAGCCTACATCAACTGGGATAAAACTGACTAAACAAAAAGGAATGAACCACAGATGCTAAATTTAGTACTTATGATGATTGAACGTGTTGGACTGATTGTTATTTTAGGTTTTTTACTCTCTCATATTAAGACATTCAGGCGCCTACTTCATAGGCAGGATGGATATATAGATAAGTTTAAGCTTATTTGTATTTTTTCAGTGTTTACAATTGTAAGTAATTACACAGGAATTGAAATTGCAGGGAATATGATTATGAATGAAAATTGGATACAAGGTGTTTCTTCATCGAGTACAATCGCAAATACACGTATTATGGGTGTTGGAATTAGTGGATTTCTCGGTGGTCCTATCGTTGGAATTGGAGTAGGATCGATTGCTGGTATTCACCGTTATATGCTTGGCGGGACAACAGCGGCAAGCTGTGCAATCTCATCAATTTTAGCAGGAGTGATAGCGGGATATATTGGATACTTTTTCCAAAAACATAATCGTACAATTACACCTAAATTTTCAGCGATTTTAAGTGTGTTTATCGTTTCTTTAGAAATGATTATGATTCTATTAATTGTAGAGGATGGAATGAGTATTGTGAAAACAATCGCGATACCGATGATCCTTGTGAATAGTTTCGGGAGCTTTATTTTACTTTCTATGATCCAAGCTATTTTGCGTCAGGAAGAGAATGCGAAAGCATTGCAAACGCATAAAGTATTACGAATTGCTGATAAAACGTTACCTTATTTTCGCCGGGGTTTAACAGAAGAATCTTGCAAGTATGTGGCACAAATTATCCACCGCTTTACGGGAACAGATGCGGTATCCTTAACAGATACAGAGAAAATTTTAGCTCACGTTGGATTAGCATCGGATCATCATATTCCTTCACACAGTTTAATAACAGGTTTATCGAAAGAGGTCCTACATACAGGGAAAATAATGAAAGCGAAATCGCGTGAAATTATTAATTGCCAACATGATGGGTGTCCACTGCAAGCGGCAGTTGTTATTCCATTAACTTCACATGGGAATACGATAGGAACGTTAAAACTTTATTTTAAAAACGCTAGTCAATTAAGTCGTGTTGAGGAAGAGTTAGCGGAAGGATTAGCTAAAATATTTTCCACACAGCTTGAGTTAGGTGAAGCGGAGTTACAAAGTAAGTTATTACAAGATGCTGAAATAAAAGCGTTGCAAGCACAAATCAATCCGCATTTTTTATTTAATGCGATTAATACAGTATCAGCTTTATGCCGAACAGATGTAGAGAAAGCGAGAAAATTATTGCTGCAGCTTAGCGTTTATTTTCGTTGTAATTTGCAAGGTGCACGTCAATTACTTATTCCATTGGAACAAGAGTTGAATCATGTACAAGCATATTTATCGTTAGAGCAAGCCAGATTTCCAAATAAGTATGAAGTAAAGATGTACATTGAAGAAGAATTAAAGACAACTTTAGTTCCACCATTTGTGCTTCAGTTATTAGTTGAAAATGCATTGCGCCATGCTTTTCCGAAAAAGCAGCCATTGTGCCAAGTTGAGGTGCATGTGTTTGAAAAAGAGGGGATGGTTCATTTTGAAGTGAAAGATAATGGACAAGGGATTGAGAGTGAACGTCTAGAGCAATTAGGAAAAATGGTAGTTCCATCAAAGAAAGGGACTGGAACAGCTTTATATAATATTAATGAACGACTTATTGGGTTATTTGGGAAAGAGACAATGCTTCAAATTGAAAGTGAATTAAACAAGGGGACGGAGATTATCTTTGTAATTCCAAAAAAAATAGGGGAGGAAGAACCGAGTGTTAAAAGTATTGGTAGTTGATGATGAAATGTTAGCACGGGATGAATTGAAATATTTGTTAGAGCGAACGAAAGAAGTAGAGATAGTGGGCGAGGCAGATTGTGTAGAGGATGCATTAGAAGAATTAATGAAAAACAAACCAGAGATTGTTTTTCTGGACATCCAACTATCTGATGATAACGGATTTGAAATCGCAAATATATTAAAGAAGATGAAAAATCCACCTTCAATCGTGTTTGCAACTGCATATGATCAATATGCACTGCAAGCCTTTGAAGTAGATGCATTAGATTATATTTTAAAGCCATTTGATGAAGAGCGTATCGTACAGACATTAAAGAAATACAAGAAACAAAAGCAAACAAAAATAGAAACAAAGCAAGATGTAAAGAGTGTAGATGTAACGACCGAGATGCATAAATTAGCACTGCCAATTGAGGAGTCAATTGTACTTGTTAATATTGAAGATATTATTTATGTAGGACTTGAAGATGGGAAAGTAACTGTAAAAACGATGAAAGAAAAATATGTAACACATGATACGCTTGTTATTTTGGAAAAGAAATTACCACAAACAATTTTTATGCGTGTTCATCGTAGTTTTATTGCGAATATTAATCATATTACAGAAATACAGCCATGGTTCAATTCTACTTATAATTTAATCATGAAAGAGGGTTCAAAAGTACCTGTTAGTCGTACATATGCAAAAGAGCTCAAGAAGCTGCTTCGTATTTAAGAAGCAGCTTTTGTATTTCACTGTATAATTTTTGTAATTGGCTGTTTATATTTGACATTCTGTTATGTAAACGCTTTCTTTTGCATTTATATCTTATAAAATAAAGGTACCAAATCAAAAGAGGTGGCCAAAATGAGCACAAAAAAAGTATATGGTTTTCTATCACAAATATTCGTTTTTTCAGCTATTATGTTAGTTTCTAATATTATCTCAACCCATTTACCCATTCCGATGCCTTCATCAGTAATTGGGTTAGTCGTTTTATTTAGTCTATTATGTTTAAAGGTTATTAAATTGGAGCAAGTTGAATCATTTGGAACTGCTTTAACAGGTATTATCGGATTTCTTTTCGTCCCATCAGGTATTTCTGTTATTAATTCTCTTGATGTAATGAGCCAAAATTTTTTACAAATCCTAACTGTAATCGTTGTCGCAACAATTATTTTACTTGCTGTAACAGGTTTATTTGCACAATTAATGTTAGGTAAAGATGACAAAGAAACAAAAGATACAAAAGAATTGAAAGTTGTAAACAAAGGAAGCAAACATGGAAAAGTCGCGTAACTATTTTAGACCATACATGGTTAGGAGGTAATGAACATGACAAGCACAATGACTCCATATTTCGGAATCGTCGTTTCATTAATTGCATACGGAATCGGAACGTTTTTATTCAAACACTCAAAAGGATTCTTCTTATTTACACCACTATTCGTAGCAATGGTATTAGGGATCGTATTTTTAAAGGTAGGTAACTTTACTTTTGAGGAATATAATACTGGTGGGAAGATGATTAGTTTCTTCTTAGAGCCAGCAACAATCGCCTTTGCAATTCCATTATATAAACAAGTTGATAAGTTAAAAAAATATTGGTGGCAAATTTTGTCAGCTATCGTGGTTGGATCTATTTGTTCAGTGGTTGTCGTGTTCATTGTCGCAAAAGCGATTGGTTTAGATACAGCAGTAATGAACTCAATGTTACCGCAGGCAGCAACAACAGCCATCGCATTACCAATTTCTGAAAGCATTGGTGGTATTCCAGCAATTACATCATTTGCAGTTATCTTTAACGCAGTTATTGTATATGCATTAGGAGCATTATTCTTAAAAACATTTAGGGTGAAACATCCAATTGCAAAAGGTTTGGCACTTGGAACAGCGGGTCATGCATTAGGCGTTGCAGTAGGAATCGAAATGGGTGAAGTAGAAGCAGCTATGGCAAGTATCGCTGTGACAGTAGTTGGTGTCGTAACGGTGGTGGTTATCCCAATGTTCATGCCGTTTATTGGATAATAAAGTGAAACTTTAATCAGTGGTGGTTGTCTATCTCCCACTGATTATTAGCCTTCACCAATCGGGCTTTTACGAGCAGTTATCTGCCACCTAACTTCCTCATATTCGCCGAATTTTGAGGTAGGGATCTTACTGCCCGTTAATGCGGGATAAAACTTACTTAAAAAAATATAAAAGCAAGCTATTTGTAGGGCGGATTTCTACTGATAGCTTGCTTTTTATGTTACAGTAGTGGTAAGACCTATGTTTAGTAAAATATAAGTTTCTTTAAATCTTCATTAATACTACGGAGAATACGTTTTGAATTAGGTCATTGTATTGTAAAATGAGAAGTAAGCTACTATATGGTTTGATAAGGGCTTATAAGAATTTTAATATAAATAATTAAAGGTAGAAAAGAGAGAGAAATCTACTTATTAACGTTTTACTTTATAGGACAGGAGAGAGTACTCGTCGATTATGCAAATAAAAAACCTGTTTCAAAGCAAAGGATTTCAGCGGTTAATCGTATTAGTATTACTTGCTCTCATATTGTATGGGATGCAAAGTATGTTAAATTTAATTTTAATTACGTTTATGTTGACGTATTTAATGGATCGATTCCAAAAGTTTATTTCTCGTAAATTAGAACATTTCATGCCAATCAATCGAAAAATTATTATAGCGCTTTTATATGTAATGTTAGTGGCGGGAATTGCCATTACGCTATTTAAATATTTACCGGTATTAACAATACAAATTTCGCAATTGATTTATCAATTCAATGTATTTTTAAGGAATCCACCTGATAGTGAATTAATTAAGTATGCAGTTAATGCTGTCAATCATATGGAACTTTCTAAATATGTAGGACAAGGCGTAGACATTTTGTATAAATCCATTACGAATGTTGGGAAATTCGGTCTGCAAGTTTTACTTTCTGTAATTTTAAGCTTATTTTTCTTACTTGAAAAAGGGCGTATCGTTGCTTTTACTGCGAAGTTTAAAGAAAGCAGACTTGCAATTTTCTATACTGAAATTGAGTATTTTGGAAAGAAATTTGCACGTTCATTCGGAAAGGTAATTGAAGCACAATTTTTAATTGCAATTGTTAACTGTGTTTTATCTGTTATCGCATTATGGATATTAGACTTCCCGCAATTATTAGGTTTAGGGTTAATGATTTTCTTGCTTGGTTTAATTCCAGTGGCAGGTGTTATTATTTCGTTATTCCCGCTTTGTATGATTGCTTACAATATCGGCGGTATTATGTATGTCGTTTATATTGTAGTTATCGTAACAGTAATCCATGCGCTCGAAAGCTATGTGTTAAACCCGAAATTCATGTCACAAAAAACAAATTTACCGATCTTCTACACGTTTATGATACTAATTTTCTCTGAACACTTTTTAGGTGTGTGGGGACTAATTATCGGTATTCCAATCTTCATTTTCTTATTAGATGTTTTAGATGTGACAAGTGATGAAATGGATCAGGATGTTGGAAAACAATAGAGTAAAGAAAAAGCATCGATATTCGATGCTTTTTCTTTTATAACAAAGTGTTTCTTATGCCATACTGTAAGGAGAATATAGAATAGGGGTGAAATAATGACTGTAAATGAAAAGATAGAATTAGCTACATTTGCTGGAGGGTGTTTCTGGTGCATGGTTTCGCCATTTGAAGAGATGGAAGGGATTATACAAGTTGTTTCAGGCTATACAGGTGGCCATATAGAGAATCCAACGTATAAAGAAGTGTGCTCGGAAACAACTGGACATTATGAGGCAGTACAAATTACATTCGATGCAAATAAAATGTCGTATGAAGAGTTATTAAATATATATTGGAGACAAATTGATCCGACTGATATTGGAGGGCAATTCCATGACCGCGGGCAGTCTTACGAAACAGTGATTTTTTATCATAATGAAGAACAACATAAAAAGGCAGAAGCTTCAAAAGAAGAGCTTGAGCAGAGTGGGCGCTTTTCAAAACGAATTGCGACAAAAATATTGCCAGCTACTACATTTTATACAGCTGAAGAATATCATCAAGGATATCATAAGAAAAACACATTCCGCTATGAGTTATATCGTAAAGGTTCAGGGCGTGATGCTTTTATTAAACAACATTGGCCAAAGAATAATGCCCATTTAAAAGAAAAACTAAACGATATGCAGTTTTATGTAACGCAGGAAAATGGTACAGAACCACCATTTCGAAATGAGTATTGGAATCATCAAGAGGAAGGTCTTTATATAGACATCGTTTCAGGTGAACCGTTGTTTACTTCTATAGATAAATTTGATAGTGGATGTGGATGGCCGAGTTTTACGAAACCGGTTATGTCAGCTAGCGTGAAAGAAAAAATGGATGTTAGTCATAATATGACGCGTACAGAAGTGAGAAGTAAAGAAGGAGACTCACATCTTGGGCATGTATTTCCAGACGGTCCAGGACCAAATGGACTTCGTTATTGTATAAATTCAGCAGCTCTTCGATTTATCCCAAAAGAGGAGCTAGAGAAAGAAGGGTATGGTGATTTCCTAATCTTGTTTGGAGATAAAAAATAACCTCGCAGTTAGCGAGGTTATTTTTTTTTATTTTACTTTTTTCTTTTTAAATTTGCTTAGTGCTTCATAAACGATTGGAACAATAAGAAGTGTTAATAACGTTGAACTCGTTAATCCACCAATTACGGTTACACCAAGTCCTTTAGAAATTAAGCCACTACCTTCAAAGCCTAATGCAAGCGGGATAAGAGCCCCAATTGTTGCAATTGCAGTCATTAAAATAGGACGCAGGCGTGTTGCACCAGCTTCTAGTAATGCTTCACGTGTTGATACACCTTCATTTTCTTTATGGATAACACGATCGACAAGTACGATTGCGTTTGTTACAACGATACCGATTAACATAAGCGCACCAATCATTGCAGATACACTTAATGTTTCGCCAGAGATTAATAAGGAAACAAGTGCACCAATAATTGTGAATGGTAGCGAGAATAAAATTGCGAATGGCGCAAGTGCACCACCAAATGTAACGACAAGAACGAAGTATACAATAGCAATCGCAGCTAGCATCGCTAATCCAAGTTGCTTAAATGATTCTTGAATATCTTCTGTAACACCGCCCATAGAAACATCTACACCAGAAGGAAGATCCATTTTATCCACTTCTTTTTGGACTGCAGAAGATGCTTTTGAAACGTCATCAGATGTTAATTTCGCACTCACTTCTGCATAAACTCTGCCATCTCGATGTGTTACTGTGTTAGAAGTTTCACCTTCTTTTACAGTCATAACATCTTTAACCGCAACTTCATTACCAAGTGGTGTTGTAATTTTACGATTTGTTAAATCATCGATTGTTTCATAATTCTGTTTCTCAGTTTCTACATATACATTTACATCTTTACCGTCTTTTTTAATTGTTGTTAGAACAGGGCGATCATGTTGATTAGAAAGTCCCATTCCAATTTGGGCAGCAGTTAGCCCCATTTTACTTAACTTCTCTTGATCTGCGACTAAAGTGTACTCTGCATATGTTTTTGCAATAC
Organism: Bacillus cereus group sp. BfR-BA-01383; assembly: GCF_022663495.1. NCBI lineage: Bacteria > Bacillati > Bacillota > Bacilli > Caryophanales > Bacillaceae > Bacillus > Bacillus cereus group sp. BfR-BA-01383. The sequence goes on from NZ_JAKUFP010000019.1 coordinate 62,232, forward strand.
TAGAGTCTACATCTTTTAAGTCTTTATTTTTCTTCATGATATTTTGAATATCTTTTACGACAGGCTTAATTTCTTCCGAACTATCTCCGTAAACGTATAGTTTAATTTCGTTACTACCGCCACTTGCTCCGAAATCTTGGTTTTTCCATTCGCCTTTTCCAGACATTTTTTGTAAATCTTTAATGACTTGCTCTTTTTCTTTTTCGAAGTTTTTCGTGTCGTTATCATATTGAACGAAGAACATTGCTTGATTTGATTGGCCAGGACTCATTGGATTCTCTCCACCTAATGAGAACTGAATTGTTTTCACATCTTTTTTATCTTGGAAATGCTTTTCAGCTTTTGTTGCAATTTTTTCAACGTCTTCTAACGTTTGACCTGGTTCAGGGTTATATGTTGTGATAATCATTTTTTCTTCTTCAGATGGTAAGAAGCTTACACCGATAATTGGTACAAGTGCAAGACTACCAACTAGTAGAAGGACAGCAATACTTGATGTAATAATTTTATGATTTAAAGCCCATGCAAGTATACGCTTATAACCGTTTGCTAATTTACTTGGTTTTTCTTCATGATGTACTTCTCTTTCCCTCATGCTTTCTTTTCTAAATAAAGAATGAGCTAGCATTGGTACGATTGTAACTGCCACTAGTAAGGATGCTAATAGAGCAAAGACAATAGTTAAGGCGAATGGTAAGAACATTTCACCAATCATACCTTTTACAAGTCCAAGCGGCAAGAATACAGCAATTGTTACAATGGTAGAAGACATAATCGGAATAAACATTTCTTTCGTGGCTTCACGAATTAAATCTTTTCCGCGTAGTTTCTCTTCTGATAGCGACATGCGTCGGTAAATATTTTCAATAACAACAATTGAGTCATCGACAACGCGCCCGATAGCGACTGTCATGGCTCCCAGTGTCATAATGTTCAGCGTAATATCCATTTGCTTTATGACTGAAACTGCAATTAATAAAGAAAGTGGTATAGAAACGACAGAGATTAACGTTGTTCGAATGTTGCGTAGGAACAACATAATAATAACAATCGCAAAGATAGCACCGAAAATTGCTTTGCTAAGCATTGTCTCAACTGACTTCTCAATCGGTGCACCTTGGTCGAATGTTGAAATGATCTCTAAGTCTTTATATTTTTTCTCAAGATCTTTTACTTCATCTTTAACTGCATTTACAACATCAACTGTGTTTGCATCAGCAGCTTTCACAATTTGAATTCCAATTGCTTCTTTTCCATTTGTTCGAGAAATCGATTCTGCTTTCCCAACTTCTTTAATATCAGCAATTTCTTCTAATGTAACTGTTGGAATTCCGTTCATAGCTGCTGGATTCATTTGCGTAGTTTGCGCACTAGCGCCAGCGTTTTGACCACTTTGACCGTTCGGTGATGAAGGTACGGCTGGAATCTTTAATTCTTTTAATGCTTTAATCGTTGTGATATTACCATCTACAACAACTGATTTTTCCGTATCTTTAAATGTATATAAGCCAAGTGGTAAAGAAACATCCGATCCTTTAATCACATTTTTTACAGTATCTTCACTTAACCCTAATTCTTTCATCTTATCTTTCTTGAAGACAAGCTGAACTTCATCTACTTGTTGACCTGTAATTTGAACAGATGCAACACCATCAAGTCCTTTTAATCCTGGAACAATATTTTTCTCTACATTTTCTGTTAAGGTAGCCAAAGATTCATTTTTACTTGCTACGCTTAATGAAATAACAGGGAAGGCATTAAAGTTTACTCGAGAAACTTTCGGATCTTTAACACCGTCTGGCAGTTTCACATTTGTGAGAGCTTCTTTAATTTCTGTTTCGGCCTTTTCCATATTTTTATCAAAATCATATTCTACCTGAATAGAAGATGCGTTTTGAAAAGATGATGAACTAACAACGTTAACACCACTTAAATTTTGTAGTTGCTCTTCCATCGGTTTTGAAACTTTATCAGCTACTTCTTCTGGTGTAGCACCAGGATAAACCGTCGTTACTGTTACAATAGGCGTTGTAATATCAGGGATTGTTTCCAGCTTCATATTGAGTCCAGAATAGATCCCTGCAATAGTAACAATAATGGTTAATAGCCAAACCGCGAACTTATTTTTTAACGAGAAATTGATGATTTTGTTCATGTTTGCGCTCCCTTTTTATTGTATTGACCAATCGGTCAGTCTAATACATAATATAACTGACTGGTTGGTCAGTCGTCAATGAAAAGAGATGGTATAATAAAGTTTTAATAAGTGGGATTTTTACTGCCACAAGTAGCGAGATATATGTAGTATAAGATGCGAGATTAAATTTAGGAGAGAAGATATGAAAGAAAAAGAGCGCTTAATTATAGAGATGGCTATGAAGTTATTTGCGACCAAGGGTGTGAATGCGACATCAGTACAAGAAATCGTCACAGCCTGCGGTATATCAAAAGGGGCTTTTTACTTATATTTTAAATCGAAAGATGAGCTGTTATTAGCAACACTTCGATATTACTATGACAAGATTCAAAATAAAATGATGGATATTGATAAAGAATCATTATTACCACGTGAAAAATTCGCAAAACAATTGTATTGCCAGTTTACTGATATACAGAAGCATAAGGAATTTATTATTATGCATGCGAGAGAAAATGCTATTCCATTTAATAAAGAAGTGGAAGAATTTATGATGCGGATGAAATTAGAGTCTCACGCATTTTATCGGAATAGTTTATTGTCTATTTATGGTGACAAGGTTATGCCATATTTATTGGATTTAGTAATTATAGTGGAAGGGATATGTCGTGGATATTTAGAACTAATTATTTTACAAACACTAGAAATTGATTTGTCCTATGTATCGACGTTTATTTTAAAAAGGGTAGATCATTTAGTAGATGGACTCATAGAATCTTTGGAAGAACCCGTTTTACATGAAGAAAGGCTTGGAGAGTTTTTTTGTAAATCAGAGCTTATTAAGGAACAAGTGAAAGAACATTTTTTAAAAGAAATCATTGTGTTTAAGCGTACATTAGCGGATCAATTAGAAGATGATGAATTGCTTGTTACGCTAGATGTTTTGGAGGCAGAAATGAGATTACCAAATCCAAGGATTCCAGTTATTCAAGGGATGCTGTCTAATTTAGAGGCATATCCAAATTTAAAAGAATTTCGTTTGCGACTTATGGGGTATTACAATATAAAAAGGTAACAATGATAGTTTTCATTGTTACCTTTTTTATTATACATGCACTTTTTCTTTTTTCTGTGCAGTTTCTTCTAGTTCAATATTGATTGTTTCTTTTACGATATAAATCGGACGATTTTTACTTTCGTCATAAATACGAGCGATATACTGACCGACGATTCCAAGACCAAGTAATTGAATACCACTAAAGAATGTAATAGCAACCATAATGGATGCCCAACCAGTTTGAGTACCATCACCGATGATTTTCACAGTAATTGTATATAGTAAGACAATTATCGAAATGAGAACTGATAATAAACCTAAAGACATAACGATACGTAATGGTTTTGTAGAAAATGCAATAATGCCATCTGATGCAAATTTAATCATTTTCTTTAATGGATATTTTGTTTCACCAGCAAAGCGCTCATCACGTTCATATTCAACATACGTTTGGCGGAAGCCAACCCAAGACATCATGCCACGAATGAAGCGATTTCGCTCCGTCATTTGATTGAAAACATCGGCAACCTTGCGATCGATGATTCGGAAATCACCAGTATCTTTTGGGATATCGATATCAGACATATAGTTTAAGAATTTATAGAAATATTTCGCTGTTAAAAGTTTAAACCAAGTTTCACCTTTACGTTGTTTACGTTTTGCATAAACAACTTCATATCCCTCTTCCCATTTTGCAATAAGTTCAGGAATAACCTCTGGTGGATCTTGTAAGTCTGCATCGATAATTACAATAGCGTCGCCTTTTGCAGCGGCAATACCAGCTGTAACAGCTATTTGGTGTCCAAAGTTGCGTGCAAAATTAACAATTTTTGTACGGTAATCATTTGCAGCAATTTCTGATAGGATGTCCATTGTACGATCTGTACTACCGTCGTTTACAAAGACAAACTCGTAATTAATATTATTTTGAAGCATAACGGACTTTAAACGGGTGTAACATTCCTGTGCTACCTCTTCCTCGAAGTACATAGGAACTACAACCGAAATTAATTTTTCCATGTTGTATCCTCCATAGTTTTAAATAAGTTGTGCAAGTTTAATTAGAGGCCTTTTCAGTTTGGTTGAATGTCCAAATTTTATTAAGGACAAAATTTATAACCATTCCGACACCAATCGCGAAGATTTGCGCAATAGATGCATTAAAGGTAAGTTTATCTACTAATATAAATAAACATAATGTATTAAAAGCCAATACAATTAAATTTACAGTTAGAAATTTAAAGAACATTGACGTGCTTTTATTATTAGGTTTAAACACCCAATTTTTATTCCAATAGTAGCTATTGGCAACACCAATTAAATAGGCAATGGTATTCGCAACAAGATAGTTCATCTCGAACCTTAACAATATCCAAAAGCTAATAATTGTAATGAGTGTATTAAAGATTCCTACTAAACCGAACTTTAAGAGTTTCTCCATAATATTATCCTCATTTTTGTAAAATATATAAATACAATAGGCGATGTAGAATTGTTATTTATATTTAACAACTATCAATTATAACATAGTTTGTATTAAAATGTTATATGTTTTAAGTGAGTGTCACTTTCGAGATATAGAATAAGTTTGGCAATAATTATAGCAGTGTTATTTTTAATTTGTATAACGAGTAGTATGAAATCAAATATGGAAATTATGGCAATATTATTGTATAGTAGCTGGTAGTGTAATTCACATGTGTTTTCGAATTTTCGTCACTAATCAAAGGATGTAAGTTGAATATGATTAGAGACTAAGAGGTTATATTTTGTGAAAATATAATGTTTTTTTCGTATAAATATTTTTTAAGGAGTGAGTTTTTTGGAGCAGTTTTCCAAAGGTTTATCAACTTTTTCTACACGTTTTGTATATGGTATGTATAGTTTTTTCGTTGCAATATTAATTTTTGATTATTTTTCAGATACTCAAAAATATAATTATGTAATGATACTAGTTGGATTTTTATTTTTATGTACAATTGGAAACTTTATACTTAGAAGTGGATCGCTATATCTTGAAAGGCTAAATGAAAAAATGTGCTTTGTTGCACTATTAATTATTTGTGTAGCAGTGAAAACAGCATGGATTCTTACATATAAGATTGATCCGATTGGTGATTATGAAGCCTTTTTCAATACTGCAAAAGCATTAGGTGATAACTTTGTTATTCATGATAGATATGTTGCATTATTTCCACATATTTTTGGTTATGCTTCATTCTTAAGTATCTTCCTAAAAATATTTGGGGCAAACTTTATGGTTCCGCCAATTATTAATGTTGTTTTAACTACAATTTCGATGGGATTAATATATTTTATAGCCAGAAGAATTGGTGGAGTGAGAACAGCGATAACAGCAAGTGTTTTATGGATTCTCTTGCCATCACAAACGATGTATAACATGTTTGCACTTTCAGAACCGTTGTATTGTACAATACTGTTATTAGCCTGGGCAATTATGATAATTGTTTATGATAAACTTGAAAATATAACGATTGCAAAGGTTCTAATGTATTCAATTCTATTGGCTGCATTACTTGTATTAATAAATATGGCAAGACCAATTGCAGCAGTGCCAATTATAGCCTTAGCGATATGGATGTTTATTATAGATACAAAGCATATCGGGAATAAAAAGCTACTTATTAACAAGGTGGCATATGTAGGGGTTATAATTATAGGATACTTAATGATGTCTTCGGCGGTAAATCATTATATAACATTACGTTTAGGTGAAGAGATAGCAACAGTGCCGGGGTACAATATTCATGTAGGATTTAATAAGGGATCTTCAGGAACATGGAATCCAGGCGATTCAGCATTACTATATCATTATAGTGGTCAACCAGGATGGAGTGCTCAGGACACTCAAAAGCAAATGCTTGAAGAAGCGAAAAAGAGAATCAAAAACGATGATATAGATTTCGGGAAACTAATGTATGATAAATTTATTATCTTCTTAGGGAATGATGATCAAGCTGTTAAGTACGCAGATCCAGTGATGGATCATAAAGTACGATATACTATAATTTCTAATGTTTTCTATTACTTCTTATTGGCTACTTCACTGTTCGGGGCGTTAGTAGCTATGAAAAATAAAAATAAATCTTCACTTTTAATTATTTGTTTATATACGATTGGGCTAACAATGGCACAAATGATAGTAGAAGTAGCACCGAGATATCATTATTCGGCTACAATACCTATGATCTTTTTAGCTGCTTTTGGTATTAATCATATTTACAATAAAAAAAGTGACGGGGATATAGTAAAAAGATAAGTAAAAAAAGCAGTTGTTTCAAAAGGGTGTATAGGAATCCTTTTAGAGGCAACTGCTTTTTACTTTTAAAATTTGAAGGATATTTATTATCGGATTAAGAGTTTTGCTGAGACCATTCCTCTACATTCCAAACTTTCGTTATCCAATCTTTATAAAATTCTGGTTCGTGACATACAAGAAGAATAGTTCCTTTATATGCCTTCATTGCTTTTTGTAGTTCTTCTTTTGCTGTAACATCAAGGTGATTTGTTGGCTCATCAAAGAGTAACCAGTTACTCTCTTCACCCATTAGTTTACATAAACGAACTTTTGCCTGTTCGCCACCGCTTAATTGGTTCAGTGGACGAGAGATATGTTCGTTTTTTAAACCGCATTTCGCTAACATGGCACGTATTTGATGCTGGTCTAAGCTAGGGAATGTATTCCAAACATCATCAATTGGTGTTATATTATCAGCTTTCACTTCTTGTTCGAAGTATGATGGGTTTAAGAAATCACCAAGACTTGTTTTTCCGCTTAATGGTTTGATTTTACCTAGGATCGTCTTTAATAGTGTTGACTTACCTACGCCATTACATCCAACAATTGCAATTTTTTCACCGCGTTCAATTGTCATTGTTAATTTTGGTAATAGCGGGTGTGTATATCCAATTTCCACATTTTCTCCTTCAAAGACGAATCGACTACTTGCACGACTTTCTTTAAATGAGAACTCAGGTTTAATAGCTGTTTCAGGACGATCAATACGTTCCATACGATCAAGTTGTTTTTGACGACTTTTTGCACGGCCGGTCGTTGAGTAACGAGCCTTATTTTTTGCAATGAAATCTTCTTGTTTTTTAATAAACTCGCGTTGCTTTTCATAAGCGTTTATATGTTGGTTTTTATTGATCTCTGCTAATTCTAGAAATTTTTCATATGTCGCTGTATAACGCGTCATCTTTGTGAATTCTAGATGGAAAATAACATCAACGCATTTATTCATAAATTCCGTATCATGGGAAATTAATAGGAATGCGTGTGGATATTCTTTTAAATAAGTCGTTAACCAATAAATATGTTCAACATCTAAATAGTTGGTAGGCTCATCTAATAGTAATACTTCTGGTTGCTCAAGTAGTAACTTTGCAAGTAATACTTTTGTACGTTGTCCACCACTTAATGCAGCAACATCACGATCTAAACCAATTGCGTCAATTCCAAGACCACGCGCTGCTTCTTCAATTTTCATATCTAATAAATAGAAACCACCTGCTTCAAGAGCATCTTGAATTTCTGCCATTTGTTCAAGAAGTTCCTCTAATTCTTCCGGTGTAGCAGTTCCCATTTTTTCTGTAACTTCATTTAAAGCTTTTTCTTTTTCAAATAAAGGTAAAAATGCATCTGCTAATACGTCACGAATTGTGCGACCAGGTGTTAAAATTGTATGCTGGTCTAAGTAACCGTAATTTGTACCAGGTGTCCATTCAACACGGCCTTCATCATGGATAAGTTGACCAGTAATTATATTCATAAATGTTGATTTACCAACACCGTTTGCTCCAACTAATCCAACATGTTCTCCTGCGAGTAAACGCATGGATACATCTTTAAATAATGTACGATCACCAAATGTATGGCCTAATTTTTCAACAGTTAATAAGCTCATAATGTCCTCCGTTCAATTCTAAATAGTGTCTTGAATCATGATACTAAATTCTTTGATATAATGCTATCATTTCAAAAATGTATATTTTTGAAAATAAGAAGTTGCATTATTTTGGAAAAAATATATAATAATAATTGAACGGTGGTTAATTAAATCGTGAGGTATAAAATATGTCGCCAAGAAGAGCAGTCAAACAAGAGTTAACAAGAGAAATGATTATGAACGTAGCAAGAGATTTATTTGTACAACAAGGTTATCAACACACTTCAATGCGTAAAATTGCGATGGAACTAGGATATAGCCATGGTTCAATTTATTACCATTTTAAAAATAAAGCTGAACTTTTTTATGCGATGGTAGAACAAGACTTTCAATTGCTAAATAAAAAATTAGATGAAATTAGTAAAAGAAATTTATCTCAGGAGGAGCAATTAAAAGCTGTTTTATTTGGTTTTATAGAGTTTGGTTTGAAAAATCAAAGTCATTATGAAATTATGTTTTTAATTAAAGATGATGAGTTAAAGGAATGTTTAGCAGACGGTCCAAATGTTAGTTATGAAAAATTTGCAAAGGTTGTCTCTTCTTTATGTAATAAAAACATAAATGCAATGATAATATGGTCTGTCTTTTTATCATTACATGGGTTTGTAGCGCATTATTGCGGAAGTGGGCAAACATTTGACGAGTTAAAGGGGTTGGCCCAAGTACATGTAGAATTTATTTCAAAATCGCTTCTAGTATAAGTGGTTTTCTTTTTGTTATTAATTGAACGGTGGTTAATTAATTAAAGGGGGGAATTATGATGAGAAAAGCGTTAGTACTGGGAGCATCTGGATCAATGGGATATGCAATTACAAAAGAGCTATGTAATAGAGGAATTGATGTGGTGGCTTTTGCAAGGAACAAGGGGAAATTGGAAGATTTATTTCAAGGAGAAGAAAATATACAAACAGTAGCAGGAGATGTATTTGTAAAAGCAGACATCCTAGATGCAGCGAAAGGTGTAGATGCTATATTCCATGCTGTAAATATTCCATATTCAGATTGGGAAGAGAAACAACCTAAATTATTAAGAAATATATTAGAAGTAACAAAAGAGAACGATATTAAGTTAGGGATCGTTGATAATATTTATGCATATGGAAGGCAAAATCAAAGATTTGTTAAAGAAGATGCTGAAAAGAAGCCTCATACGAAGAAAGGAAAAATTAGATTGCAACTTGAAATGATGGCAGAGCAGAGTGGTGTCCAAATGTTTATCGCTCATTTCCCTGATTTTTACGGTCCAAAAGCAGAAAGCACACTCGTTCATCATACTTTAAATGGCGTGCTTGCAAATAAAATGTCTAGTTTTGTTGGAGATAAGGGAATTGCACGTGAGTATATTTTTACACCAGATGGTGCGAAGGCAATGGTGGAATTATCGTTACATGATGAGGCTTATGGGCAACATTGGAACATACCAGGGTGTGGCGTTATTACCGGAGAAGAGATGATTCAACATATACGTGAATTAACGGGATATACAAAGCGAGTAATGACCGTTAAAAGAGGTATGATAAAGTTAATTGGTTTATTTGATAAGCAGATGAAAGAATATGTAGAAATGCTATATTTGACAGAAAAACCAGTGGTGTTAAATGGAGAAAAATATGAAATGTTTATTGGGCAAGTACCGAAAACACCTTACTATGAAGGATTAAAGGAAACCATTTTATCGATGCAAGGGAAATAAAAAATAGGGTGTGACCATTTAATAAAAGTGGTTACACCCTATTCTTTATTTTAAATATCCACGAACAATCCCGCGTAAGCGATTCGCGTGGAATTTACGCTTATCGTTGGAAATGTTTTGTGTCATGCGGAATGTTGCCGCAGCGACAGCACGTAAGAAATAAGGGAATCCATAATGTAAGCGAATGACCCTGCCAAAACCACCAGCATAAGAAATAGCACGTTTTAATGATTGCTCATTGATAATTTCTTCTTTTACAGGATGGTATACGAACAAATCTTTTCTAAATAAACCAGTGTACTTTTTTTGCATACCGCGCAGTACAAAGTCAGTTTCTTCACCAGCTCCATAAATTGTGCCAGAACCAACGCCTAAATCTTCATCAAATGTACCTACATCTTGCACAAACTGTTTTGTGAAGAATAGCGTGAAAGAAGGTCCCATAAACCCATATTTATTATTTAGAATAATGTCTGTATTTGGTGCGTGTATTAAAGAACCTGTTCCTTCAACATTTGTAGTGTTTGTTGATATAAAATGAACATCTGTATTAGAGTTAAATGTTTCTAATATACTTTCTAAAACATTTGTTTCATAAATACAATCATCATCTGGAAAAGCGATGAAATCGCCATTTGCTACTTTTAAGCCAGCATTTCGAGCTCTCGATAATCCTTTAATAGGCGTATAAATGTAGTTAATAGAAAATTTATCTTTATATGCATCGAATAGATCAGAGATTGGAGTATCGTTTTGATCTACTACGATAAGTTCGAAGTTTTTGTAAGTTTGTTGCTCAAGTGATTTTAGTAAGTCAAGAATATCATCACGTCTGCCACAAGTAGCCATGATTAAAGAAAATTTCAAGTTTAACAGCTCCTTTTAGAGATTGTGTTTAAGCTTTTTTGAACCGTGCTAGTATCTTTTCGAGTAGTGAAAAGAGAATTTCATCCTTTGTTATAAAGAGGATAAGGGCATATGTTAACCCACATGTTATTATTACTAAGACAACTTGTAGTATTTGCCCAGATACAATCATATTAATAACGAATGCTATCGGTACAAATGTTAGTGAATAAAATAGATATTTAAGTTTGTGTATATCAAATAACGTATAGTTCACTTTTAATTTCTTTTTCACATAAATATATTCGAATGTGATTAAGAAACAATTCGCAATTGTTGTTGTGAAAATTGCCGTTGTTGGCGTAAGTATATGGAAGAATATTAGTGCAATATTAGACGCTAAGTTGATAAATCCGCAAATAAATAAAAATCGCACTAAAATACTTTCTTTCTTTTTCACATAGATAATTTGATTCGATAAAATGGACTCGATACCAACTGTAATCATATAAAAAGCAAAAACAATTAATGTATCACCAGCCTTAGCAAATTCTTGTCCACCATAAATAACAACGGCTCCATGAGCAATGAGCATTAGACCAATTGCGGCGGGAAATAGGGTAATGAAATATACTTTTGAAATTTTGTTTAATAACGATTCATACTCCATTTCAGATGCATTTCCTGATAAATAAGACAGTCTTGGAACGGTTACTTGTACAACGCTTAACATAAGTGTATTAATAATGGTCATAATTTGAAAAGCCATTACGTAGTATGCAACTTCTACCTTTCCAACATATACCCCTAGAACAAGACGATCTAATTGAGTATATAAAATATTAGCATTTGAAAAAATCAAGACTAATAGTAACGGTTTTAAATGAGGAATAATAGTTAAGTCCGAAAAATCAAATTTAACTTGGCGTTTCACATATACAAAACTAATGGAGTGATTTAAAAATGTCGATAATACTAATAAACCAGCAAATGTTTTATAATCGTCGACCCCATGAACGAAAGAGAAAAGAAGCACGACATAGATTAATCGAACGATAACTGTTTTTTTAGTGATGAAGTCATAATTTTCATATGCCTCATTGAACCATTCCACATAAAACATGTTAGAAATAAAATTGAAACCGAAAATAAGAAGAACAGGAAATAAACTTTCATGTCCGTATCCAATATAACTAAAAAGTAAAAAAGCTAATAAAGCCAAAATACTAGTTGTAAAATTAATTACATAGAGACTTGTAAATAACTTAGAAACTTTTCTTTTATCATTTTTAATTAAGCTAATTTCACGTAGACCATATTGATATACACCAAATACGGCGAACACGAAAAAGTAATTAAAAAAGGTTTCAGCAACGTTAACGGTTCCTATTGAATTTGCTCCTAACGTTCGATATGCGTAAGGACCAACTAAAATTGGAAGTATAATATTAAACGTGTTGAGCAGTATTTTATAAAAAATATTTGAAGCAATTGATTTCTGCATAATTTCACCTTTCCATTAAAATAATCCAGTTTAATTAAAATACTTGCTATGTCATATGGAGGTTTTTTAACTAGAGTTAATTCTTTCAATATAATGAAGTGTAAGGTGTTTTCTACACGATTTACAAATCGTTAAATTGTTTTGTTGACCACCCGTATAAGTGTACCCTACATAAACTTTGTAAAGCAACTATTGATGGGATAGAACCGTATTATAAATGAGGGGTATTAAATTAGAAAGGGTTAGTGGTGAATAGGTATGTATAAAAATATTACATAATATGTGTGAAAAGTGGTGACGGTTGTATGAAGGGCTAGAATTGTGTATAAAAAATGAGCGAATACATGATAGCTATTCGCTCAGGAGATGTTTTGATAGTGAAAAATTATACACTCCAAGGTTTACTTAAAGTTAGTACTTCGGCCATTTCCTTACTTTTTAACCGCCCTTTTTTCCTATTTTCGGCGCGTTCTGAACCAGTTGTGTGTAGCCAATGTTCCTCTTCAGTTTCAGGAAGTACTTGTGGAACAGATGAAGGTTTTCCATCTTTTAATGCAACGAATGTAATGAAGCATGTTGCAGCTATTCTACGTTCGCCTGTTAATAAGTTCTCTGCAATTACTTTTACGAAAACTTCCATTGAAGATTTCCCTGTATAACATACGAACGCTTCATAACAAACAGAATCTGCTTGGTGAATTGGAGTTAAAAAATCAACCGAATCGATAGATGCTGTTACGCAATGCTTACGGCTATGTCTTGCAGCCGCAATTGAGGCAATACTATCAATTTCTGCTAATAATTTTCCTCCGAAAAGTGTTTGATGATTATTTAAATCATTAGGAAAAACACGTGTTGTTTTAATTGCTTTTGATTCTCGCATGAATTTCTTTTCCATATATTCAGCCCCTATTTTCTGTTTTCAATCAGAATGACATGTATTGTAAGTGGCGTACAAAATTATTAAAAATCAATAGATATTTAATGAAATAAAGAATTCCAGAAGAGGATTATTAAAACTTCTGTATTTGTATGCATGTAACTGAAAGAACATTTATCCCGCTATTTGAGGGCAGTAAGACTCCCACCTCGAAATTCGGCGAATGCGAAGAAGTTAGGTGGGAGTCGGGCTGCCCGTAAAAGCCCGATTGGTTCAACTAATAATCAGTGGGGGGATGGACAAACTCCCCCACTGATTAAAGTTTCACTTTATCATATATAAAATGTAGTGTAAAAGAGGATTCGCTTACATTGCAAGTGAAAAAGTAATGACTATGTATTTGTCATAGAAATTCCCTATCAGCCTTGTACCTATTCATGATAGAATCGTTTTGTTATGAATGGAAATAGAGGTGCAATGGACATATGAATCATATACAAACAAATTTTTCATCTTTCTTCAATAAAACAATAACTGGTGCGATGCTCGTATTTTTTGTTTATAGTTGTTGGTCAGCATTTGAAACAAGTAAGCAATTTTTTGGAGGAAGTGCAACAAGTGTAACAATCGTATTGGCAATTTTCGTCATTCTCATTTTGTTAGTGGCATCAATTTTACAATATCGTTTTACGGATAAACAATTTCTTATTTTTCTTATGAGTATATCTATAGTTGTGAGACTTAGTACGGTTCTATTCGTAGATGTTCCGATAATTGGTGATATGAAAGTGATGTATGAGTCTGCAAAGCAAATTACACTTGGTAATAATATAGAGAATGTAATGCAGCTACCTTTTATTATTTATGAATCAGTTATTATTCGAATATTTGGTGATACGGTATTTGTTTTACAGTTATTTAATATTTTGTTTTGTACAGGAACCGCATTTTTCACTTATCGTATTGCGGCAATGATATTTGGGGAAGAATGTGGTCGTATTGCGTCTATATTTTACGCTTTATATATTCCAAATATATTCATGAGCTCCTTATTAACGCCGGAATCGCTTGCAATATTTTTATTTTATTTTGCTTGTTACATACTTTTATATAAAGGATTAGATCATCCTTATATGTGGGTGTTTTCAGCAGTATTATTTGCATTTAGCAATATGATCTTCCCGATGGGGGTATTTCTTCCTATTTTTATCGTTGTATATGTGTTACTAATTGAATTCTTTCAATCGGCAACGAAACAAAAAGTGCTATTAAAGATGATAGGGATACTTATTCTATTTTATAGCGTTCATTTTGGTGTGAGTTATGGGATTAATAAAATGGGAATGTCACAATATACATTTTCGAATGAGGCGTATGTTCAATCTGTTTTAATTGGAAAGACTCAACATGAAGAAAAAATACCAACAAATCAAAGTGTAACAGAGCACATTGATCAAAAGTTAAAAGAGATTGAAGGAGAAAGATTTAAACTTTTAAACCCAGTAATGAATCAGTTTTCAGAAGAGGGAATAAATTCTATTCTTTTCAAATGTGAAAAACTTATATATATAGCCGTGACGTTATTTATGGCTATAGCTTTATTACACTTCCTTATTAAGAAACAACAAAACGAAGGGTATATGTTGTTCCTATTTTTAATTAGTGGATACGTATTGTTAAGACTCTTCCAAGTAGATAGGGTATATTACAATATAATTATGCCAGCTTTGTTTATTTTGCAAAGCTTTGGTGTTTATATGAGTTATGTGTATTGTCAAAAAATATTTTTCCGAAAATAAAAAGAATCCATTTTGGATTCTTTTTTTGCTGGATGATGAAAATTAGTAGTCAGTGAAGATGAAGAATTGCCACTGATCCAAGTTTCACCTTATCGGTTTAGTTCTATTTGTAAACTATCGGCTGTTAGAGCCATTTTTGAAGAATCGTCTTGAATATCTTTCATTACTTGTGAAATAGTTTCTAACTCAGTTTCAATTTTTTTTATTTTGTTCTTTCGAGTTAGACATGTCGTTTACGATTTCTTGGAAGTATTGATCTGTCGCATACATACTATCCGTTCCTTCAGATACGAGAGAGCTAATTTGCTTTACAGAAGAAGAGACACGAATAATCTGTTCATTTGTTTTTTCAACAAGCTTTGTAACGTTAAATATAGATTCTTTCGTTTGCTCTGATAATTTTCGGATTTCCCCAGCTACAACAGAAAAACCTTTGCCAAATTCTCCGGCACGCGCAGATTCAATAGCAGCATTTAATGCGAATAAATTTGTTTGCTCCGCAATTGATTTTACGATATCTATAATTTCGTTAATTTTGTTAGAAATATCGAGAAGTTCATGAGTATCTGTAATGATAGTTTCCATATTTGTTTGAATGTATTCCATTCGTTTGTTTTACTGATTTAATTGTTCTTTACCTTTATTTGCTTTTCTTCCGATGTTGTAGCTAATGATGTACCTGTTTTGGCAATTTCTACAATAGTTTCAGATTTAACGGTTAATTTTTGAATAGAAGAGCTCGTTTTTTCAGATACAGATGCTAGTTCTGTTGCGATATGCGTAATTGTCATAGCTATTATTTCTTTTTCTTTTTCATGTTCTTTTTGTATTCTTTCATATTCAGATTCATAAGCCGCGAGAACAAGTTCTTGTTCAAGGGTGAATAATTTATTTATTACGTTTTTAGAATAAGAAAAATCATCGATTGTTGTAATTTTTGTTTGCAAGATCTTCATGATAGAGCGGAATAATTCTTGATAAGCAGCAGTATACCACTTTCTATGTAAACCAATTTGTACATGCCTTTTGGCAATTCTCACACGCTGTTCAATAAAATCTTCGTGCATATTTCCACTAAATAATTCTTTTATATGTGTTTTTAAAGTTTGTTTTAGTTTTGGAATAGAGCTGTAACGTTCAATAACGGTAATTAAATTAGGTTGTTTTGTAATATTGACATAGAATTTTTCCGTAATCCAATCTATTTCCGCATAAATAAAAGGCTGTAGTACTTTTACAATTTGTAAATCTTCTTTTGAAATATGTAGCATCTCCATTTGAATTTTTAGTTCAGAATTAGCAGGTACGTTAAAAATTATTTGTTGGTCCTTACTTAATTCAATTATACTGGCGTTTGTTTTATTATTATGTTTTTTAAAAACCCCAAGCATCGTTCTTTCACCTGTTTGTAAAGCGTTTTCATTTTCGGTTCTTGTATAATTATATATTTTTATATACAATTACTCTACGTTAGTGTGTAGAATAGTATATAAATTAAGAGAATCCTATGTAGAATTCTCTTAATGGCCTTTATTAATCTTAGCATGTGTTTTAAAGAAAACTGGAAAATGTACATTATATATTACAGTGACGACACGAATAACGAATGTTACTAATAAACAAACATAGAAAGCTAATACGTGCGCCCCCATTGCATATGTGATTAGGAAACTAATTGCTCCTAAGATAGAAGCGATTGCGTAAATCTCTTTTCGAAATACGTAAGGGATATCTTGAGCGCAAATATCACGCAAAATACCGCCTCCAATACCTGTGATGACTCCCATTGAAACTACTAAAAACGAGGCGTCAACGTGATGTGACATTGCCGCATTTGCACCAATAGCTGTAAAAACACCTAAGCCAACAGCATCGGAAAGCATAATAACGACTTGAAGTTTATTAATACGTTCAAAAAACATACAAGTAAATAATGCTGATAATACGCTTACGAAAAAGTAAATAGGTTTTACAAATGCGACAGGAGGCAGGTTACCGATCATAATATCACGAATAATACCGCCGCCGAGCGCAGTAGCTACAGCTAAACAAAGGACACCGAATAAATCTAAATCTTTTTTTAAACCAACTAATGTACCGGAAATAGCAGCGGCGATAATGCCAAGAAACGTAAATATATCGATTAATAACATAGCTGTAATCCCTTCCTCCTAAAGATGTTCCAGAGAAAAAATATACACTAAAGTTATGTAAATAACAATGCATTTTCGTTACATGTAGAAAAAAAGAAAAAATGAGGAAAGAAAGCGCTTGGAAATACAAATTTTCTTTTTTTTTATAAGGTAAGATTGGGTAGAAATGTGAGACGTTTAATTAAAAAATATATGTTATAATAAATATTTGAGATGAGAAAAAATATTAACTATATAGATTGAAATTAGGTAATAGTTATGGAGGTTCTAGATGTTAAGCGAAAATGGTAAAAGTAATAAATTTGAAAATTTTCTACTAATCTTTATTTTGTTGCAACCAATTTTAGATTTGCTCACAGCATTCTGTATCATGGTTTTAAAAATTGATACGACTATTGGAGTTATTACACGCTTATTCGTTATGGTTCTAGGTGGAATATATATTTTAATTCAAACAAAGAACAAGGGAAATATAAAATATATATCGTATATAATCCTAGTAGGAATAGTTTTCACCATCGGATTGATAAATAATAAATTCACAAAAGATCCTATGGTACTTACAGAAGAAATTAAATTTATAGCAAAAGCTTTATATCCGTTTGTTATGCTTACTTGCTATGTGTTTGTTTTTAAGTCTTTAAAAGAAAAAAGCCATTCAAAAATGCGAGATTATATTACGTATGCATCGCTAATTATAGGGGTAGTAATGGTAGCTTCAATTACTACTGGAACAGATTATAATAGTTACGAATGGGTGAAGCTCGGATCACGCGGTTGGTTTTATGCCGGTAACGAGCTAGGATCTATCTTAGCAATTATGTGTCCAATTGTTATTTTGTACTCAATTGAAAAAACAAAAAGTATAGGTAAAGTGTACTATTGGATTCCTTCAATTTTAGTTGTTTATTCATTATTTGCAATTGGGACAAAGGTTGGCGTAGGAGCAATCTTTGGATCAATGGCTATCGCAGTTGTTATGTGCTTTATTCAGGCATTTACACAACGCAAAGATGGAAAGAAAAATGTCTATTTATTAAATGGTTTTATTGCAATGACTGTATTTGTAGGCATATTGGCATATACACCTTTTTCACCATTTATGAAAAATATGGGATTCCACGTCCAATTAATTGAACAAGAACAGAGTGCGAAAAAGGAAGAGAAAAAGAAAGAGGAGGCTAAAGAGCACAAACCTCCTGTGACAGCGCAAGAAAAAGAAAAAGAGAAGGAAAAAGAAAAAGTAGCGGAGAAAAAAGAAGAAACGCAAGCTATTATTTTCAGTGGGCGTCAATTATTTGAACAGATGTATAAAGATTTTTATAACGAAGCCCCAATGTCTCAAAAATTATTAGGAATGGGTTATGCTGGTAACTATAAAGAACAGCCGAAATTAATTGAACGTGATTTCCACGATTGGTTCTATTCTTTCGGAATCATAGGGTTCATTTTACTTATAGTCCCATTCATATACTTTGGTATTAAATTTATTGTATGTGTATTTACTAAATTTAGACAAATATTCACAGTGAAATATGCAATGGTGATTGCAGCAATACTTCTCGGATTAGGTATTTCATTTATGGCTGGTCATATTTTAATGGCACCTGGAGTGAGTTTCTACTTAGTATTAATCATGGCATATTTAATAGTTGATTTGGAAATTGAATGATAGAAAAATAAAAGCTAGCATATGTTAGCTTTTATTTTGTTATAGTAAATAAAAAGAAAAATGGGGGATGTAAGAAATGAAAGTGTTGCATATGAATGCTGGTGCAGAAGAAGGTGGGGGAAAAACACATATTATTTCACTTTTATCTCAATTTTCAAAGGAAGAAGTGGAATTAATGGTATTTGAAGAAGGTGCGATTGCTAGGGAGGCGAGGGCCCTTGGTATTCAAGTACATGTTTTTACTCAATCATCTCGGTACGACCTATCAATTCTTTCAAAAATAAAGTCATTTATTAATGAGAATCAATTTGACATTGTGCATACACATGGCGCACGAGCAAATTTCTATCTCTCCCTCTTGAAAAAAGGTATAAAAGCGAAATGGATAATGACTGTCCACAGTGATCCAACTTTGGATTTTATGAAGAGGGGATTAAAAGGATGGGTATTTACGAAGTTAAATTTACGCTCTTTCAAAAAGGTAGATTTGTTCTTTGCAATTACGGAAAACTTTAAGGAAAATATAATAAAACTTGGTGTACCAGAAGAGAAGATTTGTACGGTTTATAATGGAATTGAGTATGATAATACTCCAGCAAAACCTTATGATAAGAGTGAATTTGGCATCGACGAAGGAGTATTTACAGCCATTCAAGTGGCGCGTCTTCATCCTGTTAAAGGTCATAACATTTTATTTGAAGCGTTACAAAAAACTAAAATTCCAAATATAAAGGTACTTCTACTTGGTGATGGGCCTATAGAAGCAGAATTAAAAGAGATGGTGAAACAACAAGGCTTAGAGGATAAGGTGATTTTTCTAGGTTTTCGTACAGATTCAAAAGAATTATATGCATCTGCACACATTAATTTGTTAACCTCTTATAGTGAAAGTTTCCCTCTCGTTTTATTAGAAGCGGCGAATCAACGCTTAACATCTATTGCAACAAATGTAGGTGACATGAGCAAGTTAATAGTTGATGATACGTATGGATGGATTGTACCAATTGGTGATGCAGATTCGTTAGCAAGCGTATTAGAAAATGCTTATGAAAAATGGTTGAATAATGAATTAGAAGCGATGGGAAATCGTTTATATAATCACGCATCTACTCATTTTTCGCTAAAGAATTTGTATGAAGATACTCGTAATGCATATAAAAAACTTTTACTGAAATAGAGAGGATAGTTAATTATGGAAGTACAAAAGGTTGATATTCTAGGTGTTCCTTTCTCTACAATGACGATGGATGAAACGGTCCAATATTTAACGAAACAACTAGAAGTGGAGCAAACTCATACTTTTCAGGTAGTAACAGCAAACCCTGAAATTGTTATGTGCGCCAAAAAGGATGAAAAGTTCCATGAAACATTATTAAATACAGATTTAATTACACCTGATGGCATTGGAGTTGTAAAAGCAAGTGGTATGCTTGGTATCCCTTTAAAAGAACGTGTAGCAGGTTTTGATTTAATGTGTAACTTATTTGCGAAGTTATCAGAAGAGAATAAACCAGTATCTGTTTTCTTATTAGGTGCAAAACCGCATGTTGTACAAGCTGCAGCTAATCATTTAACGAAGACGTATTCGGTGGTATCTATTGTGGGTACACAAGATGGGTATTTTAAACAACAAGAAGAAGAGAATATTGTTTCTCGTATTCGAGAAGCAAAACCAGATCTACTACTTGTTGCGCTTGGCTTCCCAAGACAAGAAAACTTTATCCAAACTAATAAGCATCGTTTAGAAACGAAAATGGCTGTTGGAGTAGGCGGTAGTTTAGATGTGTGGGCCGGAGAGGTAAAACGTGCGCCAAAATGGATTCAGGCTATTAACTTAGAATGGTTTTATAGATTATGTAGTAATCCAACACGCTG
This sequence comes from Bacillus cereus group sp. BfR-BA-01383, assembly GCF_022663495.1. NCBI lineage: Bacteria > Bacillati > Bacillota > Bacilli > Caryophanales > Bacillaceae > Bacillus > Bacillus cereus group sp. BfR-BA-01383. Next base: position 82,818 of record NZ_JAKUFP010000019.1, read on the forward strand.
GCGTCGTCAGTTAGTATTAGCGGAATTTTTAAAAGAAGTAATGCGTTCAAAAAAGTAGCGAAACATCGCTACTTTTTTTATTTGTTCATTTTTAATAAAGTGAAACTTTAATCAGTGGGGGCGTTCATCCCCCGCTGATTATTAGCCCATACCAATCGGGATAAATAACTTACTTTTTGGGAATGATGAAGGAGAATTTTTTACACGAAAGTATTTTACTTATACAATTCACACATGTAAAATGATGTGTAAAGACACCTGTGTGAGGAGGACTTCTTGTGGGAAAGGTAAAAGAAATTTCGAAGCGAAAGCTACTTGGTATAGCGGGGCTTGGATGGTTATTTGATGCAATGGATGTTGGAATGCTTTCATTTGTAATGGTAGCACTGCAAAAAGATTGGGGATTAACAAGCCAAGAAATGGGCTGGATAGGTAGTGTTAATTCGATTGGTATGGCAGTAGGGGCACTTATTTTTGGGATACTATCAGATAAAATAGGGCGAAAATCGGTCTTTATTATTACATTATTATTATTTTCTATCGGTAGTGGTTTAACGGCTTTAACGACAACACTCGCGATGTTCCTCGTGTTACGATTTGTAATTGGTATGGGACTTGGCGGAGAGCTTCCGGTTGCCTCGACACTAGTATCAGAGAGTGTTGAAGCACATGAACGCGGCAAAATAGTTGTGCTATTAGAAAGTTTTTGGGCAGGTGGCTGGCTAATTGCAGCTCTTATTTCGTATTTTGTTATTCCGAAATATGGTTGGGAAGTTGCGATGATATTGAGTGCGGCTCCAGCACTGTACGCTTTATATTTAAGATGGAATTTACCGGATTCCCCGAGATTCCAAAAGGTTGAAAAAAGACCGTCTGTTATCGAAAATATAAAGTTAGTTTGGTCTGGCGAATATAGGAAAGCAACGGTTATGCTATGGATCCTATGGTTTTGTGTTGTCTTTTCTTATTATGGAATGTTCCTTTGGTTACCTAGTGTAATGGTATTAAAAGGGTTTAGTTTAATAAAAAGTTTCCAGTACGTACTTATTATGACATTAGCTCAGCTTCCAGGGTATTTTACAGCTGCTTGGTTTATTGAACGTCTTGGTCGTAAATTTGTTTTAGTTACGTATTTAATCGGTACAGCGTGCAGCGCTTACTTGTTTGGAGTTGCGGATTCATTAACAGTTTTAATCGTGGCGGGGATGTTACTATCATTCTTTAATTTAGGTGCTTGGGGTGCATTATACGCTTATACACCTGAACAGTACCCAACAATTATTCGTGGTACAGGTGCAGGGATGGCAGCCGCATTCGGCCGTATTGGTGGTATTCTTGGGCCATTATTAGTGGGATACTTAGTTGCTTCACAAGCTTCACTATCACTAATATTTACGATTTTTTGTGGATCAATTTTAATTGGAGCATTTGCTGTAATTGTACTTGGACAAGAAACGAAGCAACGGGAGTTAATATAAAAGGACAAAGGAAACCGTGGTGGTTTCCTTTTTTCTGTTTTTTTAGATAAATAATGGTATAGTAAGAAAAAGGGATTATTTCTTAGAAAAGCGAATGTATACAACAGGATATACGGACAAAAGAATTAGGTGGTTGAAGAAATGAAAATTTTACTGATCATGGAAAATGCAGAGGAACGAAGAATTTTAGCTGAAAAATTTACTGAAAATATACGAAATGTAGAATGTTTTGAAGCAAATACAGGAACAGAATCGTTATTTATGATGAAAAAACATACACCAGATTTTGTTTTTTTAAATTCAAAATTACTAGATGGTACTGGTTTTGAATATGCCAGTTTATTACGGGAAGTAAATTGTTATACGAAATTTATTTTTATAGGTGAAGATATAGAAGAATCCATTACAGCTTTTCGTTTCCAAGCATTTTATTATTTACTACGACCGTTTCGTGAAGAAGATCTACAATTTCTCTTATATAGAATGAGTAAAGAGCAAGGTGAGAGAGCAAAGAGTTATTTGCGAAAACTACCGATAGAAGGTCAAGAGGGAATTCGTTATATTTTTCCTGAAGATATTGTATACGTAAGTAAGAATAAGGAAAATAAAACAGTTTCAATTTATACAACAAATAATCAGTATATTTCAACGTACACACTTCAGGAGTTAGAAAATCGACTAAATGCATATGATTTTTTACGTGTGCATAAAAGCTATTTAATTAATATGTCATATGTGCAAGAATTGAAACCGTATTATAATGGCACGTATAATTTGTATTTAGCTAGATATGATGAGCAACCGATTCCAGTCAGCCGTAATTATGTAAAACGCCTTCGAAATAAAATTGAATTATAGCAGGTAGTGAGAGTATTTTGGCATGATAAACTAAAAATCCTTCATGATAAGGAGGATTCAAATTAAATATTCAGAAAATTTAGTACAATCTCCACTAAGAAGTAGTATTGGGGGGATTGTATGTGAAGACATTGAAGTCAATCTTACTTTGGGGGGTTATTGCGGCAATAGGAGCAGGTGCTTTTGGTGTAATAGCTTTATCACAAGGTGAAACTATTAATGCTGTGTGGCTCTTAGTAGCTGCAGTATGTGTGTATGCAGTTGCTTATCGATTTTATAGTAGATTTATAGCGAGAAAGGTTTTTGATTTAGATAATAATCGGCAAACGCCAGCCCATACATTAAATGATGGAAAAGATTATGTTCCGACAAATAAGTGGGTATTATTCGGGCATCACTTTGCAGCAATTGCTGGGGCAGGGCCTTTAGTTGGACCGATTCTGGCAGCACAAATGGGCTATTTACCAGGTACCATTTGGATTATTGTTGGGGTAGTTGTCGCCGGAGCTGTACAAGATTTTGTCATTCTATTTGCTTCGATGAGACGTAATGGTAAATCATTAGGTGAAATGATTAAAGATGAGATTGGTCCTGTTACAGGGCTAATTGCAATGATAGGTATTCTAGGCATTATGATTATTTTATTAGCCGTATTAGCTTTAGTAGTTGTGAAGGCGCTTGTTGGAAGTCCATGGGGAATGTTTACAATCGCAGCAACGATTCCTATCGCTATTTTAATGGGAGTATACATGCGCTACATTAGACCTGGACGTGTAGGGGAAGGATCAATAATTGGTATTATTCTACTTATTCTATCTCTTATTGGAGGGCAGTATGTAGCAGAAAACCCAACACTTGCAAGTATGTTCACGTTTAGTGGTGAAACGATTGCTATTATGCTTATCGTATATGGATTCATTGCATCAGCATTACCAGTTTGGATGCTTCTTGCACCACGCGATTATTTAAGTACATTTCTAAAAATAGGAACGATACTTGGATTAGCAATTGGTATTTTAATTGTAGCACCAGATTTAAAAATGCCAGCAGTTTCTCAGTTTATTGATGGAACAGGTCCCGTTTTCTCAGGGAACTTATTCCCATTCCTATTTATTACGATTGCCTGTGGTGCTGTGTCTGGATTCCATGCTCTCGTCTCATCAGGTACGACGCCAAAAATGATCGAACAAGAGGGACATGCAAGGCCGATTGGTTATGGTGCAATGTTAATGGAGTCGTTTGTAGCAGCTATGGCTATGATCGCAGCTTGTGTATTGACACCAGGAACTTATTTTGCGATTAATAGTCCGGCAGCACTTATCGGTACGGATGTAACGCAGGCAGCTCAAGTTATTTCTTCATGGGGATTTGCTATTACACCAAATGAATTAAAAGACCTTGCTGTAAACGTTGGAGAGCAAACAATTTTATCACGTACAGGTGGCGCACCAACGTTAGCGATAGGTATGGCATATATTTTCTCACAAGTATTAGGTGGAACAGCAATGATGGCATTTTGGTATCATTTTGCGATTCTCTTTGAAGCATTATTTATTTTAACAACAATTGATGCAGGAACGCGTGTAGGACGATTTATGATTCAAGATATTTTAGGACATGTATATAAGCCGTTTGCGAAAACGGATTCTACAATAGCGAATGTAATAGCTACAACGTTATGTGTATTAGGATGGGGTTATTTCTTATATCAAGGGGTAGTAGATCCGCTTGGTGGAATTAATACGTTATGGCCACTTTTTGGTATTGCAAACCAAATGTTAGCAGGCATTGCATTGTTACTTGGTACGACAATTTTATTCAAAATGGGGAAAAAGGCATATGTTTGGGTGACACTTATTCCAACTGTTGGCTTGCTTATTGTAACAATGACAGCTGGTTACCAAAAGCTATTTCATGAAAATCCCAAAATAGGATTTCTATCCCACGCAAAGGTGTTTCAGGGAGCATTAGACGAGGGGAAAGTGTTAGCTCCTGCTAAAAATGTCGCCCAAATGAAACAAATTATTTTTAATGATTATATTGATGCAGCACTTTGTGGGATTTTTATGATAGTTGTAATTGCTGTATTAATTTCTGCACTTCGAATTTGGATTCAAGTATTAAAAAATAAGCCGATGCCGTTAAAAGAGGCGCCATATATTCCTAGAGATGAAAGTGAGTCGAGGAACTATGCTTAAAAGAATGCGGCAAGTATGGGGAAAAAGGAAACAATTTATTAGTTTACTTGTTGGAGTACCAAGCTACGAAACATATGTAGCACATATGAAAAAGCATCATCCAGAAGAAGAGATTGTATGTCAAAAGCAATTTTTTGCTGAGGCGCAAGAAGCTAGATTTAACGCAAAAGGTGGAAAGATATCACGCTGTTGTTAATAAAAAAGGACGAATTTTCGTCCTTTTTTATTTTTTTGCTGTTTCACGTGGAACAGCAAAAAAATAAACAAAAACCTTTGGGAATTATAGGCATTTCGTATGCGATAAAATAAGGAAAGGGATAGATGGAAAAGTAGGGAGATTATTTTATGTTAAGAGATCTATTTGTAAACACAACAATTATTCTTTCCTTTATTTTTATTGGAGGTCAGCTTTTAAGAGATAAGCCATTAAAAGAAGGGTTCTCTTTTTGGCAGAAATGTGTGGTAGGTATTTTCACAGGAATATTGAGTGTACTGTTGATGCATTTTGGTGTACATATTGAAGCTATTATGTTGGATCTACGTTATTTAGCTGTTATTTTGGCAATTATAATTGGAGGTCCGATAGCTAGTAGTATAACAGTTACTGTTATTTTAATTACTCGGCTAGTATTTACTGAGCACTCTTTAGCTTCTGAATTGGCCTGTTATACTATTGTATTGATAGGTATTGGAATTATCTTTATTTGGAGGATGAAAGTTTCTATATTTACAAAATGGATATGGTTTAATGTATATAGTTTATCTATTTTAGTAGTACCACTTTCTATTTTATTTAAGGATATATCTATAGTGGCATTATATTTAGTTTGTGGTAGTGTTGCAGCATATATCACATTTATAAGCGCAAATTACGTATTGCAATCCAATAAATTATTCCAAACGATGAGATAATATGCAACGATAGATGCATTAGCAGGTTTAGGAAACGTAAGGCAGTTTGATTTAGAGATGAATCGTCATATTGTTAATAAGAACATGAAAAATAATTCACTTCGCTTACTACTTATAGATATTGATCATTTTAAGTATGTAAATGATACGTATGGGCATCCTGCAGGAGACGAAGTGTTAAAACAAATGGGGCGTATTTTACGAGAAATTTCAACATTTCTGGATTTGGTTTTTCGAAAAGGTGGAGAGGAGTTTGTGCTTTTGATACCGAAGAAGGGACTAGCTTATGGAAGTCGTCTTGGGGAACAAATTCGTAACGCTGTTGAAAAACATTCATTCCAATTGTTAAATGGAACAAAAATAAAAATTACAGTTTCAGTAGGGATTTCAGCGTATAAAGAATCCACGGAACAGTTTATTCAAGCAGCTGATGACGCGTTATATTACTCAAAAAGAAATGGTAGAAATCAGGTCAATTCTGCATCTTAAAGATAAGATGACCAGAAGATGTAAAGATTATTCAAAAACACCCACAGAGATGAAGTGAACCCCGAAACCGGGACACCTATCAAAACACCTAAACCATCTGTTCCCTATATTCTTTAGGGGATAGGTGGTTTAATTTTTCTT
>NZ_JAKUFP010000020.1:0-86482 GCF_022663495.1 Bacillus cereus group sp. BfR-BA-01383
GATTGGCATGATGTTTGGTGGTTGATTGTTATCCATGATTGGCATGATGTTTGGTGGTTGATTGTTATCCATGATTGGCATGATGTTTGGTGGTTGATTGTTATCCATGATTGGCATGATGTTTGGTACTTGAATATTTGGTGGTATTACTTGTGGAATAACTACATTTTCTTTCGATACATTTGGTGACACAATATTCCCTACGTTTTCTTTCTTCACTTGCGGTGACACGATATTTCCTACGTTTTCTTTCTTCACTTGCGGTGACACGATATTTCCTACGTTTTCTTTCTTCACTTGCGGTGACACGATATTTCCTACATTTTCTTTCTTCACTTGCGGTGACACAATATTCCCTATGTTTTCTTTCTTCACTTGCGGTGACACAATATTCCCTACATTTTCTTTCTTCACTTGTGGTGACACGATATTCCCTACATTTTCTTTTTTCACTTGTGGTGACACGATATTCCCTACATTTTCTTTCTTCACTTGTGGTGATACTATATTATCTTTTTTCGTTTGCGGAGAAATAATATTGTTAGGTTTCATTTTAGTAATTTGAGGAGCTATTAACTCGCTTCCTTTTTTAATTACATCTGAAATTTTATATTCTTTTTTCGGTTTTATTGGTGGTTGTGGCGGCTGTGGTAATACATTTATCGAAAACTTTGTGTTTTCTTTTTCCGCCGGTTTTTGTTTTTCTATCACAGCTGGTTTTTGAATAACAGACGGTTTTTCAATTGGTTTTTCAATTGGTTTCTCAATTGGTTTTTCTTTTTGAACTGGCTTTTCTTTCTGTACTTCTTTTTGCGGCTTCACTTGCATTTCCTTCTGCGGTTTTACCTGTACTTCTTTTTGTGTTTGTTGCATAGCAGGCTGCTGTGTAATTGGTGCTGTTTGATACGTAACTTCTTCCTCATCTTCTATTCCAAGTGGAGTTGGTGTTGCTGCAAATTCTTTTTGCTGCACTTCTTTTACGTATTGTTTTGGATGTGCTGAACCTGCCCCAGCATGTTGTTTCACATGAACGCTGTTTGATGGTACTTTAATTTTCATACCTGGCATGATTAAATCTGGATTACTAAGTTGTGTATTTGTTTGTTTCAACGTATCAAAATCCACTCCATACTTTTTCGCAATTTTCCAAAGGGTATCCCCTTTTTGCACAATATGAATTTTCAAATTTTCCCCCTCCTGTATAACTTATCTATAAGTAACAAATCTCATGAAGTAACCCTTTCACGTTAACTTCTTTTCACTTTTATCACTTCTTCTATTTTCAATATAGTTAGAAGTGGAATAAGTATAGAAAAATCACAATGATTTCTTCAAAACAATGTATGCCCATTTCGTTCTCGTTATGATTATATGCATGAAAAAAAGCAACGGGAATCCCGCTGCTTCACACGCGCTCTAACATACGATTTAATGCGAGAATTGCTTCTTCCGTGACTTGTTTATCTACGCTAATAACGTTAATTTCTTCTCCTCTTTCTACCGTTTCAAGCACCCATAATAAGTGTGGCAAGTCGATTCGGTTCATCGTTAGGCACGGACACATAAATGGATTAAGTGAAACAATTTCTTTATCTGGATGTTGCTGAATAATTCGGTTCACCAAATTCATTTCTGTACCAATTGCCCATTTGCTTCCAGATGGGGCTGCTTCAATCATATCAATAATATATTTCGTTGAACCCGCATAATCCGAAGCAGCTACAACTTCATAGCAACATTCCGGATGTACAATAATATTCATATCCGGATGATTTTTTCGTACGTTCTCAATGTTTTTCACAGTAAAGTTTTGATGAACAGAACAATGCCCTTTCCATAAAACCACTTGAATTTCTTCTATATCTCCATCGTACTCTAATGAACCTGTATGTGGGTCCCATACTGCCATTTTATCTAACGGGATACCTAAATCGTATGCTGTATTTCTTCCTAAATGTTGGTCTGGTAAAAAGACGAGACGTTCTTTTTGTGTAAACGCCCAAGATACCATTTGTTTTGCATTAGAAGAAGTTACTGTTGCTCCTCCGTTACGACCACAAAACGCTTTAATCGCAGCTGTAGAGTTTACATACGTTAACGGAATCATCGTATCTCCAAATAATTTTGTGAGCTCTTTCCATGCCCTTTCTGTTTGTTCAATGTCTGCCATATCTGCCATCGAACAACCTGCACGCATATCTGGTAAGATGACAACTTGTTCATCTGTCGTTAACATATCTGCTGTTTCTGCCATAAAGTGAACGCCACAAAATACAATATATTTTGCCTCTTTATTACTCGCTGCAACTTGTGCAAGTTGCAGTGAATCCCCTGCTGCATCTGAAAATTGTACAACTTCATCTTTTTGATAATGATGCCCTGGAATAAATAACGTTTTCCCCATTTTTTCTTTAATTTCACGAACACGCTTTTCCATATCTTCCGTTGACATCGTGTAATAACGCTCTGGTAACACCGTTTCAATTGGCTGTACTTTTTCTAAAATACTCATATACCGTTCTCCCCCTCTAAGCCACTTTCCTTACTCCTCAATATTGAAACTAATATCAAGTGCTTTCACTGAATGCGTTAACGCTCCAAGTGAAATATAATCTACCCCTGTTTTTCCGTATTTCGCTAAATCTTCAATTGTAATGCCTCCTGAAGCTTCCGTAACGATGGCGCTTGGCACAATCTTTGAAAACTCCCGAATCTCATCTGGCGTACGATTATCGAACATAATAATATCCGCACCAGCAGCTACAGCCTCTCTCACTTGTTCCTCAGTTTCTGTTTCTACTTCTACTTTCACCATATGTCCTAATTTTTCTTTCACCGATGTAACAGCTTTTGTAATCGATCCAGCAAAAGCAATGTGATTATCTTTAATCATGACACCATCATATAAACCGAAGCGGTGGTTAAATCCACCTCCGCACACGACTGCATACTTATCAAACATACGTAGTCCTGGCATCGTTTTTCGCGTATCGCAAATGCGTGTATGACTGCTATCTAAAGCAAGAACAGCTTTACGTGTCATCGTCGCTATCCCGCTCATGCGCTGAATAACGTTTAATATAACGCGCTCTGCTGTTAATAACGACGCGATTGGGCCTTGAACCGTTGCTATTATTTCGCCTTTTTCTACAAGATCCCCATCTTTTTTATGCAGCTCAACTTCAATTCTCTCATCAATTAATTTAAATCCCGTTTCAATTACTAAACGTCCCGCAAAGACCCCTGTATCCTTCGCAAGAAACGTTCCTTTCGAAAGCAAGTTATCTGGAAAAATAAGCTGAGATGTTACATCTCTTTCTCCTATATCTTCTAGAAAAAATCGATTTAATGCTTCTTTAACTTTTATCGTGTTCATAAAACCCCTCTTCCCCTCATCACACAAATTGTAGTTTTCTTTTTACTCGAACGACCTCTTTCTTTACTGCATTTCTATCTGGATAATCACTTCGATAATGCCCACCAATGCTTTCTTCTCTTTGCAGAGCTGATATGACTATAAGCTCACAAACCGTTAACATATTTATAAGCGTGATTTCTTCATTTGTAAGAGCATTATGTTGCAATATCATATTGCGAACACCGTACTTACTAAGCCATTTCCTTGCATAAGATAAACTTTGCTCTGTTCGCACAATCCCAACATATTTCATCATGCATCCTTGTATTTCTTCTTTCGCCGGTAAATCATTGAGAACGATAAATTTTTCTTCCTTCTCAGCCAATACGTTTGATCTTTCTTTTGTCGCTTTAGATAAAATGTGTTGTCCGATTCTTTTTCCAAACACAAGACCTTCTAATAATGAATTACTTGCTAATCTATTTGCGCCATGCACACCATTACAAGCTACTTCACCAACTGCGTATAAGTTCGGAATGGATGTTTCCCCATCACAATTCGTTTTCACGCCGCCCATATGAAAATGAGCACCGGGTACGACCGGAATGCGTTTTTCATTTATATCGACACCATTCCTTTTACATATTGATGACACGGTCGGAAAGCGTTGCTCAAAGTCTTGAATCATTTCGATGTTTAAATACACTTTTTCACCCGCAAGTAGCTGTTCATGAATAGCTCTTGCCACTACATCACGAGGCGCTAGATCCTGTTCTGAATGTATATCCATCATAAAACGCTGCCCTTTTCCATTAATAAGGACAGCTCCTTCGCCGCGGACCGCTTCAGAAACGAGGCCGCAACATCGCCCACCCGCGTATAACATCGTCGGATGAAATTGTATAAACTCTAAATCTACAAGCTTCCCGCCCGCGCGGTATACCATTGCAAGTCCATCACCAGTAATTGTCTTATCATTAGAAGTGAAGGCGTATAAACCGCCAATTCCTCCTGTTGCTAACACCGTATAATTTGCATCGTAACGCTTCAGTTCTCCTTCACTATTTCGTGTTAAAACTCCAGCACATTTATCATTTTCTATAATAAAATCGAGCACCATTTCCTGTTCTACTACCGTAACGTACGGAGCTACTTCTTGAATGAAATGCTCTAATAAATTCTTTCCTGTTGCATCGCCACCTGCATGTAAAATACGGCGTTTTCGATGTGCTCCTTCTTTTCCAAGATGAGGACCCGTTTCATCTCCATCAAATTTCATTCCATCGTCAATGAGATTATTTATTTCTTCCAGTCCTTCCTCGACTAAATAACGGACCATTTCTTCATCGTTATAATGACATCCTGCTACTAACGTATCTTCAAAGTGATCATGAGGATCATCATATGTAGCAACAGCTGCCGCAATTCCACCTTGGGCTAAATGTGTATTATTATTACGTTCTGTCCCCTTTGTGATAATAATCACATTCTTTTCGTGACAAATCTCTTTTGCAACACGAAGTGCCGCAACGCCGCTTCCAATAATTAAGACATCTGCACTTGGCATAATTGTTGCCCCCTACTTTACACTTTTCAACTGTCTTGACACCTATATTTACATAGTTTTAAAATAATGACAAGAGTTTTTTTATAATTCTTATTTTCACTACCATTTAAAAAATACAAGAAATGTAACTCTTACTAGAGAGAGGAACTTACACGATGATATATCTTGACTATGCAGCTACTACACCTATGAGCAAAGAAGCGTTACAAACATATATGAGGGCAGCAACACAATACTTTGGAAACGAACAAAGTTTACATGATATTGGAGGAACAGCCTCTTCCTTATTACAAGTTTGCAGAAAAACATTTGCAGAAATGATTGGCGGAAAAGAACAAGGGGTATTCTTCACAAGCGGCGGATCAGAATCGAACTATCTCGCCATTCAATCCCTTCTAAATGCGAAAAGCGGAAAACATATCGTTACGACCCCTATGGAACACGCATCCATTCGAAGTTATTTTCAATCTTTAAAAACGAAGGGCTATACGATTACAGAAATCCCTGTTAATAAAGGTGGGCTTATTGATTTAATAGATTTAGAAGCAGCTATTACAGAGGATACTGTTCTAGCAAGTATACAGCACGGAAACTCTGAAATCGGAACCGTTCAAAACATAGCAGAGATTGGGGCAATTTTAAAAAAACACAATGTTTTATTTCATACGGATTGTGTGCAAACGTTTGGTAAACTTCCTATCCATGTTTTTGAGATGGGGATTGATAGTTTGTCTGTATCAGCACATAAAATATATGGACCAAAAGGTGTCGGCGCTTGCTATATAAATCCGCAAGTTCGCTGGGAACAAATATTTCCAGGAACTTCTCATGAAAAAGGATTTCGCCCTGGTACAGTGAACGTTCCCGGCATCGCGTCTTTTTTAACAGCTTCTGAGAATATATTAAAAAATCAACAAGCAGAGAGCTTGCGTTTTAAAGGGTTACGATCCTACTTTTTAGAGCAATTACAAACACTTCCGCTAGAAATTGAAGTAGAAGGTCATTCTGCTTCTTGTTTACCACATATTATTGGGGTTACAATAAAAGGAATAGAAGGTCAATATACAATGCTAGAGTGCAACCGCCGCGGTATTGCTATTTCTACCGGAAGTGCTTGCCAAGTCGGTAAACAAGAACCTTCGAAAACAATGCTTGCAATTGGAAAAACGTATGAAGAGGCAAAACAATATGTCCGCTTCTCTTTCGGACAACAAACAACGAAAGATCAAATTGATACTACTATTCATGCACTACACACAATTGGAAATCAATTTTATAGAGGTGTTAAATCATAATGAAACAAAATGAACAAAAAAAGATTTTAGGTGAAGAAAGACGACAGCTTATCCTTCAGTGGCTTCTTGCTGCAAATGAACCATTATCGGGAAGTGAACTATCAAAAAAGACGAACGTAAGTAGACAAGTTATCGTGCAAGATATTTCCTTGCTTAAAGCAAGAAATGAACCAATTATTGCAACTGCTCAAGGATATTTATATTTAAAACCACAAACGAAACAACAAACTTTTGAACGCGTAATCGTATGCCAACATAAACCAGCAGAAGTACGTCAAGAGCTTACAATGCTTGTTGACCACGGCGTTACGATTAAAGACGTAAAGGTTGAGCATCCAGTGTACGGTGACTTAACAGCATCCATTATGGTAAGTAATCGCTTTGATGTAGAGCAATATTTACAGAAAATCGAAAACACAAATGCTTCTTACCTGTCGCAGCTAACAGATGGTATTCACTTACATACAATTGAAGCAGATTCTAAAGAAAAGTTAGATGCCGCTTGCGATGCACTAGATAAAGCTGGATTCCTCGTTTATTAATGTAAAGCACAGAGTTTTTATAATTCTCTGTGCTTTTATTTTGTAAGTGATATAATATTGTAATCAATTGTAAAGGAGATCGAATATGGGAATTGAACTCGTTCACTTTAGCACTGGTAAACCGAAACAAATGAAATATGGCGAAGATAAAGAAATGATAACAGGTATATGTAAGGATCCTACAGAAGAAGCTTTTCTCTCAAAAGACGGATTTCGTGGTGATGATGTAGCGGATTTAAAACATCATGGTGGGCCTGATCGCGCTGTTTGTGTATACCCATATGAGCATTACGCACTATGGGAAGAAGAATTTCAAACTACGCTCCCAGCTTCTACATTTGGTGAAAACATTACCGTAACAAATATGTTAGAGCATGATGTTTGCATCGGAGATACATATCAACTAGGTGAAGCAATCATTCAAGTAACACAAGCTCGCGTACCTTGTAGCACTATTTCAAAACGCCTCGGTATTCCTGGCATACTGCCGCGCATTGTAGCAACTGGATTTACTGGCTACCTATGCCGCGTTCTTCAAGAAGGTATCGTGCGTAAAGATTCTAAAATAACATTACTAGAGCGTCATCCAAGTAATGTTTCTGTTCTTTTCTCTAACGCAATCTATTTCCATAATAGAAAAGATAGAGATGGTCTTGAAAAAATTCTTGCTGTCCCAGAACTAGCTGATATTTGGCGTAGTCAGTTAGAGGATCGTCTTGCGAAGTTAAAATAAAAAATCCCGCCTTCTGCAGGTGGGATTTTATTAATTACTACAACCAATAAGAAGAATAACTCCCAAGCACCGTAACAGAAAAACCAAGTGCTTCAAGTTCCTTCGTTACACCCGGCAATAATACGTCATCGTATGCTTTATCGACATCGATTAAGAAAAAGTAATTTCCAAGACCTGTTTTCATCGGGCGAGATTCAATTTTAGATAAATTTAATTTTCTCCATGCGAAAGCTGATAACACTTGATATAGCGCTCCTGCATAATCTGCAGGTAACGTTATCATAAGCGTCGTTTTCTCTCCGCGATTTTCTCCGTTATTTGGGAGTACTGCTTTCTTTTTCTTATGGAGAACAAGGAAACGTGTATGATTGTTTTTATGCGTATGAATACCACTTCTTACAATTGTTAATCCGTATTTTTCTGCTGCTGCTTCATTTGCAATAGCGGCGATTTTTTCTTCAGGATGTTCTTTCACATATTGTGCCGCAGCACTTGTTGATGTCATATCTCGAACGGTTACCCCTTTTAATTCTTCATTTAAAAACTTATGACATTGTGCAATAGCATGCGGGTGAGAATGCACTGCATATACTTCTTCCCACACTTCTGCATACTGCGGATGTACAAGTAAATGCTGCTGAATCGGTACTGTAATTTCCCCTACAATAGAAAGCGGCTGCTCATGTACAAGGTAATCAACCGTTATATTTACCGAACCTTCAATCGCATTTTCTAGCGGTACAACTGCGAAATCTACATTTTCATTTGCAGCTGCATCTATACAATCTGGAATCGTTCGATACGGTACATGCTCTGCTTCCGGAAAAAAACGACTCACCGCCATATTTGTAAATGTTGCCTCTGGTCCTAAATATCCTACTCGAATCATCGTCTTTTCCCTCTCTTTTTCGTTTTCTTACTGTTATACCATACTTTTTTATATTCTTCTATGTAAATTTTGAATATTTAAAAAAAGACTAGCATTCGCTAGTCTAAATGTTTCCTATATTCTCTTTGGGCGAAGAAGAAATAAATGATGCATGCAGCGATGTAAAACAAAATGAATACGCCCACTTTTCTTAATGATCCGTCCATAAAGACAGTATTATGAAACGTATATAACGCAACTGCACTATGCATACTTCCTACTATAATAGGCGCAAAAAATAGCATACATAATTGCCAACGAGAAACCTTCCACACTTCTTCCTTCGTCATTCCAAGTTTAGAAAGTGCCCCGTATTGCTTTCGATCCGATGCAATATTATGAAACCATTTAAAATATACGATGCTACATGAAGTAAGAAAGAATAATATACTAATGAATGAGCCTACAAATAGAGTAATATCGCCGAACTCTTTCATATTCACATATAACTCCATATTACTTCGAAATGCATCATTTGTATCTTGGTTCATATGTTTTCGTAAATCAGCGTTTAATTCCTTCGTATTTTCGATAGCTGGTAATGTGTAGCCTCTATATATCATTTTTTCAGAATCCGGAATTGTATTTGCTATACTTTCAAAATCTTCATCATTCATGACGAAAAAAAGACCATTAATGTGCGAAGGGTGATAGTTAAATTGTACCCCTTCTTTCTGACCGTTAAATGCGAAGGGATGCGTTTGATTCATTACTTGTAATTGAATCTCTTTTTTATCATATACATTCGGATGGTTACGCTTATTATAATAAACAAGTGTAACAGTTCCTTTTTTAGGATGATACGTTTTCTGCTTTTGTTTTCTTGCCTCTTGATTATATTCACTTTCCTTTATAAGCGGCGCTACCTCTGTTTCTCCCTTATTGGACTGAAAAGATGCATACACTCCAACAAAGCTCATAGATTGAAAATCATCATACCCATATTGATGCAGTAATTTTTCAACTGCACCTTCCTCAAAGACTTCATGAGCAGAAGTACCTTTTTCTATGTACGAAAACGAGTGTACTCCTCCGTCCCGCCACATATCTTGCATACTAGAAAAATATAAGAACACGGTACCTGTCGCCGTAACTACAAAAGTCGTTGCCATAGACAACAGAAAGAAAAAGCGACCATTTTCCTTCATTCGATGTGACAATTGATTCACTATAAATAAATACGGATATGTATACATAATTTTTTTATTTCTCTTTATTACTTCTAATATTTGTGTAACGCCATGTGTAAACGAGAAATACGTCCCAAGAGAAATTAATATAACTACCGGAAAAAAGTATAATGCCATCGTTGCCATCGTCACTTGTAGCGCTAACGCATATCCTATCCCTAAACAAGCAAACCCGAATAAACAAAGCCACTTTGATGTTTTCTTCTCTCTTTTATCTGTGCGAAATTCTTTTAATAACCGAATGATTTTTATATTCCATATACGTAAAGCACTTATAAAAGATAAGATAATAAAGACGATCATATACGTAACAAATGTTACACCAATCGCTTTCACGTCAAATATGACAGGGAGTTCTTTCGGAAGACGCATTAGCATGCTAAACACCATGAAAAAGAGTTTCAAAAAGATCATACCAAGCCCAATACCGAAAATATTAGCAAATATCCCAATCAATATTTGTTCGGCCATAATCACTCCTATTACGTTAGACTTCGTTGCGCCCATTAACATATATAACCCTAATTCTTTCTTACGTGCTTCTATGAAAATAGAAGTAGAATACAAAATAAATACGACGAAAAAAGAAATAATGATAACGTTACATATGATAAGTCCCCAGCGGACGTTTTGATACCACATCGTCTCTTGCATATACGGATGTACAATAACAGACATATATGCAAAAGACGCAAATATTGCAAAACAACTACTCAAGAAAAACACTTTATAATTACGCCAATTTCCCTTTATATTTTGTAGCGCTAGTTGCCGAATATTCATCTATCGTCCTCCTGTAACTTACTACATAGGCAAAAAGCTAGAGGTTTCCCTAGCTTTTTACGTGTTTTAAATATCCTCTTTGCGCGATCATAAAGTAAATCGCAGAGGCTAAAATGTATGCTCCAATTACAATCGCACCTGATTTCCATAAATCGATATAAAGCATTTTCCCTAACGTATGAAGGGCAAATCCACTATGAATCGCACCAATCAAAATTGGGATAAAGAAGATAACGCCCATTTGTCGAAGCGCAATTTTACGTATTTCTTTATCTGTCATACCAATTCTCTTCAACGATTTAAACTGAATACGATCTTGTTCTTTATCATTAAACCATTTAAAGTATGTCATACTACAAGCAAAGAAGAAGAACAGTACTGCTACGAAGAAGCCGATGAACATTGTAATTGCTCCTGCTTCTCTTATATTTTTATAAGCAAGCACTGAGCTTTTCAATTCTCCTTGTTTTTCTGGTGCAATTTCCTTCTTCAAATCTAGCACAAGCTCTTCTGTACTTTTCCAATCTTCAATATAATAACCATAATATTTCGTCTTTTCTTCATCTGGTACGAGCTTTGCATATTTCTCAAAATCTTGATCATTCACAATGAGATAATTGTCATCATTAAACACCGAATATGAAGTTGGTTCATTTAGCTGAACAAACTGTTTTTGGCCATTCATTGTAACTTCATATGGCTTCGTACGATCTATCTTCACTAAATCATTCGTCATATCACTCATGATCATCGTCGCACTACCTGGTGCATTATGAACTTCGCTAATTTCTTCCCTTTTTTGTTTACGCACTTCCGCATTATATACTTTCTCTGAAATAATGGCAGTTGGTACTTCATGCTCACTGTTAAAAAACGTTACCTTCTGCGTTGCAGGTAGTTTTACAAAATTTAATTCTCGTGCATCTTCAAATCCATGTTTTTTTACAATTTCTTGTACTGTATCTTCATTAATAATGTTATGTGTATTTACTCCCTTTTCCTCATATGAAATAGCATGAGGCGTAATATCTACCGTTTTCGCACTCATATTTTCAAAATATACGTACAGTGTACCAACTGCTGAAGATACAACCGCCGTAATGATAGAAATGACAAATAGAAAACGAGCATTATCTTTCATTTTATAAATAAGATTGCTAAGGACGAACATGTTTGGATATGTATAAAATGATTGTTTTCTTTTTTGCAACGCTTTTAATATGACTGTACTACCTTGTGTAAACAGTAAATATGTTCCGCCAATTGTCAGCCCTACAATCGGTAAAAAATACATCATGAAATTCATAATTGTTACTTGGAAACAAAGGACATATGCAGCAATGATACATCCTATACCTGCTACACATAACCATGTAAATGCAAAAGGCTCCATTTTTTGTTTTCTTGCTTCTCTTAACAAATCAATAATTTGCAAGCGTCCTACTGTCCAAACACTAAACAATGATAGAATTAAAAAGAGAATAAAGTATATACCGGCTGTAATAAGAACTGCTTTACTATTCCATACAAGTGGAAGTGTTTTATCTATTTTCAATAATACACTTAATGCTTGGAAGAAAAGTTTGGAGCAAAGCATTCCAATCCCAATACCTACTACAATCGCAATACTACCTAACATCATTTGCTCTAATATAATCATTCGGCCAAGTTGAGATTTCGTTCCACCTATTAATGTTAGTAGACCAAATTCTTTTTTTCTTGCTCGTAAAAACGTTGAATTTGCATATAAAATAAAGAGTGCTGAGAAGATGACTACAATATAATTCATCGATTCTAATCCTTTTGTAACCATCGTCTTCATACTAATATTACCGCTTACTATATCTGGGTGATAAATAAAAGAAGCATACATGAAAAATACGACAATCGATAAACAACTACTAATAAGAAACGCTTTATAATTACGCCAATTTCCTTTTACGTTATTAAGCGCGAGCTGGCGAAAGTTCATGATATTCTCCTCCTAGCATCGCAAGTACGTCCAAAATTTCTTGGAAAAAGGCTTGTTTCGTTCTCCCTTTATGTATTTCCGAGAAAATTTCTCCATCGCGTATGAAGAGGATACGTTCGCAATAACTAGCCGCTACTGGATCATGCGTTACCATTGCAATTGTCACTTTCTTTTGCTCATGTAAATCTTGCAGCGCTCCCATTAATGATTTCGCTGATTTTGAATCTAAGTTTCCAGTTGGTTCATCTGCTAAAATTAGCGTCGGTTCGTGAATAATTGCTCTTGCAGCTGCTGCACGTTGTTGTTGTCCGCCTGATACTTCATATACTTTTTTATTTAAAATTTCTTCGATGTTTAAAAACTTCGCAATTTCCAACACTTTCGTATCAATTTCATTTACAGATTTCTTCGCCATTACAAGCGGTAAAATGATGTTTTCTTTAATCGATAACGTATCAAGTAAGTTGAAATCTTGGAAGATGAATCCTAAATGTGTACGGCGAAACTCTGCTAATTTTGCAGCACGCATTTGATTAATTTCTTCCCCATTTACAAGCACATGACCTGAAGTTTGCTTATCAATTGTTGCTAATAAATTTAAAAGTGTTGTTTTTCCGCTTCCTGAAGGACCCATAATCCCTACAAATTCGCCTTCTTCAATTTTAAAATTTATATCATTTAAAGCAGTCGTCGCTACTGAACCTTTCGATTGATACACCTTTGTTAATCCTTTTACTTCAAGAACACTCATTTCTAATCCCCCTATGTGTTTTCTTCTTACATTTACTATAAGAAAAATAAGAAAAAGAAACGAGTGATTTTCCTTACAAAACGTTTTGTTATCTTACAGTTTTGTCATTTTTCTCATTAATGTATGATATTCTTCATCTTTTGCAAATTGGAACGTGAATGTCGTTCCTTCTCCTTCAACCGATTGCACATAAATTCCATGATGTAAATTATCACAAATTTCCTTTGTAATATATAACCCCATCCCAGTCGCTTCTCTCGTTTTACGGCCATTTACCCCCGTAAAGAATGGATCAAATATACGCTTTACATCTTGCTCTGGAATACCAATTCCATTATCCCTAATATGTAATAACACCTTTTGATCTTTCTCTTCAATTTGAAATTGAATTTCTTTTTTCCCTGCTTCTGAAATTTTTGTATACTTAATTGCGTTTACAACAATTTGACCGATAGCAATACTCAGCCATTTTCTATCCGATGCAACCATACAAGCATCTTCTTCAAACATCACTTTCGGAAATACAGAAGATTGAATGAAAGACTTTCTATTTTCATTGATAATGCCTCGAATGACATCTATCACATTTACTACTTCTACTTTATAATCTTTTGCAAACTGCTCTAGTCTTGCCATATGTAACGCTAAATCTAAACCATTTAGTATGCGGTTATTTTCTTCACGAATACTTTCAACTGTTTCTCTCGCTTCACGATGCTCTTTACCAAACTTCTGCAATACTAATTCAATAACAGATACTGGTGTTTTCATTTGATGAATCCACTGGTTCATAAATATCATTTGCTGTTGCTCTTTCGCATGCTGTTTATGAACTTCATTCATATATTGCTGCCTTAACAACGTAAAAGACTCAACGACCATCTCTTGCTCTGACGTATAAGAAGTATCGATAAGTAAAGAGTCATGTAATGTATTTCCACTGGCAACATATTGTTCTATTCTCTTTAAAAACACACTTCGTTTTCGGTAATCGTAAATAAGGTATACACTAAACACAACTGTCCCTAATAAAAGTCCATATAACCACGTACTCCAGTCAAGTGACCGCTTTTCTAAAAGACTTTGTAACTGCAATACGAGCCCAAATAAACAAAGGCTTATAATGTAAGAAAGGATTAAGGAAAAACGATCTATGAGGTAACTTTTAACCTTCATGCCCTTCGCCCCACTCAGTTAGAAGAGCATAACCATACCCACGCTTTGTGACAATTGCATTTTTAATACCTAGCTCCTCTAATTTCTTCCTTACACGCTTTACATTCACAGTTAATGTATTATCGTCAACAAAAGCTACTTCATCCCATAAAGCCTCTAGCAACTCTTCACGCGTTACGTATTGATTTGCTTGTTTCATTAAACATTCTAATAAATAAAACTCATTTTTTGTCAGTTCCGTTTGTTGCCCTTTCCATTCTACTGTGTGCTGTGATGGGAATAATAACAACCCATTAACACCTAAACAATCACTTTCCGCTGCCAAAGCATACTCACCATATCCACGGCGAAGTGCACTCTTCACCTTTGCCATTACGATATCTAAATGGAATGGCTTCGTAATATAATCATCTCCACCATTCTCAATCGCCATCACTTGATCCATTTCGCCTGTTCTTGCAGAAACAAAAATAATCGGTGCATTCGATACAGTACGGATTTGACGACACCAATAGAAACCATCAAAGTACGGTAAATTAATATCAAGTAATACGAGATGAGGATTTATTTTCACAAACTCATCTTTTATTTGACGTAAATCGCTCGTCCTAAATGATTGATAGCCATACCTTTCTAAATGTTCCTCTAATATTTCTGCAATTTTTTCATCATCTTCCACAATTAATATTTTATACATGTTCTTTTTCTCCCCATAAAATATTGTTCTAAAATTACTCCTTTTCCCATTATAAAATGAAAATTTAACCAGTGGGGATTTTTTCCTGTACCAATCTGACTTTTACGGAATAAAAAAAAGACCGCCATCTTTCGGCAGTCTTAATCGATAAATTCAAATTCATATTCAAGAATTTTTACAATATCTCCGTCTTTTGCACCACGTGCACGAAGCGCTTCATCAATACCCATTCCGCGCATTTGACGAGCGAAACGACGTATAGATTCATCACGTGAGAAGTCCGTCATTTTGAATGTCTTCTCGATATCGTAACCAGAAATAACAAACGTGCCGTCACTTTCACGTGTAATTTCAAATTTAAGACCTTCAGCATCAAATTTGTACATTACACTTGCTTCAGACTCCTCGACAACATCGTACATTGGGAATTCTGGTGTTGTTTCTAATAAGTTCGCTACTTCAAATAGTAAATCACGAACACCTTGTTTCGTTACAGCTGAGATTGGGAAGATTTTTACTTCGTCTCCCACTTTCTCTTTAAATGCTTGTAAGTTTTCTTCTGCATCTGGCATATCCATTTTGTTTGCTACAACAACTTGTGGACGCTCTGTTAAACGCATGTTGTATTCTTTTAATTCATTATTGATTGTGACATAGTCTTCATATGGCTCACGGCCTTCTAAACCAGACATATCGATAACATGCACAATTACACGTGTACGTTCGATATGACGTAAGAATTGGTGTCCAAGTCCAACGCCAGCATGTGCGCCTTCAATTAGTCCAGGAAGGTCAGCCATAACGAAGCTGCGGTTATCACCAGTTTCAACAACACCAAGATTCGGAACGATTGTTGTAAAGTGATACTCTGCAATTTTCGGACGCGCTGATGATACAACAGATAATAATGTAGATTTACCTACACTTGGGAATCCAACAAGTCCAACGTCTGCTAGCACTTTAAGTTCTAGAATGACATCACGTTCTTGACCTGGTTCCCCGTTCTCAGCGATTTCAGGTGCTGGGTTCGTAGCTGTTGCAAAACGTGAGTTACCACGGCCACCACGGCCACCTCTTGCGATTACAGCTGTTTGTTCATGCGTTACTAAATCGGCAAGGATTTGACCTGTTTTTTCATCTTTTACTATTGTTCCTGGTGGAACCTTTACGATTAAATCTTCAGATTTACGTCCGTGCTGACCTTTACTCATTCCGTGCTGACCACGATCAGCTTTGAAATGACGTTGGTAGCGGAAGTCCATTAATGTACGTAAGCCTTCCTCAACAACGAAAACAACATCTGCGCCTTTACCACCGTCGCCACCTGCTGGGCCACCTTTAGGTACATACTTCTCACGACGGTACGCAACCATTCCGTTACCACCGTCGCCGCCTTTTACATATATCTTGACCTGATCTACAAACATTATTTCACCACACTTTTTTCGATTGGTTGTAATATAACTGAGACTTCTTCGTCTCGTACTGTATAAGAAATGGAATACCATTTATTGTTTTGGTTCGCAAGCCAATTCTGTAGTTCTTCTACACTCGTTAGCTTACCACGAAAATCAAAAAAGAAACGAGCATTCTCCGCGTCACATTCAATTGTGATACAAACATAATTTTCAACATATACGTCTAAACTATGCTGAAGCATTGAGAAAAATTGATTCGTCCATGTACATACAGTCTCATCTAAGTGAGATAAGTTATGTAATTTCCCTAATACTTCGTACTCCAATAAGCACGGCTGCTGTTTCCAATTATATGTTAAAATCCACTCTGAAAATAAAGGCATTGATAGCCCCATCAGATTGGATTCTTGTCTCGCTTCTTGGACAAAACGATCGATGAGCCGATGAATCTCCTCCACTTTTCCAAGGGAAAGGTTTCCTTTAACCATCTGCATACGATTGAGCCAATCATGTCTTGAATGACGCAACGCATCTATAATTGTCCATTTTTCATTCATTTAGATACCCCTTAATATAGAAAAACTCTAACCTGCACTCAGGTTAGAGTTTTCCGTGAGTTCTTATGCTTCTTGAGCAACAGGATATACGCTCACTTGTTTGCGGTCACGGCCAAGACGCTCAAAGCGTACTACGCCGTCAACTTTCGCGTATAAAGTGTCATCGCCACCACGACCAACGTTAACACCTGGATAAATTTTTGTACCGCGTTGACGGTAAAGAATTGAACCACCTGAAACCGTTTGACCATCTGCGCGTTTAGCACCAAGACGTTTTGACTGAGAGTCACGACCGTTCTTTGTACTACCTACACCTTTCTTAGATGCGAAAAACTGAAGATCTAATCTTAACATACGTTACACCTCCTGCACTTTTTCTATTAAACGGATATACTTTCCGTAATCAAGTTCGATCGTCTTAAGCGAAACAACCAATCCTTCTAAAAGTATTTGTGCTTTTTCTGCTGCATGAACGTCTAAATCATTAGGCAATTCATACGTCAAGAATCCGCCATCACTTCCGAGTTCAATAGTTGCCTGCACATTACAAAGTTCTTCCACTGCATTTATAGAACCAAACACAACCGCTGTAGTTCCAGCACAGACAAGGTCTTGTCCATGTGGTGCATAATTGGCATGTCCAGTCATTTTAAATGATTGGATACTTCCTAATTTCGTGCGACTTATCGTAATTTTAATCATGTTAACCAGAATTAAGCGTTGATAGCTTCAACAACTAGCTTAGTGTAAGGTTGACGATGACCTTGTTTCTTACGATTGTTCTTTTTCGCTTTGTATTTGAAAACGATGATTTTCTTAGCGCGACCTTGTTTTTCAACTTTCGCAGTAACTGTTGCACCTTCTACAACTGGGCTACCAACTTTAACGTTTTCGCCACCAACGAAAAGAACTTTGTCAAAAGTAACAGTTTCACCAGCTTCAACATCTAATTTTTCAATGTAGATTGCTTGACCAGCTTCAACTTTAATTTGTTTTCCACCTGTTTCGATAATTGCGTACATACTTGCACCTCCTCTTAATTACTAAGACTCGCCAAAAACGAGGTAGACATAAATGTCTTTAGGGAACCTGTCTTGTGCGGTTGTAGCATATAGCCGTTTAGGTGCTATAAACTATAACATAAAGATGTTATCATGAATCATAGACTATTGTCAATAAATGTTCTGCTAACTATTTTTTCCGTTCTACAATTTCTTTCTTACTTCCAAAACGGATAATAGCATACTTTTCGATAATATCATCTTTGAAATAAATTTCAAATGGAATATTTTTTTGTAATTCTTTTTGTAAAAATTGTTTTTGCAGTTCTGTAGACGCTGCAATTAATACTGCCTCATCTTCTATATTTCCATATGTGATTAGTTCTCTCTCTAGCTCATACGCAATTGTTTCATGCGACAAAACATAACCCGTCGCTTTGCAAGATACACACTCTTCTAGTAATACGTCACGTAAAGAATGTTTTTTGCGTTTGCGTGTCATCTCCAAAATCCCTAACTCAGTAAATCCAAGTACTCTTGTATAAGTACGATCATCTTTCATAGCAGCTATGAGACATTCTCTTACTTTTTCTTTATCTTCTCTTTTTTTCATATTAATGAAATCAATTAATATCATACCACCAATATCACGAAGTCTTAATTGGCGTGCAATTTCTTCAGCCGCCATCTCATTTGTACGAAGTACTGTATCTTGTAAATTTTGTTTTCCAGTAAACTTGCCCGTATTCACATCAATTACAGTCATCGTCTCCATTTGTTCTACAATTAAATATGCACCATTTGGGAGCCAAACAATTTTTTGAAGTGCTTTCTCGATTTCACGATTTATACCAAAATGACTGAACATAGAAGACTTTTCATTATAAAAAGATACTTTTTCTTTCCCAATCTTATCTTCTAATTCTTTTACTATACTTCTTGTATCTACAACTACTTTTTCAATTGTTTCAATTGGGTTCTCTTGAAATACACGGTCTAAAAAGGTCGCCGGTCGATGAAGTAATAAGGGTGCCTTTCCTTGGCCCTCTTTTCTTTTTAACTCTTCATATAACTGTTGTAACCCTTGCATTTCAGCCTGTATTTCTTCAATTGCTCCTCTTTCAGAAGCAGAGCGGAAAATGTATCCTCCCGTTCCTTCCACTTCAATTTGGAGTAACTCTTGTCTTCTTTTATTATTTTTTATTTTCCGAGAAACAGCGCGCATCTCATCAAACGGCATATAAACAACATATTTCCCTGTAAATTCTATATTCGCTGTCAATTTAGGACCTTTCGTATCAATTGCCTCTTTCACAACTTGTACGAGCACCGCTTGCCCTTCATGTATACGGTAGGAAGGTGGTACATCATCATAAGAAAGGTACGCATGTTTTTCTAAACCGATGTTAACAAAAGCTGCACTCATTCCAGCTATTGTTCTTACGATACGTCCAACATAAATATGTCCGACGATTTCTTGCTCTTCATTACGTTTCCATAAAAATTCAACAATTTTTTTCTTCTCTTCAATTGCTACTCTCTTTTCCGATCCAGCGTAATTCATATATAACGTCTTCAAAATTATTTCCTCACTTTATAATCTTCTTTGCTTTTACAATAATAAAAGGTTAGTGCTATCGTCAACACTAACCGATTAATTCTTCAACAGATGAAGTTGTTCGTTTTTCAGTAAAATACGCATAGAGCAATTCATTCTCATCCAATGTGTAATTCTCTTTATATTTTCCACGGACGATAATAGAGTGCTTATATCCTCTACGAAATTTTGTGAAGATCGTATATAAACGATCGTCTGTTTGCACCTCAATAGGTGCAATCTTTTCAATTCCCCTTTTATTCCCGTAATAGCGTTCTAATAAGAAACGCATAAACGCATATCGTCTTTGTTTCCATTCTTGATATAACGACACTGCCAAAAATATGAGTAGTACCCACATCATAATATTGTTGCTATTCCAAAGTAACTGCCATCCTAATATTACACCAAAAAAAACACATGACAATTTCATCATCTTTCCATGTGCTTGTAAATAAGGAAAACGATATGATAATACATTAAACAGTACTTTCCCACCATCAAGCGGCCAAATAGGTAATAAATTAAATGCTAAGATCACTATATTGTTCCACATAAAGAAATAATACAACTCCGCATTCAGCCAACCTGCTTCAAACAATGCATAACCAACCAGCATCATCCAAAGATGTTGAATAGGTCCTGCAATTACGACAACAAGTTCCTCTTTTAATGACTTATTTCCATGTTCCTCAAGCTCAGCTACACCGCCAAACGGTAAAAGCTGAATCCTTTTAATGCGCCAATTATAATATGCTGCTGCAAAAGCATGCCCAAGTTCATGAATGAGAACAATGCAAAATAACAATAGTAACTCTTTAAAACGCGCCGTAAAAATACCAATGACAATAATAACCCAAAACAATGGATGCACTGAAATCTTCGTTAAGACATCCCTATATTTAATCAAATGAAATCACCTGAATCGGGTCAATAAATTTTTCATTCTTTTTTATTGCGAAATAAAACTTACCATTCTTATTATTTTCATCATTATTCACCGTACCAATTTTTTGTTTCTTTGAAACGTAATCATATAAATTTACTGACATGTCGTTTAAGTTTGCATACCATGACTCCGTGCCATCTGCATGTTGAATTTGAACTGTATTTCCAAGTTCCTCTTTCTTGCCTGCAAAAACGACTAGCCCTTCATTCACTGACTCAACCGTTGCATTTGTAGCTGTTTGGACAAATACACCTTGGCCATTTTTTTGAAACCCTTGCATCACCTTTCCAGAAGCAGGCATTGCATAATCTTTTTGCTGAATAGTTCCTTCCTTTTTCTCATTAGGTGAATAGAATACGAGAGGTTTCCCAAACTGCTTTTCATACCACTTCGCTATAGTAGCAAACTGAAATTCCTCTTTCATCACTTTTTCTGTAACAGCTTTAGCCCCATCGAAAGAAGAAGGAGCATTCTTATATAAAATAGCAACCGAAAGAACTAATATTGCTGATAATAAAACTTTGAAGAAAAATATTTCCTTTCGAAATAAAGGGTGAATTTCCTTTTCTCCTTCTTCAATAAATACTGTTTCGCTATCAAAATTCCCTCCAGCAAAATATTGCTCTTCCTCCATCCTTTCTTGCTCGGCCTTCCGTTTCGCAATCCGTTTTTTAATTTCTTCTACACGTCTATTCTTCATACTGTCTCCTTTCTTTCGGCAAGCTAATTTAAATAGAAACAGTTGTATACAGTTTGTACATATGTATGAGCTAAGAAAGAAAGATATTCGTGTGAAGAAAAAAGAAAGCACTTCGCATATGTGCGAAGTGCTCTTAACGGATTCCAAAGAAGTTTTTCACCTTTGCAAATACCGATACTTTTTCTTGTTCAAATGCTTGTAATGGTACATTCTCACCTAACAAGCGTCTTGCAATATTACGATAAGCTATCGCTGCTTTTCCGCTCGGTTGCAACGCCACAGGTTCACCTGTATTTGTAGCTCGAATAACTTCATCATCATCTTCGACAACCCCAAGAAGCTCGATTGACAATGTACGTACGATTTCATCAACATCTAACATATCCTGTTCATGAAGCATATGACTACGCACACGGTTAATAACAAGTTTCGGTGGTTCAATATCCTCTTTTTCTAAAAGCCCGATAATACGATCCGCATCGCGCATTGAGGATACTTCTGGCGTCGTAACAACGATTGCTTTATCCGCACCAGCTACCGCATTTTTAAATCCCTGCTCAATCCCCGCAGGACAATCAATTAATATGTAATCATAATCTTGACGTAATACTTGTATTAATTCATCCATTTGTTCAGGTGTTACCGCTGATTTATCACTCGTTTGTGCTGCAGGTAATAAATAAAGATCATCAAAACGCTTATCTTTAATAAGAGCCTGAGGTAAACGGCAACGCCCTTCAACGACATCAACAAGATCAAATACAATACGGTTTTCCAGCCCCATTACTACGTCTAAGTTTCGAAGACCGATATCTGTGTCAATTAAGCACACTTTCTTTCCAGATAACGCTAGGGCTGTACCAATGTTCGCAGACGTTGTAGTTTTACCTACTCCGCCCTTTCCAGATGTAATTACTATTGCCTCTCCCACAGCTATACAATTCCCCTTTCTAACTTTGTTAAATTAGGTCTAAGATGAGTGAGAAGTTGCAGGCGATCGACAACAATGTGATTGTTCTCATTAATATACGCACATTCTGCCGTCTCCGCTCCGTCTTCTTTCTCTTCCGGAGCCCGCATTGCCACGTCACTAATTCGAAGTTGCATCGGGTTCATAATAGATGCAGCAATAACAGCTTCTGCATCTCCGTCATAACCCGCGTGTGCAATCCCTCTTAATGATCCCACGACAAAAATATTCCCCCCAGCGATAACCGTTCCGCCTGGATTAACATCTCCAATTAACAATAAATTTCCTTTTACATGTAAAACTTGTCCAGAGCGAACAATTTTGGAAATAGGGACAATTTCTGTTTCTTCTTTCCAAGCTATTGCTTCCGCTTTAGTTATAACATCACTTTCAATTGAATCCACAACGAGATTCTTCTTATTACGAATTAACGTACGAATCTCTTCTTGTTGGACTTCTGTTAAATAACGATTGCCTACTTTCACGTGCACTTCAATTAAAGAGTGCCCGTCGCCACCATAGTAATGCGTAGAAAGCTTTTCGTCCAATTCACTCAGCAATTCAGAGAATGAACAACAATCATCTAAATGAAGCGTTATCCCGTCTTTTGTCCCTTTTATCGTTACATTTTGTTGCTTTTTTTCTTCCACTAAAGTTCACCCCACCGATTCAATTCGACATAAAATTAGAAAATCCTTTTTTCTTTTTCTTCCATCGCTTTTGAAAGACGCGTTAAATATCGTCTCAGTGGGAAACAAACTATTAATAGAAAAATTCCATTTAGCAATAAAGTAGCTAGGAGACGATCTGTGAAAAAGACGTACGCTGACATATGAGTACGTCCTAACAAAGTTAAAAATCCATACACATAATACTCTAACGCTGCAATGCTAGCTAATACAATAGAAACAACAATAAATAAATTCAATTGTAATACCTTCATCACACTATAGACTAAATAAGCTAAAATCGGATAAGCAAATATGTATACACCGACAAGTTCTGTGTATACGGTATCAAATAAGAAACCAAATAATAGTCCGTAATAAATCCCTTGGACCGGACTATAATACACTGTAATAAAACATAACACAATTATAAAGAAATGTGGTGTTGCTATACTGTCTTTCCAAAAAACCGCTGTTGGAACAACCGTAGCAAACATATTTTCAAATAGAAAAACAAAAAGGAGCAAAAGAGGAAGAGCTGCTCTTTTCAAAATCTTCATCATCTCTTCTTCTCCTCCTATTCTAATGGCGCTGAAGGCATTTCACGTTTAGCAACTATAATATGCTCTACGTCATTTAAATCAGCGGCAGGTTTTACATAAGCTGTTTTTGTTAAGCCATATGGATCTGGCTGAACATCAACGATTTTTCCGATGACAAGCCCTTTCGGGAAAATATCACCAAGTCCTGATGTTACAACTAGTTGATCTTTTTCTACCGGTGCCTCAGAGCCAATCTTTGTGAAAAGAAGTAATTGTTTTTCTTTATCGTAACCTTCAATCAATCCAAAGATTTTCTCTTGCCCTTGTACGATAGCAGAAACACGATTTGTTCTGCTCATAGAACTTAACAACTCTACTGATGATGTAAACTGAGATACACTTTTCACTCGTCCAACTAAACCTTGTGAAGTGATTACAGCCATATCTTTTTTAATTCCTTGCTGTGCCCCTTTATCAATCCCAACTAAATCGTACCATTTATCTGGATTACGAGAAACGACAGTGGCTGGAATTTCAGTATAATCGCTCATTAGCTGTGTTTTACCAGTTAACTCTTGTAATTTCTTTTTGTCATCTTCTAATTGCTTTACGTCACCTGATAACTTTGCATAGTTATCTAATTTTGCTTTTAATTCTTTATTCTCTTCATACGTGCGCTTTACATCTTCTACGTTTTCGAAGAATCCGGCAACATAATTCGCTGGCTTTTGGAATACACGTTCTACAACACCGACAGTATCTTTTATAAACTGCTCTGGCCATGTTAAACTGTTCCGTTCTTTCAATGAAATTCCAATCAATGCCACGAGAAGAATAATACTAACTAACAAAACAATTAATCTTTTGTTTAAGAAAAACTGTGGCACGTTCACACCCTCTTAATTTTACTGATTTTTATTTTGCAATATTATCGAGCAGCAGTTTTGAAAAGATCGATATTGTCTAATGCTTTACCCGTTCCAATTGCTACGCAATCTAATGGGTCTTCTGCAACAAGAACTGGCATATTTGTTTCTTCACTAATAACTTTATCTAAGTTACGTAGTAATGCCCCACCACCAGTTAATACGATACCGCGGTCCATAATATCTGCCGCTAATTCAGGCGGAGTTTTCTCTAACGTATTTTTAACTGATTCTACAATCGCATCTACTGTATCTTTTAATGCATCTGCAATTTCTTCTGGTTGAATTAGTACTGTTTTTGGTAAACCACTTACTAAATCACGACCGCGAATTTCCATAGGCTCGATACCTTCTGGCTCGCCTGCAGAACCAATTTCTAATTTTAATGCTTCAGCTGTTCTTTCACCGATCATTAAGTTATAGCTTTTCTTAATGTACTGAATAATTGAATCGTCCATATCATCACCAGCAACACGAACTGATTGACTTGTTACAATACCACCTAAAGAAATGATTGCAACTTCTGTTGTACCGCCACCGATATCAACAACCATACTACCAGTTGGTTCCCAAACAGGTAAGTTCGCACCAATTGCTGCTGCAAATGGTTCTTCGATAGGATAAGCATCACGAGCACCCGCTTGACGAGTTGCATCGATTACTGCACGTCTTTCTACAGCTGTAATACCAGATGGTACACATACCATTACGTATGGTTTACGAGAGAAGAATCCATTTGATTTTTGAGCTTGTTGAATGTAATATTTCATCATTGTTGCTGTTGTTTCGTAATCAGCAATTACACCGTCTTTCATCGGGCGAAGTGCCACAACGTTTCCTGGTGTACGACCAATCATTTGTTTTGCGTCGCTACCTACAGCAACGATTTGTTTCGTATCAGTTTGTAACGCTACTACTGAAGGTTCACGTAAAACTACACCTTTTCCTTTTACATATACAAGCGTGTTCGCAGTTCCTAAATCTATTCCAAGATCGCGAGTAAAGCCACCAAATCCAAACATATTATTTATCTTCCTTTCTTGTTTTCACGGACTCATTTTTCTTACTTTATATGATAAAAACAGTACGTTTTTTATATCTGTATCCTTTTTGTAGATAATTTTCTACAAAAAACTCATAAATCACATTATAAAACAAAATAAGTAAAAAGCATAGTCTTAAATATGACCTTTTTCCTTTAAACTCACGAATTTATGGTCACCTATTATAATATGATCAAGCACTTCAATTCCGATAATTCGACCACATTCTACCAAACGTTTTGTTACTTCAATATCTTCTCGGCTCGGCGTTGGGTCTCCTGAGGGATGGTTATGAAGACATATGATAGAGGCTGCTGCACGGCGAAACGCTTCTTTAAAGTAGGGTAAGAACCCGGCGCCTTACTTAGTTTCTTAAGCAGGTTTCCAAGAACTCCCCCCCAAACCGTACGTACTCCTCTCAGAGTATACGGCTTTCCATTTATCAATCTAACTTCCCATTGTGTAAGTCATGGTGGCATTTCACACACATTGCGATTGTTTTTCGATTTCTTGCAATCATGGTTTGTTCCCATCGTTTTTTTCCTTTTAGATTCTTAAGTTTGTTGACATGGTGCATTTCTAATGGAACATTCTCTATACCACACCATTCACATTTTTCAGCTAAAAGGCGTTCAATGAGACTTGTTTTGCCACCAAATTGAACTGTATTCGGTTTTATATCAACCTCTTCATTATTAATCTTTGTATTCTTTTCCATTTTTTGCTCTATGAAGTATGCAATACGTTGCCCATCTTTCGTCTTGTAACGAATACCAAAGTTTCCGTTTATAGAAAATTTGTTGATTATCTGGCTAACGGTACTTTTATATTTATTAGCATAAGTTTTTATCATGCTGTATTTCATTGTTTGACGGAAAGATTGCAGAACATGCACATTACTAGCTAGTCGATAATAATTGTACAGTCCTCTTATTTCAGCATTGTATTGTCTTATGATTTCTATGTCATCATTACGGAGTAAATACGGTCTATGAATCGGTTTCCATTGATTATTTTTCCCAAGACTTAATGCACCAAGGTCAATGAGTTTTTTGATGTATTTTTCGTGAGGTACAAAGAGTTTGGCTTGAAAATTAAACTTTCTTTTTTGTGTGCCGTTAGGCATTTTCATTGTTTGCCAATCCCTAGCTACTCTAATGTCATACCCGAGAAATCTCGCATTCTTTTTACTATGTGTAATCAGCGTCTTTTCCGCACTTAGTTCAAGTTTTAGTTTATCAGCTAGAAAAATCGTTAAATCCTTCTTGATTTCTTCTACCTCTTCTTTACTTGCTATAACACCAATAAGAAAATCATCTGCATATCTCACATATTTCATTCTACGATAGTTCGGGTCAAACAGATCCTTACTGTCATGTTTGATTAACTCTTTGTAGAGTTTTTTTATTTCATTGGCTCTTACATCTCTAGTTTCTTTGTTTAAATTTGACCATTCACGTTTATTTTTATGTTTATGATAAGTTATTTTCGACGCTAGATTATGATAGGTTAGATTATGTCTGCGTTTATCACCTTTGTTGAATATCGATGTATATTCTTCAACGTATTTATCCAATTCATTAAGGTAAATATTAGAGAGAGTTGGGCTAATGATACCACCTTGTGGAGTTCCACTGAATGTTTTATGAAATACCCAGTCTTCCACATAACCAGCGCGTAGAAATTTCCAAATCAAGTTGATAAATTTTTCATCCTTGATTCTTCTTCTCAAGATGTTGATAAGAATGTGATGGTCAATATTATCAAAGAATCCTTTTATGTCACCTTCGATAAACCAGCGAGTGCCAGTAAAGGTATGTTTGATTTGTTTAAGAGCCGTATGACAACTTCTGTTTGGTCTGAAAGCATGTGAGTTTTCAGAGAATGCAGGTTCGTAGATACTTTCAAGAATTTTTCTAGCTACTTCTTGAACTAATTTATCCTCAAAAGTTGGTAAACCTAAAGGTCTTAGTTTTCCATCCTTTTTTGGAATATAAGTTCTTCTTGCGGGATTAGGTTGATATGTTTGATTTCTCAGCTTTTCAATAAGAGTATCTATTCTTTTAACACTCATGCCGTCTATAGTATCTTCATTTACACCTTTGGTGTTACTTCCTTTATTAGGATAGATTTTGGCATATGCGTCTAGGAAAAATTCAATGTTATATAAATTCCGATACAGTCGATTAAATGTGTAATTTTCTTCAATCGCCTTGGAAGTTAGACTGCTTAATACTACTTTTGGATTTCTCATAGAGCCTCACGCTCCTTCCCAATTTTGCATTAAACTAGATAAACTACTCTCCTTCGCCATGTAATAGGCTTTCCCTATCTCGGACTACTACGAGAGTTCCGTTGCCTTATTGGATATTTAGACACGATTGTCATAGCCTTTGTGGCGTTCCAACTTAGGCAATCCCCATTTAGTCATTTAGAAACGTAGGCATTCATAGTTTCGGATGTGACTTTCGCTCGTTTCTTCCATACAGAAGTTGGTTAGAATAGTATCATTTCATGCTCCTCGAAGTTTTTAAGGAACATGCATATTCTGTTCAGCGTTTATCGTTACCTCCCGCTGAAGGTCCACGTGGTCCCCCTTGAGCTATCATTTAAGCAATCCAGCTTTCATCCTTGTCTATGAGTTTCATCTCGCCATTCAGTCGTGCCTTGGTAACTAGACAACTTATGGCTTTTCCAGCATGCTACACTCCCCGTTTGGTTTCCCTTACGGATAAGCTGGTTGATGATAGGGTGAAGATTATGATATTTCCCTACTGCTTTGCCAAAGCAGATTCTCTAAATGCCCTTATGGGCGCACAACTTCCCTTGGGTGTACAATTGATGTGTTTAAACTTCCAATAAAAATCTTTTGCCTATGTATAACTTGATTTTTTGTGTTCAGATATAAGCACACAAAATGCTCCTGCTGCAGGAAGCGCATTTCTTCCATCATGTATCTCGCACAATCTTCTGGGCTTCGAATGCTATATCTATTTCGATATTCTAAACGCACCATTCTTCTACCTAGTTCAAAGGCAGCCATCAGCTGAGATGCCTTTGCAATTCCAACACCATGTATACTGATCAGCTCTTCTAACGTTGCATCTTTCAACATACGTAAGCCATCAAAGTGATGCAAAATTTTATCTGACAACTTTAAAACCGTCTCTTCTTTAGAACCTGTTCTAAGTAACACTGCAAGGAGCTCCCTATTCGATAAACTTCCAGCTCCTTCTAACAATAAACGCTCCCGTGGCTGTTCTTCTCTGACAACATCACGAATACCGTTCATCTCTCCACCCCTTTATTTGTTCTCTCAAAGAAAACCCCATGCACTTTTACGCATGGGTTACATCAATATCAAATTGTTTCAATTCCCGAACAAGACGTGCAATTGGCAAGCCGACTACACTGTAGTAATCTCCTTGAATATGTTGAACAAAAATAGACCCTTTGCCTTGAATCCCATAACTTCCCGCTTTATCAAGAGGTTCCTTCGATGCAACATATACATCAATTTCCTCTTCTGTTAATTCCCAAAACGTAACTTCTGTACGTTCATAAAAAGTAGTCGTTTTTTCTTTTGATATAATTGCAACACCAGTATACACTTCATGTGCTTTCCCTGATAATAATTGTAACATTTCTTTCGCCTCATCCTCATTAGAAGGCTTTCCAAGAATACGCGACTCATATGTAACAATTGTGTCTGCACCTAACACAATGTGATCACTATTAGTTTCTGCTACCGCAGATGCTTTTTGCAGAGCAAGAGACATAACAATATCAGAAGGTGATGAATACGCACCAATCGTCTCTTCTACTTCACTTACAACGATTTCAAATGGCACACCAGCTAATTCAAGCAGTTCCTTCCTCCGAGGTGACCCTGAAGCTAAAATAATTTTTCTCATATTTTCTCCTTCCTTTCTCACATGAAGCAGAACAATTTACATCAATCGTATCAAAGGAATAGTTTGTCCACAAATGAAAGAAATATTATTTTCCCTAAACAAAATAATATTTCTTTATTAAATACGATTATATTCCTGCCATAGAGAAAGCACTTTGCTCTAAATTCAAAAGAAAAGAAAGAAGCACCTATACCTCTTCCTTCGCCATTTCATTATCCTATCATTTCACTTTTTGTGAAACAATTTTTTCATACGAAAGTATACCATCAATAATAACTTGATTTAATTTCGTCAAAGATTCCTTATCACCTTTCCCTTCTTTCACTGTTTGTACAGCTACTGACGTATACATATACAGTTTCTTCGCTTCTTCCTGCTTCATACTTTTCCCTTCTTTTTCAATTGCTTTCCATTCTTTTTCAATCGCTCCTATATCTTTTTCATTACTTTTTCCACTAGCCTGTACGTTGGAAACATATTTTGCTAAATGAGTATATAATGGCTGTATTTTTGTTAAAAATGCTCCTACTTCTTTATCATCTTTAAGTAACGCTTTATCTGTTATATCCCAGTTCTTTTTCAAAACGGAGACACCATCATTTTTATACTGAGTCATTAATTGATTTATGGCCTGTTCATCGCTAGAAATACCAACAACTAATGCATACTTATCACCGCTCGGTTTCAAAGCTGCAATTCCTCCATTACCTTTCCACTCTTCAAGAGCAGCCTGTCCCTTTTCTTCAGAAGAATAAATCCCTCCTTGAACAAAAAAGAATTTCAGCGGATCTAATGACGTTCCTACCTGTGCTTTTTGTTTTTCCTCTTTTGGTGCTGGTGTTTGTTCTGCCGTTCCACCCACCTTTGATTCTTCATTCGGAGTCTGCTTAGAAGCTGTTACTTCGCTTCCCCCTGTCGTCCCTTGTCCAGTGACATGAAGCATTCCCATCCCCAACGCCGTACCAATAATAATCGCAGTTGCAACGATTGCAATTATTGTATTACTCCACTTCTTTCGGTATTTTTCCATAGACACTGATTTCGCTTTTTGAAACGGAACGACGTTTTTCGGTCTCTCACTTTCTACTACCATCCAGTCAAATTCATCTTTCTTCTTTTCCTCATACTTCGCTTCTGTTCCATTCACTTTCACTGAGATCGTTCGTGATTGCTTGTCCATACACTCACACCTCACCTCTTATCGTTGTCCGCATCATATCATATTCATTTCACAAAAAAACGAGATATTTGTCAGAGGAATTCGCCAAATTATCCTATATAATTATCTTATATGTATGCATTTGACTTCATTTGTAGAACAAAAAACTAGATAGTAAATACTATCTAGTTTTTTTCGCGGATATACTTTCGAACTTCAGAAATGAAATAAAGAGAACCTGTTATGATAAACACATCATTTTCTCCTATCATTTCAATCTTCGTATCAATTGCCTCTTTCCAATTCTCGAAAACTAATTTTGACTCTTTTTGTGAATATGATGCAAGCTTGCCAGCAGAAATAGCACGATCAAAGGCGAATGTTGTAAAAATAATTTCATCTGCAATAGTTTCTAATTGACCTACCATATTATGCAGTTGTTTATCACCAAGAGCTGTAAATAAAACTATTACAGTTTTATCTTTATAATGTGCCTCTACTGTTTTCACAAGACTTTCAATACCTTCTGGATTATGAGCACCATCAATAACAATGTCCGGATTACTTTGTAATTTTTCAAATCTCCCAATCCAGTATGCTTCCTGTAATCCAGCTCTTATTTCTTCGTCCTCAATTAAAAATGATACATATGTTTTCAGGTACATCACTGCCATAAGTGCTAATGCTGCATTTCCTACTTGGTGAATACCTTTCATTGAGATTTGCACATCTTCAAATGCGGCGAAAGGACAAGTAAAATCAAACTGTTCTCCATCTTCGTTAGACTTTTTATGTAGCGCTGTAAACTGCTTGCCCACTTCATATAAGTTTGCATTATTTTCCTTCGCAACCTTTTGAATGACTTGCAACGCTTCCTCATCTTGTACACCAGTAACTACCGGAACACCTGACTTAATAATCCCTGCCTTTTCGTATGCGATTTCTCCTAGTGTATTCCCTAAAATATGCATATGATCATGACCGATATTCGTAATAATTGTAAGAACAGGATGAATAACATTCGTAGAGTCAAAACGGCCCCCAAGCCCTGTTTCAAATAAAACAACATCACAGAAATTGACTTTACCGAAATAACAAATTGCCATAACAGTAATAATTTCAAACTCAGTCGCTTCCCCTAAATCCGTCTCGTCTAGTTTTTCAACGACTGGCTTTACCATCTTTACAAGTTCAGTAATCTCTTCATCTGCAATTGGCGTTCCGTTCACACTAATACGTTCATTAAACGTTTCAATATAAGGAGAAGTAAACGTTCCTACCTTATATTTCGCGCCTTCTAGCATATAGCGCATATATGTTAAAGTTGAACCTTTTCCATTTGTACCAGCAAGATGAACGCATTTTATATGGCGCTCTGGATTCCCGAGTTCTTCTAGCATCCAGCTCATTCTTTCTAATCCTGGTTTAATACCAAACTTCAATCGGCTATGAATCCACCCTATCGCTTCTTCGTATGTATGTATCACGTATGCTTTTCCCCTTTCAAAAAAACCTTCATCATTCTATTATACGCAAAGAAAAGAGACTCACCAATATAGTGAGTCTCTGAAAAATATTTTATTTTTCAAGATCTGCTAGACGTTGACGAACTGCTTCGCGTTTTTCTAGGTAATCTTGCTCTTTCGCACGCTCTCCCTCAATAACTGCTGCAGGAGCTTTCGCTACGAAACCTTGGTTTGAAAGTTTCTTCTGTACACGTTCTACTTCTTTATCGAACTTCTCAAATTCTTTTTCAAGACGTGCTCTCTCTTCATCAAGATTGATAAGATCAGCTAACGGTAAGAATAACTCTGCACCTGATACGATTGCAGTCATCGATTTTTCTGGCGCTTGTAAATCTGTTTTAATTGTTAATTCACTTGGATTACAGAAACGCTCAATGTAAGAGCTGTTTTTCGTAAGTTGAGCAAGTACAGCCTCATCTTTTGCTTTAATTTGCATTTGAACTTTTTTGCTCATTGGCGTATTTACTTCTGCACGAATGTTACGAACAGAGCGAATGATATCAACTAGAAGGTGCATTTCTGCTGCCGCTTCTGTATCTTGTAAATCTTCGCGAACTGTTGGCCATGCCGCTACTGTAATAGACTCACCTTCATGCGGTAAATGCTGCCAAATTTTCTCTGTTACGAATGGCATGAATGGGTGTAATAGACGCATTGTTTGGTCTAATACGTAAGCTAAAATAGAACGAGTTGTTTTCTTAGCTGCTTCATCTTCACCGTATAGTGGAAGTTTCGCCATTTCGATGTACCAGTCACAGAAATCATCCCAAATGAAGTTGTATAATGAACGGCCAGCTTCACCGAACTCATATTTATCCATGTTACGTGTTACGCTTTCGATTGTTTCGTTTAAGCGGGTTAAAATCCACTTATCTGCAACTGATTTTTCACCAGTTAAATCGATTTCTTCATACTTCATGTCATCCATGTTCATTAATACGAAACGTGATGCGTTCCAAATTTTATTAATGAAGTTCCAAGTAGATTCTACTTTTTCCATGCTGAAACGTAAATCTTGACCTGGTGCACTTCCTGTTGATAAGAAATAGCGCATCGCATCTGCACCGTACTTCTCGATAACATCCATTGGGTCGATACCGTTACCAAGAGATTTACTCATTTTACGTCCTTGCTCATCACGAACTAAACCGTGAATTAATACATCTTTAAATGGACGCTCGCCTGTAAACTCTAAACCTTGGAAAATCATACGAGATACCCAGAAGAAGATGATGTCATAACCAGTTACTAATGCATCTGTTGAATAGTAACGTTTA
Organism: Bacillus cereus group sp. BfR-BA-01383; assembly: GCF_022663495.1. Classification (NCBI taxonomy): domain Bacteria; kingdom Bacillati; phylum Bacillota; class Bacilli; order Caryophanales; family Bacillaceae; genus Bacillus; species Bacillus cereus group sp. BfR-BA-01383. Next base: position 33,240 of record NZ_JAKUFP010000020.1, read on the forward strand.
AAGTCTGCTGAATCTTCATTTGGCCAACCAAGTGTTGAGAACGGCCATAACGCTGAGCTGAACCATGTATCAAGTACGTCATTATCTTGATTCCAGTTTTCAATATCTGCTGGCTCTTCTGTACCTACGTATACTTCACCAGTTTCTTTATGATACCAAGCTGGGATGCGGTGTCCCCACCATAATTGACGAGAAATACACCAGTCATGAATGTTTTCCATCCAGCGTAAGTATGTGTTTTCAAAACGATCTGGTACGAACGTTACTTTTTCTTCTTCTTTTTGTTGAAGTTCTACTGCTTTTTCTGCAAGTGGAGCCATTTTTACGAACCATTGTGTTGATAAGTAAGGCTCAACAACCGCTCCGCTACGCTCACTATGACCTACTGAATGCATATGAGGCTCGATTTCTACTAATACGCCAGCCTCTTGTAAGTCTTTCACTAACGCTTTACGGCATTCGAAACGATCCATACCGTTATACTTACCAGCTTTTTCGTTCATCGTTCCATCTTCGTTCATTACTAAGATGCGTGGTAAGTCATGACGGTTACCTACTTCAAAGTCATTCGGATCATGAGCTGGTGTAATTTTTACAACGCCTGTTCCGAAGTCTTTTTCTACGTACTCATCAGCAATAATCGGAATCTCACGGCCTACGATTGGAAGTGTAACTGTTTTTCCGATTAAATGTTTGTAACGATCGTCTTCTGGATGAACTGCTACCGCTGTATCACCAAGCATCGTTTCTGGACGAGTAGTAGCAAGGCGAATGTGACCAGATCCGTCTGTTAACGGGTAGTTCATATGGTAGAATGCACCTTGAACTTCTTTATGAATTACTTCAATATCAGAAAGAGCTGTGCGTGTTGCTGGATCCCAGTTGATAATATATTCACCGCGGTAAATTAAGCCTTTTTCGTATAATTGAACGAATACTTTATTAACCGCATCAGATAAACCTTCGTCTAATGTGAAACGTTCGCGAGAATAGTCTAGTCCTAAACCAACTTTCCCCCATTGTTGACGAATGTGAGAAGCATATTCTTCTTTCCATTCCCAAGCTTTTTCAAGGAATTTCTCACGGCCAAGATCGTAACGTGAAATACCTTCTTCACGAAGTTTCCCTTCTACTTTCGCTTGTGTTGCGATACCAGCATGGTCCATTCCTGGAAGCCATAATACATCATAACCTTGCATACGCTTTGTACGAGTTAAAATATCTTGAAGAGTCGTATCCCAAGCATGACCTAAGTGTAACTTACCAGTTACGTTCGGAGGTGGAATTACAATCGTATACGGTTGTTTCTTCTCGTCTCCTGTTGCTTCGAAATACTTGCCTTCAAGCCACCATTGATAAAGGCCTTCTTCAACGGACATATGATCATATTTAGTTGGTAAATTCTTTTCCGTGTTTGACATTATTTTCCCTCCTTAAAATAAAAAATGCCCCTCATCCAAAAAAGGACGAGGGACATCGCGGTACCACCTTTATTTACAAACAAATTCAGAATTTGCTTATACTCTTAATTTGATAACGGACAAATCCGTCTTTTCCTAATGAGAACTGTTCCGTTCAGAAAAGATGCTCCAGGGCTACCTTCTAACATAACTATCTAGAGAATCTCCCAGCTAATGATTCTCCTCTCTGAAGACGTTTCATGTTATACTCTTCCCCTTCAAGGCATTTATATGATTGTTAATTATTATATACAATAGTGTAAAAAACGAAACCTTATTCGTCAAGATAAATTTAAGACTACAACTTTTTGGGCGAATACAAAAAAAGATAAGTAGCATCCTCTACTTATCTTCTTTATCCCGCTATTTGCGGGCAGTAAGACCTCTACTGATTAAAGCTTCACTTTATCCGTTCCCTTGCTGGGCAGCTTGTAATTGTGACAGGAAATATTCTATATTACTAACGAGCCAATGCGATTGTTGCAAGCTCTTTACTCCGCGCATTTCATTTCCCTCATTGCGATTCTCTCTTCTTTTCTTATAAGATTGGATTTGCCTGATAAATTGCGATGGATATGTCATATAAGCAAACATGAGAAGTTGCTCTTCTTTCGTAAACGGAAAATTCTTTTGATACATTTGATACCATTCAAACCGATCACTTCTCGCAATTGGATATGTGTTTAAAGACCGTGAATAAAAACCTACTATATCTTGCACAGGCGTTGCAAACTTCGATTTTTCTAAACTAATAAAATAGCCATTCCGCTCATAGTCAAATAAAAAATGATTAAGTGACACGTTACCATGTACAAAAGTAATACGTGTTTTTTCCTTTTCTTTCATCGCATCGTTCCACTCATTTAATTGCTTCGTTGCAAATTCCCGCGCCCTCATTACATGATGATAGTACGTACAATATTGCAATTCAAACGGAGACATATACCACTTCGCTTCAGACTCTACAAGAAACTCTTCTAACATCTCACCATCATTCTCCCAGCGATCGGATATATTCGTATAATGCTTTTCTAAATCCTCTTCTGTATACGTTTCTTCTTTTACCGTTTTTTGATGCAACGTTCCAAGTGTTTGAAACATTTTATGGTATTGATCATTATCCTCGCCGTTTCCTTCCGCACGCTCTAACCAAGGCATTAAGTAATAATTATACGTTCCGTCACTTAAAATATAATTTCCATCCGTCGCGTGGTATATAGGTACATAATTCGAAAAACCCTTCTCCTTCAAATATTGAACATGATGCAAAAAATTATTCCGCTCTAACTTTCTATCTTCTATTTTCTTGAGCGCATATGGACCTTGATTCGTGTAAATCTTCGTTACACTTCCGTGCTCTTCCATGTGCTGCGTATCTAATCTATACTGCCTCACAATAGGTTCATAGCGATTTCGCAATTCAATATCCATACGAATTACCCTTTCTATTCAAAACATATCCTCTAGGAAATTAAGGAAGTGTAGACACTCACTCCCTTATTTCGCTTTTGCTTTCGAAACGGGAATATAAATAATTTGCCCTGTAGTTAAATATATATCTTCTGTTTGGTTTACACGGTATAAGTTTTGTATAGACGTTTCATAACGTTCTGCAACAGATTCGATTGTATCTCCTTCTTGCACGAAATACATTCTTAACTTTGTAAATTCTTCTTCCGGTTCTTTCGTAAATAATTTCGTTAAATAAAGCGCATTTTCATCTCGCTGTGAGTACACTTCTTCTTGTTCTTCCTGCTTTTTCGCTTTTTCTTTCTTGAAATCTTTTCGTCCGAACAATTCAAACTGTGGCGTTGTTTCTTTCTCCTCTTCACGCTCCACAAATTCATGTTCTTCTATTTCCTCTTCCTCTAATTCCTGCTCTTTTCTTTCCTCTAGTTGGAACGGTTCAAATGCATAATCTTCCCACTCATCCGATTCCTTATAGGCTGGTTCTTCCACATGCGGCGTGGGTCTATTTTCATCCTCTTCCGCTGAATCATCTTCTAACTCAGCATCCGCCGTCTCTTCCTCTTCATCCTCGATTCTTTCCTCATCACATAAACCTGTAATAGATATATCCGCCAGTAATTGTAAGCAACCATTTTCCTTTAACTCATAATCAAATTCCTCAATTGATACATATAATTCTTCAATTACTTTCACCCGATTTCTCGGAATTGATATTTCAAGCGGAAAGGAATGAACAAGTTCATTAACCCCATCTTCCCTTGTTTCTACATAATCAATTGACTTTGCTGGTGATAACTCTCTTAACGAATAAGCTGAATCATCTTGCCTTGCAACATACTCTCCCGTTAAATCTAACTGCCCTCTCACAATTACTTCATGATCGAGCTCTTCTATCTCAACGTCTGGATCTAACGAAATTGACAAAAGTTCTTCGACTTCCTGTCCTTTTTGGAACCAAACAGATTCTTTTAATGAAAATCGTAATGAATGATCTAGTGCCACTTCTTTTCCCCCTCCCAAACTATATGTCATTACAGATTTATGTTTCTACAGCCTACTTTATGAATAAAAAAATCGCTCCCCTTATGGAGAGCGATTTTCTTTCATACACTATGCTTTTAATTTTGACATTGCAATTTCAGCCGCTGCGATCGTTGCTTCAATATCTGAATCACTATGTGCTGTCGATAAGAATAAACCTTCAAATTGAGAAGGTGGTAAAAATACACCTTGTTCTACCATTTCACGATAGTATGCTGCAAAAAATTCTAAGTTCGAGGATTTCGCTGCATCATAATTAATAACCTGCTCATCTGTAAAGAAAATACCAATCATAGAACCTGCACGGTTAATGTGATGCGGGATACCATGCTTTTCAGCTGCTTTACGCAGTCCAGCCTCTAACATTTCTGCTTTACGCTCAAATTCTACATATGATTCTGGCGTTAACTGCACTAACGTTTCATAACCTGCTGCCATTGCAAGTGGGTTACCTGATAAAGTACCAGCTTGATAAATCGGCCCACTTGGCGCAACTTGGCGCATAATTTCTGCTTTACCACCATATGCTCCTACTGGTAAACCACCACCGATTACTTTACCTAAGCAAGTTAAGTCAGGAGTTACGCCGTAGTAACCTTGTCCACAATTGTAAGCAACTCGGAATCCTGTCATTACTTCATCAAAAATAAGTAGTGAACCGTTTTGCTCTGTCACTTCACGAAGTCCTTCTAAAAATCCTGGCTGAGGAGGAACAACGCCCATATTTCCTGCCACTGGTTCTACAATTACACAAGCGATGTCATCACCGAATTGTTCGAAAGCATATTTTACACTTTCTAAATCGTTGTACGCTACTGTAATCGTATTTTGTGCTACACCTTCTGGTACACCAGGGCTATCTGGTAAACCTAGCGTCGCTACACCAGAACCCGCTTTAATTAATAAAGAATCACCATGGCCGTGATAACAACCAATAAATTTCAAAATTTTGTTACGGCCTGTATAACCACGAGCTAAACGTAGTGCACTCATTGTCGCTTCCGTTCCAGAGTTAACCATACGCACAATCTCAATCGATGGTACGCGCTCAATAACAAGTTTCGCTAATTTATTTTCAATTTCTGTTGGTGCACCGAAGCTTGTACCTCTTTCAGCGACAGATTTTAACGCTTCAACAACTCGATCATTTGCATGTCCATGAATTAAAGGACCCCATGATAATACGTAATCGATGTATTCATTCCCATCGATATCATATACTTTAGAGCCTTTTCCGCGCTCCATAAACAACGGATTCATACCAACAGACTTAAAAGCACGGACAGGGCTATTTACGCCTCCAGGCATTAAATCTTGGGCCTCTTCAAATGCTGCAATCGATTTATCAAACTTTTTCATTATTTAGCGCCTCCTTCTTGTAACCATCTTGCTGCGTCTTTCGCATGATACGTAATAATTAAGTCCGCTCCTGCACGCTTCATGCTTATTAATTTCTCTAATACAACTTCTTTTTCATTAATCCAACCATTTTGTGCTGCTGCTTTAATCATAGAATATTCACCACTTACATTGTAAGCAACGACTGGTAAGTTAAAGTTATTTTTCACATCACGAACGATATCTAAGTAAGAAAGAGCTGGTTTTACAATTAAGAAGTCTGCCCCTTCCATTACATCTGATTCTGCTTCACGGAATGCTTCCATACGGTTTGCTGGATCCATTTGATATGTTTTACGATCACCGAACTGCGGTGCACCGTGCGCAGCATCACGGAATGGTCCATAAAATGCTGATGAATATTTTACAGCGTACGACATCACTGGTACGTGTCCAAAACCATTTTCATCTAATGCATGGCGAATTGCCGTTACGAATCCGTCCATCATATTTGATGGCGCAATAATGTCTGCTCCTGCTTTTGCTTGACTTACAGCTGTTTTCGCAAGAACTGCAAGAGACTCATCATTTAAAATAATCCCATCTTCAATTACACCGCAATGACCATGACTTGTAAATTGACATAAACATGTATCGGCAACTACTACTAGTTCAGGGAACTCACCTTTAATTTGCTTAATAGCACGCTGTACAATTCCATGATCACAATATGCTGATGATCCAACTTCATCCTTTTCAGCAGGTAAACCAAATACAATAACAGAACGAATACCTAAATCAACGACCTCTTGCATTTCAGCTTGCAATAAATCTAAAGACATTTGATATACGCCTGGCATAGAAGGAACTTCATTACGAACATTTTCACCTTCTAGTACAAAAATAGGGTAAATAAAATCTTCTGTATGTAAAAACGTTTCACGCACAAGCGCACGCATATTACCGCTTTGTCTTAAGCGACGATGACGATTAAATTGTAAAGAGTTCATAGATTTCTATCCCCATTCTTTTATTTTGATTATGCATGTAAAGTAGATTCACAAATGCATTGTATTAACGATTCTATTGTGTATTTTTCTGGCACGATAACTTCTGAGAAATAACTTCTTGCCTCTTTTGCTGTTATCGGTCCTATACAAGCAATTGTACATTTTTTTGTCCATTCTCTCCAGTTTGTACCCTCAAGTAAACGAACAAAACTATCAACAGTTGAAGGACTCGTAAATGTAATAATATTTACTCTCCCTAATTTCAACGCTGTTATCAGTTCTTGTTTTTTCTCTACATTTGCTTTCGTACCGTATACGATTAGCTCATCTAGAAAAACACCAAACTCCCTAAGTCTAACTGGGATTACATCTCTTGCTAAGTTCCCTTTTGGAAATAAAATACGCTCGTTTCCACTTAATTCTTTTAGAAACTCTTCGGCAAATACTTCTGCAACAAATGAGGTCGGAACAAAATGAACTTGATAGCCCCTTTTTTCTAACTCCAATTTTGTTTTCACGCCTACTGCAGCAATCTTAATTGCTGCAGGGAGTTTCGTTCTCAAATCATCTAGAAAAAAAGCTACACCATTTTTACTCGTAAAAATAACCCAGTCATACGAATGTAGTTGCTCTGCTATATGTTGAATTTGCCTAGAAGACGTACCCTCCATACGCAAAAGCGGAATTTCCAATGGAATTCCGCTCTGTTCTTTCACTGCTACACTCATTTGTTTCGCTTGATGCTGGGCACGTGTAATCAATACCGTTTTACCAGCGAGAGCATTCATACTTATTGTTGCCCCTTATTTGCAGCAAGAATGAGTTCTTTTGCGCCTTGTTTAATTAAACGGTCCGCTGCCTCTAGTCCTACTTCCACTGAATCAGTGCCTGCTACTGTCTCTTTCAATAAAACAGAACCGTCCATAGAACCGACAAGCGCTGTTAATTCAATTGCATCATTTTCTGTAAGAGTTGCGTATCCAGCGATTGGAACTTGGCATCCACCTTCAAGTTTATGAAGAAATACTCGCTCGGCTGCTACTGTTCTTTCTGTTACGGCATCATTCATATGCGATAATAACTGTAATAAATCCTTATCGTCCTCACGACATTCAATCGCTAATGCCCCTTGTCCTACAGCTGGTACACATAACGTTTCATCTAAATGTTCTGTAATAACTTCCCCGTCCCAGCCCATTCTCTGTAATCCAGCTGTCGCTAAAATAATTGCATCGTAATCTTCATCTTTTAACTTACGTAAACGTGTATCGATATTCCCTCGAATCCACTTCACTTGTAAATCTGGTCTCGCAGCTAGTAGTTGTGCACTACGTCTCAAACTACTCGTTCCTAAAATTGCGCCTTCTGCTAGGTCTTTAAATGATTCTCCGTTTTTTGAAATAAAAGCATCACGAGGGTCAACGCGCTTTGGTGTACAACCAATCGTTAATCCATCTGGAAGTACAGCTGGCATATCTTTCATACTATGTACTGCCATATCGATTTCTTTCGTAAGTAACGCGTGTTCAATTTCCTTAACAAACAAACCTTTTCCGCCTACTTTTGAAAGAGTAACATCTAAAATAACATCACCTTTTGTGACGATTTCTTTCACTTCAAATTCATATGGTAAACCTAGCGCTTTTAACTGATCAATAAACCAATTTGTTTGTGTTAATGCTAGTTTACTCTTTCGTGAACCTACAATAATTTTGCGCATAATTTTCTCTCCTCATTATAAATACCAAAAGTGGAAATTGGATAAACTGCTCAATAGAAAAATGTTAACTAGTATTACGAGAAATGCCCCGATATTCCACAGCACAATTTTCTTACCTTGCAACACATCTGCCGCTCGTAAATATAAACCTGTGCAATATACAAATAGAACGACAAAAGACCCGATTACTTTCGTATCATACCAATGGAAATTATCCAATTTTGTATATCCCCATATGCATCCTAATATAATTGCTAATAAGAAAAACGGAACAGAAAATAAATTTAATCCGTAAGACATAGATTCAAGCTTCGGCAAATTGCCTAATCTTCTTAATCTCGCATTCCATTTTTTCTTTTTTAATAGTCGATATTGCAATAAATACATAATAGAAAAAATAAACGATACAGTAAACGTTGCATAAGAAATAATCGCCATACCGACATGCACGTATACAAGCTCTGAAACCAATTGCTCCGCAAGTACTGGCGACATCTTTCCGAGCGGTGTAAAAATAGAAAAAGCGCTTACGCCAAATGCTACAACATTTGTAAAAAAGACTAAAAAGTCAATGCGCATAAATCGGTTAATGACTAATGACATCGTAATCAATAACCAAACATAAAAATAAATCCCTGATAATAAAGTTAAAATAGGGTTCGTTTCTGAATCCGTAGCCCTAAGCAACATAAAAATAGACTGCAGAACCCATACAATCGAAAGTAACCAAAAAGCAAATCGGTTCGCCTTTCGGTTACTTTGGAAATAATCTATAAAATATAAACTAATGCTACAAGCATATAAAATAATTGCAATATGATAAATAATACTGTTATTAAAAAAACTCATCCGATCATCCTTCCAAATTATAAAGATGGAACGGATGGTGTCCACGCTCTTTTATGTTTTACTTCTTCCGCACGACTCTCTACTTCTTCCATTTCTAAATCAAAAATCTTCGCAAATAAAGCTAGTTTTTCCGTCGCCCCATCTTCAGCAGCTATTTCCTTCGCTACTAAAATTGGATCTTTTAACAATTGATTGATAATACTTTTCGTATGCTTACTAATTACTTTTTTCTCACGATCACTAAGAGTTGGTATTTTTCGCTCAAGACTTTCCATCGTGTCACTTTGAATCGCTAGCGCTTTATCACGAAGAGCCGATATTAATGGCACAACACCAAGTGTACTTAACCACGTTTTAAATAAAACCATTTCCTCTTCAATCATAAATTGAATTTTCTCTGCTTCTTTCAAACGCTCAGCACGGTTTGCTTCCACTACACCTTGCAGATCATCAATATCATATAAGAAAGAGCCTTCTAACTCATCAATCGCAGGATCAATATCACGTGGTACTGCAATATCAACCATAAATAACGGACGACCAGAGCGCATTTTCTCTACTTTCGTCATCATCTCTTTCGTAATGACGTACTCTGATGCACCCGTTGAACTAATTAAAATATCCGCTTCTAATAATGCACATTGCAATTCACTTAAAGGCTTTGCATGTCCCATATATTTCTCAGCCATTACTTCTGCTTTTGAAAGCGTCCTATTCATAACTGTTACTTTACGAGCTCCACTTCCATATAAGTTTTGCAGCGCAAGTTCACCCATTTTACCAGCACCAAGAATAAGCACGTGACAATCTGTTAACTCGCCGAATATTTTCTTTCCGAGCTCAACAGCGGCATAACTAACAGACATTGCACTTTCACCAATGGTTGTTTCTGAGTGCGCACGTTTTGCTAACGTAACCACTTGCTTAAACAATTCATTAAAAATTGTACCTGTCGCCTTTACTTGTTGTGCTTCTAAAAAGCTATCTTTTATTTGACCTAAAATCTGCGTCTCTCCAACTACCATAGAATCTAAACCGCACGTTACGCGGAATAAATGATCTATTGCACCCTCTTGTTCAAAAATAGTTAAGTATGGTGCGACTTCTTCTATTTCAAGCTGAAACCAATCAGCTAAAAACTTCTTAATATAATACCGTCCCGTGTGTAATTGATCGACAACAGCGTAAATCTCAGTGCGATTACAAGTTGATACAATGACATTCTCTAACACGCTCTTTTGATTTTGTAATGTAATCATTGCTTGCTCTAGCTCTGCTGCCTGAAATGTGAGTTTCTCACGAAATTCTACAGGGGCTGTTCGATAATTTACACTAACAACAAGAATATGCACGCAGCATGTCCCCCTTCACCCGTTTTATCACTTTATCTACTATCATAATACAACTTTCCTCTTATGAATCTGACAATCGTGTGAACAACCGATTATTTTTTTATTTACTCTCCGTATGTAATGAAGGAGATTCCGTAAAACTAATTAAAAACTTCTACTTTATAATGATTATAAATTAATAACTCTATTTGTACGTTACCAAAAAAAGTCCTCATAATCAAGTGATGGAAACTATTCCATATAAATTATAACATCATCTTTCCTATCTTCTTTCATCATGAAGGAAAATATGTATGATTGTTCCAAAATACAATACACACTTTCTCAATACAATGTATTTGACATCTTATTTCTTTTTCGTTATATTGATTTTACAAAATTAAATTGTGCACAATTTAAAAATCACAAGGAGTTGCTTATGAAAGAAAATCCTTTACATCTAGATAACCAACTTTGTTTTTCTATTTACGCTTGTTCTAGAGAGGTTACTCGTTTTTATCGACCGTATTTAGAAGAAATGGGCATTACGTATCCCCAGTACATTACTTTACTCGTACTATGGGAGCAAGATGGACTAACAGTAAAAGAAATTGGAGAACGTCTATTTTTAGATTCTGGTACGTTAACACCTATGTTAAAACGAATGGAATCATTACAACTTGTAAAACGTGTTCGTTCCAAAGAAGACGAGCGAAAAGTTTGTATTGAATTAACAGAACAAGGTAAAGATTTAAAGGAAAAGGCTTGTTCATTACCAACAACGATGGCTACAAATTTAGGAATTACAGAGCAAGAATATCGTTCTTTACTAATTCAATTAAATAAACTAATTGAAACAATGAAAACAATTAATGATCGAAAAGGGGAATAAAGATGGATAAATTATATACTGCTTCAGTAACAGCAACAGGTGGAAGAAACGGGAAAGTAGTTTCAGATGACGGCATATTAAATCTTGATGTAAAAATGCCGAAAGCACTAGGTGGTGCAGGCGGAGAGGCAACAAATCCAGAACAGCTATTTGCTGCCGGTTATGCAGCTTGTTTTGATAGCGCATTGCAACTTGTCATTCGTACAAAGCGTGTGAAAGTGGAAAGTACAGAAGTAACTGCTCACGTTTCTATCGGAAAAGATACAGATGGTGGTTTCGGGCTATCTGCTGTACTTGATGTACATGTCGCTGGCGTTTCTCATGCAGAAGCACAAGAACTTGTAGAAGCCGCTCACGGTGTATGTCCTTACTCGAAAGCAACAAGAGGAAATATTGAGGTTACATTAAACGTACGTTAGTATATATAAAGAAAAAAACGCGCGACATTCGTCACGCGTTTTTTGTTTTTGTCATTTTATGAATCGCTTTCCACGCCTCTTCTTTTCCAAGTCCTGTTTCAGAAGAGAATAGAACGATTTCATCGCCAATTTCAACAGCAAGCGTTTCTTTTACAACTTTTAAATGCTTTTGCCATTTCCCTTTCGGAATTTTATCGGCCTTCGTTGCAATAATAATTGTTGGGATTTCATAATGCTTTAAGAAATCATACATCATCACGTCATCTTTTGTTGGTTGGTGACGTAAATCAACTACTAATACAGCTGCGTCTAATTGCTCACGTGTTGTAAAGTACGTTTCAATCATTTTGCCCCATGCCGCGCGCTCCGATTTAGATACTTTCGCATATCCATAACCTGGAACGTCAACAAAATGCATCATTTCATTGATTAAGAAAAAGTTCAGCGTTTGCGTTTTCCCTGGTTTAGAAGAAATACGCACTAACTTTTTACGATTTAAAATTTTATTAATAAAGGAAGACTTCCCGACATTTGAACGACCTGCTAATGCAATTTCTGGTAAATCACTGTCTGGATATTGTTCTGGTTTAACAGCACTAATTACAATATCTGCTTTTGTTACTTTCATTGTTTCACTCCTACTAATGCGTGCTCCAATACTTCGTCTAAATGAGATGCAAGCACAAACGTAAGATTTTCTTTTACGCTTTCTGGAATATCATCTAAATCTTTCTCGTTCTCTGCTGGCAAAATAATTTTTGTTAAGCCTGCGCGATGAGCACTTAATGTTTTTTCTTTCAATCCACCAATTGGTAATACACGACCTCGAAGTGTAATTTCACCCGTCATACCAACTTCTTTACTTACAGGAATACCTGTTAGTGCAGAAATAAGTGCCGTTGCCATCGTAATACCTGCTGACGGTCCATCTTTTGGAACTGCTCCTTCTGGAACATGAATATGAATATCATTTTTCTCATGGAAATTTGGATCGATCTGAAGCTCTTCTGCACGAGAACGAATATAGCTAAATGCTGCTTGTGCGGATTCTTTCATAACATCCCCAAGTTTTCCTGTTAAAATTAATTTCCCTTTACCTGGTGCTACAGACACTTCAATCGCAAGTGTATCGCCACCTGCTGCTGTATACGCTAACCCGGTTGCCATTCCGACTTGGTCTGTTTTCTCTGCTTGTCCATAACGGAATATATGTTTACCAAGTAAATCTACAATATTTTTCTCTGTCACAACAATACGTTTACGTTCTGCTGTTACGATAATTTTCGCTGCTTTACGGCAAACTTTTGCGATTTGGCGCTCTAGCGTACGAACACCAGCTTCACGTGTATAATAACGAATAATTTCAAGAAGCGCTTCATCACGTACTTGTAAATTACCTTTTCGTAAGCCATGCTCTTTTAATTGTTTCGGCAGTAAATGCTCACGAGCAATATGAACTTTTTCAAGCTCTGTATAGCCAGCAATCGAAATAATTTCCATACGGTCAAGCAGCGGTCCTGGAACACTTGAAAGTGTATTAGCAGTTGCTACAAACATAACTTTCGATAAATCATATGGTTCTTCAATATAATGATCACTGAAGTTATGGTTTTGTTCTGGATCTAACACTTCAAGTAATGCTGCTGATGGATCTCCACGGAAATCGTTAGACATTTTATCAATCTCATCTAATAAGAAGACTGGATTAACTGTTTTCGCCTTTTTCATACCTTGAATAATGCGTCCTGGCATTGCTCCAACGTACGTACGACGGTGACCACGAATTTCAGATTCATCACGTACGCCACCAAGAGATACACGGACAAAATTACGATTCAATGATGTTGCAATTGAACGCGCTAATGAAGTTTTCCCGACCCCTGGAGGGCCTACTAAACAAAGAATAGGTCCTTTTAATGAGTTCGTCAATTTTTGTACAGCTAAATATTCAAGTACACGCTCTTTCACTTTTTCAAGACCGTAATGATCTTTGTTTAAAATCTCTTCAGAATGAGCAAGGTCAATCATATCTTCTGTTGCTTCTGTCCAGGGAAGCGCCAGTAACCAATCAATATAATTGCGAATAACACCGCTCTCCGCAGAACTCGCTGGTAACTTTTCATAACGATCTAATTCTTTCAGTGCAGCCTTCGTTGTTTCTTCAGGCATTCCCGACTGTTCAATTTTCTCACGAAGTTCTTCAACTTCCCCGCCCTTACCTTCTTTATCGCCAAGTTCAGTTTGAATCGCCTTCATTTGCTCACGTAAGAAATATTCTTTTTGCGTGCGCTCCATTGAACGTTTCACTTTTTGTCCAATTTTCTTTTCTAAACTAAGTAATTCTTGCTCATCTTGAATAATTGAAATAAGTGTATGTAATCGTTCTTTCACAGATACAATTTCTAAAATCTCTTGTTTCTGCTTCGTTTTAATCGGCAAATGAGAAGCGATTAAATCAGCTAGTCTTCCTGGTTCTTCTACATCAGCTACCGTTGCAAATGTTTCATTTGAAACTTTTTTCGAAACTTTAATATATTGTTCGAAATGCTCTAGTAACGTACGCATAAGAGCTTTCTCTTCTAAATCATCTTCTACTTCTTCAGTTACCGTATTAATAGCAACTTGCACTACATTTTCTTCTTCAATAAACTCCACTACTTCTGCTCTATGTAAACCTTCTACAAGGACACGAAGCGTACCGTTCGGCAATTTTAACATTTGCTTCACTTTCGCCACTGTACCTACACTATATATGTCATCTTCTTTCGGATCATCGATATTCATTTCTTTTTGCATTGCTAAAAAGATGATATTTTCATCCATTGCCGCCTGCTCTAGTGCTTGTATCGATTTATCACGTCCTACATCAAGATGCAGAACCATCGTTGGATATACGAGAACGCCTCTTAATGGTAGGAGGGGTACGATTCTTTCATTCGTATTCATACTAGACATAGCACCTCCATAATAAATTAAACTCCTGTTCAACTATTTTATATTACAATACATCTAGATGCAATTGCAGAGATTCTCAGCAATTGTAAATCCCTTGTTTTTTCTCCCTTATGAAAAGAAAAAAGACTCCGCTTAAGCATACAAACTTAAACGAAGTCTGGCAAATTTTATTATTATCCATTCTCACATTGATTGTGCATCTGTTTCGTCTCCAGCTGTATGTACATCAAGCCCACGATGCATATTTTCCTGCATAAACGTTAGCTCAAATACTTCTTTTAACTTACGAACAGGAATGATTTCAATTCCCTTTATTGTATACAAAAAAGGTTGCATGTTTTCAGCTGGAATAATAACTTTCTTAGCCCCTGCTTTTTTCGCTGCTTTTATTTTTGCGTACACACCGCCAATAGGCTTCACTTCTCCGTGTATACTTATCTCACCTGTCATCGCTACTTCATTATTCACATACGTACGATGCACCGCTGAATATACACCTGTTGCCATAGCGATTCCTGCCGAAGGCCCATCAATCGGGATACCACCTGGAAAATTAATATGTATATCGTATCCTTCCGGCAATACATCTAGAGAACGAAGTACTGTTAATACATTATCTACAGAACCTTTCGCCATACTTTTACGGCGAATCGATTTCGTTTGACTACCAATACTTTCCTCTTCTACAATTCCGGTAACATTTACCGATCCTTTATCTTTTGCAGGAATAGCTGTTACCTCAATTTCTAATAAAGCACCTGTATTCGGTCCATATACAGCAAGTCCGTTTACAAGACCAATTCTTGGAATAGGGTAAATACGTTTTTCATATTTCGGTGTAAGCTGACTAGAATGAACAACCCACTCTATATCTTCATCTTTAATGAAAGAGCGTTCCTCATTTATCGCCATACCAGCAGAAATTTGTACAAGATTAATTGCTTCTCGTCCATTTCTTGCATACATTCCAATCATTTCAATACCGTTCTCACCTATCTGCATTTCCACTTTATCAGCTGCATTCTTCGCTACTTTTTGAATTTCTTCTGTGTCTAACTCACGGAAGAACACTTCTAAACAACGCGACCGAATTGCAGGAGGAATTTCCTCTGGCGAACGCGTCGTTGCACCAACTAAGCGAAAATCGGCTGGTAAACCTTTTTGAAAAATATCATGTATATATGTTGGAATCATCGAATTTTCTTCACTATAGTATGCACTTTCCAAAAACACTTTCCGATCTTCTAACACCTTTAGCATTTTGTTCATTTGAATCGGATGTAATTCGCCAATCTCATCAATAAACAAAATGCCTCCATGTGCATCTGTTACAGCACCTTTTTTTGGCTGCGGGATACCCGCTTGCCCCATTGCACCCGCACCTTGATAAATCGGATCATGGACTGAACCAATTAAAGGGTCTGCAATACCACGTTCATCAAATCTTGCTGTCGTCGCATCAAGTTCGATAAATGTTGCATTCGTACGGAATGGAGATTTCGGATTTCGTTTCGCTTCTTCTAATACAAGACGTGCTGCCGCTGTTTTTCCAACACCTGGCGGGCCATATATGATGACATGTTGCGGATTCGGACCACAAAGAGCCGCTTTTAACGACCTAATCCCGTCCTCTTGCCCTACAATATCTAAAAAGGATGTAGGGCGTACCTTTTCTGCAAGTGGCTCTGTTAAAGAAATCTCGCGCATTTTACGAAGTTGTTCTAATTCTTTTTTCGATTCTCGATCAATTGAAACTTTTTGTGTTCGTTGATTTCGAAGTAAATGCCAAAAATACAATCCGACAATTACACCAAAAACAAGTTGAACAACTAAAAATATATTTGTCCAGCTCATCATTTATTTCCTCCCGCTATGTTTTACCTTTTAGTATTTCCTGGGAGGAATCGTGCTAAACATAAAGAAAAACAGCAATTATAAAAATTGCTGTTTCTTCTTCGCATTATGCAGATGTTTTTGTATCAAGTACAGTACCGTCTTGTAACACCAATTTCGGCGGTTCGTTATCAGCTACTGTTTCTTTCGTAAGAATACACTTCTCGATATCTTTGCGAGATGGAAGTTCGAACATTACATCAAGCATCAAGCCTTCAATAATAGAACGAAGTCCACGAGCACCTGTTTTACGTTCAATTGCTTTTTTCGCAATCTCAACTAGTGCACCTTCTTCAAACTCTAACTCAACATCGTCAAGCTCCAATAGTTTTTGGAATTGCTTAACAAGTGCATTTTTCGGCTTCGTTAAAATATCTACAAGAGCATCTTCATCAAGCGGCTCTAGGTTCGCAATAACTGGAAGACGACCGATAAACTCCGGAATTAAACCGAATCTTAAAAGATCCTCTGGTAAAACGTGAGATAAAACATGCTTCTCATTTACATCAGCATTTTTCTTCTCAGCACCAAATCCAATTACTTTCTCACCAAGGCGACGTTTAATAATAGGCTCGATGCCATCAAACGCTCCACCACAAATGAATAGGATGTTCGTTGTATCAATTTGAATAAACTCTTGATGCGGGTGCTTACGACCACCTTGAGGTGGAACGCTTGCTACAGTACCTTCTAAAATTTTCAGAAGTGCCTGCTGTACGCCTTCACCAGATACATCACGTGTAATTGATGGATTTTCGGACTTACGTGCCACTTTATCAATCTCATCAATATAAATGATTCCTTTTTCCGCTTTCTCTACATCATAATCAGCTGCTTGGATTAATTTTAGTAAGATGTTTTCTACATCTTCCCCTACATATCCAGCTTCTGTTAAAGATGTTGCGTCCGCGATTGCAAATGGAACATTTAAAATACGCGCTAATGTTTGTGCCAATAATGTTTTACCACTACCAGTTGGCCCAATAAGTGAAATATTACTCTTCGCTAATTCTACATCATCAATTTTGCTGTTAGAATTAATACGTTTGTAATGGTTATATACCGCTACCGCTAGTGCTTTTTTCGCGTTATCTTGTCCGATGACATACTCATCTAAGATTTCACGAATTTCTACCGGTTTCGGTACATCCTTGAATTCTACTTCTTCGTCCTTCGCAAGCTCCTCTTGTACAATTTCAGTACAAAGTTCGATACACTCGTCACAAATGTAAACACCTGGACCTGCAACTAGCTTTCGAACTTGCGTTTGTGTTTTACCACAGAAAGAACATTTTAATTGACCTTTTTCATCATTAAATTTAAACATATTTTCACACCCCTTACAAAGTGCTAATCTCTTGCCTTCGTATGTACACGATAAATGTATCGTATGTAAATACATATTATGTCACTACGTGGCGAGAAATACAAATAATATGACTAGTTATGTACAAATAAAAAAATTTTTAAACTTTTGAAATATGTATATTCGACTTACAAAGGAACTTTTCCTTCTTCATCTAAAAGTTTTATAAATATATTTCTATATTTATAAAACAAGGCACGATTAAAATCGCGCCTTGTTATTTTATTATGCAGCGTTGTCTACTAAGAAGTCTACAGCTTTGCGCACTTTAAGATCTTCAGCTAAAGCGTCTACGCTTCCAAGAGCTTGCTTGATAGCGTCTACTGGCATACCGTACATTTCAGCCATTTTTTCAACTTCTGCAGTTACTTCTTCTTCAGTAACTTCGATGTTTTCAGCTTCAATGATAGCTTCAAGAACAAGATTGATTCTTACACGTTTTTGTGCATCCTCTTTCATTTGCTCTTTTAATTTGTCAGCGTCAGTACCTGTGAATTGGTAGTAAAGCTCAAGGTTCATACCTTGTTGGCTTAAACGTTGCTCGAATTCACGAACCATACGATCTAACTCAGTGTCGATCATAGCTTCTGGAATGTCGATTTCAGCATTAGCAGCAGCTAATTCTACTACTTCGTCACGTACTTTGTGCTCAGCTTCGTGCTTTTTGCCTTCTTCTAAGTTTGTGCGAAGTTTCGCTTTTAATTCATCAAGAGTTGCAACCGCTTCGTCTGCTTCTTTAGCGAACTCGTCGTTTAACTCAGGAAGTTCTTTTGTTTTGATTTCGTGAATTGTTACTTTGAATGTTGCTGGTTTGCCAGCTAATTCAGCAGCATGGTACTCTTCTGGGAATGATACTTCAACGTCTTTAGACTCACCAGATTTAAGACCAATTACTTGCTCTTCGAAACCTGGGATGAAAGTACCAGAACCGATTTCAAGAGAGTAGTTTTCGCCTTTTCCGCCTTCAAATGCTTCGCCATCAACGAAACCTTCGAAGTCGATTACAGCTGTATCACCGTTTTCAACAGTTCCTTCTTCTTTAACAACTAGTTCAGCTTGACGTTCTTGTAAAGCTTTTACTTCGTTCTCTACATCTTCGTCAGTTACAGTTGTTTCAACTTTTTCTATTGCTAAACCTTTGTAATCACCTAATTTAACTTCAGGTTTCACTGTAACTTTTGCAGTGAAAATAAGGTTAGCATTTTTTTCGAACTTCTCGATGTCGATTTCAGGATGAGCAACTGGGAAAATACCAGCTTCATCGATTGCTTCACCGTATGCTTTTGGTAAGATGATATCTAAAGCATCTTGGTATAAAGATTCAATACCAAAGCGTTGTTCGAATAACGGACGAGGCATTTTCCCTTTACGGAAACCTGGTACGTTAATTGTTTTTACTACTTTTTTGAACGCAGCGTCGATAGAGTTGTTTACTTCTTTAGCATCAACTTCGATTGTTAAAACGCCAACGTTACCTTCTAATTTTTCCCATTTTGTAGACATTTATTCTTTCCCTCCAACTATAATAATGTATGCACATACCTCTATAGATTAAAATATTCATTATCTCTTTTTTGAAATAACAAATGCACAAATAATCCTCTAGCAAAAGCTTTCAGATATAATGTTCCAATCTACTAATTGTCTAAAAGACAATTACGGTATATTTTGTTCGAGAATAATATGAAACATATTAAGTAAGAGAATTACACTTCTCTTCTCTTACAAACAGGCAGATTTCTGCCTTTTGCAACCCTTACATTATAACATAGAATATGCTCGTTTCAATAACTGAACAATTCTTTTTCATAATTATACGGGCAAATATCCTTCTCTTTCAACACGTAATAACCATTGATAGGCAATATGGAACTCTTCTAATTCAATATTGTATGCTGTCATAAGTTCTTCTTCATCAATAGCCAATCCGAAACGCTTTCTTCCAATTCTCTCTAAAACAGCAGCCCAGATTTCTACTTTATCCATTAATAGAGCGAATGGGAAAACAGCAATTTGCAATTCTTTCCAATATGTAACCATCGCATCCAATATATCCGGATAATTTTGCTCTAATCGACTTGATAATTTATGTATAATGTTATCGGATTGCTCCTCATTATGACCTGTAAATGCTGGAATTACCTTGATCGTATTTCCAAACTTTTCTACTTCTATCTCTTCTTCTACTTGATTTTCTATCATTTTATACAAAATAGAAGTTTTCAAATAAGGGTGCTGCTGTTCGTCTATTAAAAATTTCTTTAAAACAGGTAATGCAAGATCCAAGTCTTTTAACGAAAGTTGCTGAATCACCCTTAACTTTTGCCCAAAGTTTTCACCAAAAATTCCATTAGTAAACTCATCCAAATCAAAATTAGAATCCACTAATGACGCATCTTCCTCATTTAGCATCCCTTCTGCAAATAAAGCGAGCTGCGCTAATTTTTCCTTTTGCTCCGGCATTATGTCTTTCGTTTGCAGAACCTTTTCAACAGTTTCAATAACACCTTCGTAATCATTTGTTTGAACTAAAATAGTCACATACGTTTCAAGAATATCACCAAATAATACAGCTCCTGTTTCAAGCAACTGTTCACATTTGTCTTTCGCTTCTTCCATACGTTTTAATTCTAGCAAACAAATAACTGAAGCTAATTCCGTTTGTTCCGTTTCCGCATTATACTGACGTAATATTTCAAAGCAACGCAATGCATCTTCGAATTTCCGCTCTTTCAGCGCTAAAAAACCTTCATCAATATAGCGTTCTGATAGTTGAGGAAACAATACGACCGTATTTTCTTTTTTAACCATACGTCCGCCTCTTTTTCTTGATTTTAGTGATCTTCAAAGTAAATATATCAAATGCGTAATGAGAACACAACATCCCAAAAATATTTGTTTGAAATATAGAAATATTTAATTTTTATATTTCATTATGAATAAATCCTTACTAAAAATTAAAATTGTATAAATAAAAATCCTTAGCAACAGGCGCAAAGGATTCATCATCAATGGAAAGCTTTTATAATTGTGGGGTATATTACAAGGGTAATAATTTGGAGAACAATAATTGCAATAACAATCATGCTAAAATAGAAGGTAAGTTTACTTCGCTTCATTAGAAACATAATAATAAGCATCGTACAAGCAAATAAACTTAAGAAAAACAAACTCGTTGTCGAACTTAGTATACCACTCGGGACAAAGAACAATAAAACTACACTACAAGTACCTATAATTCCAAATAACCATTCCATTCATTCACTCATTCCCTTTCCCTCTCATGGCGGTTTTTTCTAAGCTATTAAATGCTTCACAACATCAACTACGTACGTTAATTTCTCATACGCTACAAATCCAAATGCTACTGTTAAACCTGTTACGATTAATCCTTTCATCATTTCTTCCTCCTCGTTTTATCGTTGTTATCTTCATTATAGAGGATTCGTAACGTGTTACCATCGAACTTCCTTACAGTTACCTTACAGAATTGTAAGATTTCAAAAAAAGACTTAAAATCGTGTTAATATATTTTTGTACAATTAAGAATTTAATTTACAAGGGGGATTATATATGTTTAAAAAAATGGCTGCTGATGTTTTAGGATTAAGTGATGTAGGTTCTGTCATTACGCCGCAAGATTATGATAAAGTTGATGCTGATGATTACGTGATGCATGAAGACGGGGAGAAAATTTATTTTCTAATTAAATCAAAATCGGATGAATACTGTTTCACAAACAAAGGACTAATCCACCTAGATGGTACAAGTGCGACAAGCAAAAAGCGTACACTACGCCGCTTTAGCTACAGTAAATATCCCATTAAAAACGTAGCACTTGAAACTGCGGGAACGATTGATTTAGATGTAGAAATTAAGTTTCAAATGGGAGATGAGCATTACTCAATTGATGTTCATAAAAAACATATTGAAGAATTAAAAGATTTATATAAAGCTCTTCTTAAAATCGAAGAAATTTCATACGACAACGACATTACATTACAATACGCTCATAAAAGTTTAGATATGGCTTCTAATACTTTCAGCCGCATTACAAATGCACAAGTGAATCTGGCAGAGCAATTCAAAGAGATGAATGAGATCGCCTTTAACTGGCTCGTTGATACGAAGAAACAATATAACGTGAAAGACTACGGTTTTGTTTTTGAAAAGTTTATTAATAACTAAACAAAAAACCTTGTTATCAAAAGATAACAAGGTTTTCTTAGCGTCCCAGGAGAGATTCGAACTCCCGACCGTACGCTTAGAAGGCGTATGCTCTATCCGGCTGAGCTACTGGGACATGGAGCGGGTGAAGAGAATCGAACTCTCGACCAGAGCTTGGAAGGCTCTTGTTTTACCACTAAACTACACCCGCATATGTTATTTTCATTTTCATTACCGCCGATGTCCTATCGACAATACTTAGTATATTCGCAGCTCAACATAAAGTCAACACTTTTTTAAAAAAGAGGATAATTTTTCTTATCCTCTTTTAAAAACTGCTTGTTCAACTAGTTGTCCGTCTAATGTTTCAAAGCGAACATCTATATGTTTTTCATCCATTTCTAATAAGACAAATGTCTTTTCTACACGCTGACGGGGCAATAAAATACTTCCTGGGTTAATAAATAAAACTCCGTCAATGAATTCCGCACCTAATACGTGAGAATGTCCGAAGCATGCCACTTGCGCACCTACCTCTTCTGCACGGTACGCTAATGTTTGTAATGTCATTTTCACGTTATGACGATGCCCGTGCACGACTACGAAACGAATACCATCTACATCCGTTACAATTTCGTCTTGAAAGTTAGCATAGTCACAGTTCCCTTTTACAACGTGGAAACCTTGCAGTTCTTCATGAGCAGGTGTTAGCTCTGAATCACCGCAATGAATCATGACATCTACTTTCCCTTTATATTTCTCTTTTAAATGCTGTAATTCCTTCACAGAGCTATGACTATCGCTTACGATTAAAGCTTTCATCAATCTCTCTCCCTTATTCTCCTAAAAACCATTCCGGGATTTTTTCTTCTAACTTACGAAGAGCATGCCCGCGGTGACTAATGGCATTTTTCTCATCTGAACTTAGTTCCGCCATCGCTTTTTTATATTCTTCCACATAAAAGATTGGATCATATCCAAAACCGTTTTCCCCGCGGCGCTGTTCTAAAATGTATCCTTCACACGTTCCATTCACAATTACCGGTTCTTTATCGGCTTCTGGGAATGCAACTGCTAATGCACAGTAAAAACGAGCTTTACGTTTTTCAAAGTCGATGTCAGTTAGCCCTTGCAAAACTTTATCGATATTCGCTTGGTCATCTTTCGGTTCTCCAGCAAAACGAGCTGAATACACGCCTGGTTTTCCATTTAAAGCATCCACAATCAGACCTGAATCATCTGCAATTACGATAGAATCCAACTGTTTACTCAGACTATCTGCTTTTAAGATTGCATTTTCTTCAAATGTTTCACCAGTTTCTTCGACTTCTTCAATATGAGGAAAATCGTGTAATGATTTCACTTCTAAATCAAATCGCTCAAATAACTCAGCAAACTCACGTACTTTCCCCATATTTTTTGTCGCAACAACAACTTGCTTCATATTTTCCACCTCTACTCTATATGAGATACGATGTCACCTAACGCTTCTTTTTGCATGTCAATCAGTTGGAAAATGCCTTGTTCCGCAGCATCAAGCAGTTCATTTAACTGTGCTCTGCTAAACGTCGCTTCTTCTCCAGTTCCTTGCACTTCAACAAACTGACCTTTTCCAGTCATAATCACATTCATATCAACGTCCGCTTTAGAATCTTCTGCGTAGTTTAAATCTAAAACAACACCTTGCTCTTCAACAATCCCTACTGACGTTGCTGCTAAATAATCTTTCACTGGAATTTTAGATACTTTTTCTGCTTGTAATAACTTCTCAAACGCTAATACCATTGCTACATATGCACCTGTAATAGAAGCTGTTCTCGTTCCACCATCTGCTTGAATAACATCACAGTCAATCCAAACTGTTCTCTCGCCAAGTGCTTCTAAGTCAACTACCGCACGTAATGCTCGTCCAATTAAACGCTGGATTTCCATTGTACGTCCAGTTACTTTCCCTTTACTTGACTCCCTGATTGTACGTTGTTCTGTTGCACGCGGAATCATTGCGTATTCAGCTGTTACCCAGCCCTTTCCTTCTCCACGCATAAACGGTGGTACACGCTCTTCAATTGTCGCTGAGCAAATTACCTTTGTATCCCCAACTTCAATTAACACTGATCCTTCTGGATGTTTTAAATAATTCGTATGAATATGTATATGGCGTAATTCTGTTTTCTCTCTACCATCTACTCGCATAAAATAACCTCCTCATAACTGCTACTCGTTAGTATAGCCAAATTTAAATGTATGATATGTATACAATAAAAGAAGGAGAACCCAAAAAGCAATTCCCCTTTCTTACATAAGTATATCAAATTATTCGTGATTAAAAACCACCTGTATTCACGTTTTCTGGACGATTCACAGGTTTTGTTAACTTTTCACCCTTCTCATCCATAAGATTCGCTTTCCCATTCACTTGAATAGAAACATTTTTCACACCCTGTTTTTCCGTTAAAGATAAAACTAATGATTTCAATACGTAGTTTGAAATCTTACTTTTATCTTTATTCGCAAATATATTTTCATTAAAGTTTAACGTAACATTCCCGTCTTGCAATTTTGGATTCGTAATAAGTTTGACCCCCGGATTAAAGTCACTCAACAGCGAATTTTGATTCGGTCCTTTTACTAGTTCATTTACAACTGTCGTAATATCATTTTCTTTCCCTTCTGCAACGCGGCGCGTAACTGGCACATAATATTGCTGTTTATTATTTTGCGCCATAAAATACAATGTGACTGGTTTTGTATTTGTTACATCCGCTACTTGTTCATCATCGAAATTAATACCATTCGCACGGCTTACCCCTTCACCAAGCGGCGTACCACCAACAGGCATCTTCGCTAATTTTTCACCATTTATTTGGAACTGCACTTGTTTTATCTCTTTAAATTGCGTCAACGTCCACGCTATAGATTCAACAATTTGACGCTCTTCTTCTTTTGCGTAGTTTTTCATCTCGTTAGAGAAATCAATGACTGCCGTCCCATCTTTTTTCAAATTCAAAGTCATCGTTGTATTTGCTGGAATGACTGCACGAAACCCATTGGGTAATAGATCCGTTACTGGCCCATCTTTCACAAGGTATTCTAACGTTTGCTGCACGACCTCATTCGCTTTTGGAGTTGGTATAGTTAACGTTTGTGGTACAACATAACCATTTTTATCAACAAGGTATAGTTCTCTATTCACCGTTTGCCCTTGTTTCTCTTTCTTCGCTACTTCTTTCTTTCCACCCTCTGTATACGTAACTTGTTTTGGTGGATCAATTTGTTCAGTTGCTTTCTCCTGATTTATAAAGCCACACCCTGTTAGTAAAACAGCGCTCACAGTAGCACCAACAACCCATTTAAAAGTGGATTTAGGCATGCCATTCCCCCCTAAAATCTAAGTTTGTACTATTATGTATACGAGCTGTTTCACGTTTTAGAACATGCCTTGCTTCTTATAAACAAAAACTCCTGATTTCTCAGGAGTTCACTTATATGAGTCTACTATTATTTTGTTTCTAAATTGATATGCTTCACATTTTCAATCGGTTGACCGAACCATTTCGATGCAATTTCTTTAAATAAGCCTATTTTTCCAGTTGTTAAGAAGAGATGATCACTTTGTTCTTCTCCCTCATTTAACATTTTACTGTGATATAAAATCGTACTCACTTCTCGCGCTGTTTCATCGCCTGAACTAATTAAGTGCACTTTATCTCCCATTACCGTTTTAATAACCGGACCTAAAATCGGATAATGTGTACACCCTAAAATAAGTGTATCAATATCAGTTTTTTTCAGAGGTTGCAACGTTTCTCTTACAACTTCATAGGCCATTTCACTTTCAAAATTCCCACTCTCCACAAGTTCAACGAAAGGTGGACATGCTAAACTTTCTACCATAACACGGTTATTAATAGACTTTAACGCCTCTTCGTACGCACCACTTTTCACCGTTCCAATCGTTCCAATAATCCCAACATGGTACGTATTTGTCACTTTTAAAGCTGTACGTGACCCTGGATGGATAACTCCTACGACTGGGATCGGTAATTGTTTCTGCATTTCTTCTAATACAACCGCAGTTGCTGTATTACACGCAATAACTAACATTTTGATATTTAAATCTAGTAAATGCTCCGTCATTTCCCACGTAAATTGACGCACTTCTTCTCGAGAACGTGGACCATACGGACAACGTGCTGTATCTCCTAAATATATAATACGCTCTTTCGGCAACTGACGAATTAATTCCTTCGCTACTGTTAAACCGCCAACTCCTGAATCGATAACACCGATTGCTCTATTCAACTTCATCACCCGTTTTCTCATTCATCATCTTATTTTATGTTTATCAGTATATTGTACGCACTTTAAGTTCGCTCACTTAAAATGCTCCTGTATGAATTTTTTTATTTGTACCTGTATAGACTAGGACCTTATTTATTTTGCTCCTTTTTTTCGTAATTTGCAAGACAGAAAAATAACCGACCCTCTATTTGAAAGTCGGTTTCTTCTATATAAAATACGTATTCATTACGTCACTTTTCTCTGAATAGAAGACATTCCTATTAATAAGAAAAAATGAGCAAAAATTAAAAGGACGATAATTTATTTACAGCTCTTTTTATAGCCTTACCTATTTCCACGCTAGACTGCGGATTCTGCCCTGTAATCAAACGCCCATCTACTACAACATGCGGCGTAAAATTAGGTGCTACATAAAATAAAGCTCCTTCCTCCTTCAATTTACTTTCTAGCAAAAATGGAACTCGCTTTTCTAAATGAACAGCTTTTTCTTCGTCATTTGTATAACCTGTTATACGCTTACCCGCACTAAAAAACGAACCATCCTTATTTTTCACACCAACTAAAGAACTTACTCCGTGACAAACAGCCGCTACAATCCGGTTATTGTTATACATATTCTCAATCAAATTTGCGACATACGGATTACCCGGAAAATCTACAATTGCCCCGTGCCCACCACCAAACAAAACCGCATCATAATCCGAAAAATGAGCAATTGAGATCGACTTCGTATTTTGCAATAAAGAAGCGACATACTTAAATTCACGAGGTATGCCATTCGGAATAGACACTCTATCAATAGGCACTCTACCACCCTTTATCGACACAATATCAACATCAAACTTAGCTTTTTCAAATAGATTATAAGGAGCTGCGAGCTCTTCAAGCCATAAACCAGTCGGGTGTCCATTCATATCATGAGCACTTGTTGAAACTAACAATATCCTTTTCAACATATCCCCTCCTTACTACCTATTTATGTATGAGACATTATTATCATTCATATAGAGCGTGAAACAAACAGAAAAACAGCCGACCTTTTGTATAAAAGTCGGCTTTCTTCTTATAGTTCGAGCTCTCCCATGCGAAGAAGCTCACCTATCACTTGCAAAACTTTATAGCCTTTATCTCCAACGCCACGCAACTGTTGTATCCTCCATATAAATAGCAGGTATATCAATCCCTAAATACCGCCGATTAACCTCATCATAAACAAACCAATTTTCGTCATCTAAAAATTCAGGATCTATGCTTTCAACATCAAATACACTATCTTCGTCTACCATCTCGCGAAAATAGTTTTGGAGCGGTTTACTATTCTCGTACAAACGAATTGTTCCGTACATCCATGGCATATCTCCAAAAACATCTTTAATTTCACCTATCTCCATATCCTTAAAATACAATTTCATATTTACACCTTCTTATTCACAAATGATAAAGATACCTATCTTGAATACCTCATCACATTATAAAATCGTTATTTTTAACGCTTTTTCAAACATTTTACCAAAATCATTATATGGTACCTGATGGTTTATCCGCCTCTAAATATGTACTGTCAGATAAGTATTTACAAAACCACGTAATAAAGGATTCTTCCTTTATTACACATATCTTCTCTTTCGAAGTCTGAAATACCTTTTTCCATTTCAAATGTAAACAGAAAAATAGCCGACTCTTTACATAAAAGTCGGCTTTCTTCTTATAGTTCGAGCTCTCCCATGCGAAGAAGCTCAACAACTGCTTGTGAACGTCCTTTAACCCCTAGCTTTTGCATTGCGTTTGAGATATGATTGCGTACTGTTTTTTCACTTATAAAAAGTTCACCTGCAATTTCCTTCGTTGTTTTATCTTGAACCAGTAATTCAAATACTTCTCTCTCTCTCTTTGTGAGTAACGGTTTAGATTGATACGCTTTTTCCTTCAACTGGTATAACCCTCCTTGCTTAAGCCAGAGCCGTGTATGTGTAAGTTGGGTGTTTATTTAGTCAAGATATTGTATGAACGAAATGTGCAGGTGGTGAATGAAAATGGGCTTTATTTCCAATGTTATTTTAGACTTTTATACAGTGCGTGCACTCATTTTATCCACTTACTTTTTAATGCGCCATATTTGTTCTAGTAATATACTTACAACTGTACCTACAAACAAACCATTTCCAAATATATATTGCATAACAGACGGCAACGATTGGAGCGCTCCAGACGGTAAAAACATAACACCGCTGCCAAATAATACTGCTACTCCTAAAATTGTTACATTCCTTTCATTAAGCTCCACTTGTTTTATATTGTTTAGCCCAATCCCAATTAGCTGTACGAATGAAGCCATTAAAACCGCAGATGCAACAGCGGATGGTAACGACGCTAAGTAACGAATAATGCTTGGAAAAAGCGACATAACGACTAGTAGTACACATGCTATTAAGAACGATCGTATATATTTTTGTTTTGTTAAGCGTATAAATCCTGCTGTTGCTGGTAACGGAACGACACCTACAGTTGAAAATACAGAGGAAATGATATGTGAAATCCCTCCAACCCACGTACCATCCTTCAACTGTTTTTGTTCAATTGTTGCTTTTTGAATGGTAGCTTGATTAATCGCTATAATAGCTGCCACTGTATTTGAAACTAAAATACATACCATAACGAAACTTGATACTGCCATCCCTGTATTCCATTTTGGAAGTCCCCAAGCAAATATATGTGGAAATTGCACAACATGAGTTACTTGAGACGGAATTGTCACTTTCCCTGCAATTAAAAAGATAATCCACCCACTAATTAATCCTATTAAAACTGCATAACTTTTGACAAAACCTTTTCCAAAATTAGATAGTATAATAACGAACAGAAATATACTAAACGCAATTATTGCTGTAAATCCATCGATTTGAGAAACAGTGGCTGTAATTCCTAGCATTCCTTTCAAAAATACACCACTTAATTGTAAACATAACAAAAGTAAAAACGTCCCTGTCACAAGCGGCGTAAATAAAAATAAAATACGTCCTATAAAGCCACTTATCCCTAATCCTATTAAAATAACACCGGAAATTATCATCCCTAATTCTAATATTTGCAACGTACTATGTAATTGATCCTGCCCGACGGTTGCATAAGCAAGTACGGTAAATACACCAACCCAAGATCCAGCTGGCCCATCGGCAATTGGTAATCTATGCCCGATCCATCCTTGTAGAAAAGAAGATATACCAACTACAAAAAACGTACGCTGCATTAAATAAAATATCTCTTCCGTCGTAAGATGAAATAATCCGCCAACGACAATTGGTAGTGCGATTGAATTTGCTAATAAAAAAATAAACCATTGCAAAGTTCCCATAATATGATTTTGGTTATGTTGATTGTCCAAATTTTTCATCCCTTCTAACTTTCCTACACGAAATATAACGTTAGAATAAAAAAGAAGAGTTCTATATTTACAATTAGAACCCTCCTTAAAATATTTAAACGATTCTTCTATACAAGATTATTCAATTCCATCTCATTTAAACTTCCAACAACAATATTTCCTTTATATACGACTAGATGTTTCTCTGTTTGACGCGCTACTGCTTCAGCGACGCATGTTGCATTCGTCAAAACAAAACTCGCTTCATCCCCGACATTTGGCCATACTCGCTTCCCTTCATTATTTAAAGTTTCCTTCCCTCCCGTAATAAAGCGAAGTGCCTTTCCTAACGATCTTTCGTCACTCCACCCAAAACGCTCTGCTAATCGATTTGCCTTTTGCAGCATATCACCTGTTCCGAACGGCGACCAATGATCTGTAATACTATCATTTCCTAATGAAACTTTAACACCTTTTTTATCTAATAATGGAATTGGGATTACTTGTTTACCAATTGGCACAGTTGACGTAATATCAATATGTAAAGCTGCTAGTCTTTCTGCCACTTCTTCAGCTTCTTTTTCAGTAACACCACCAAGTCCAAGCGCATGACTAATTGTTACGCGACCTTGCCATCCTGCTTCTTCTGTTAAGCTTGCTAATCTCTTCATCGTAAACGTACCAAGATTATTCGCATCATGCAGATGAATATCAACATCCGCATTAAACTCTACTGCAATATCCATAATTGTATGTAATGACTTTTCAATGTCATTATCCACTGTAGCTGGATCCACGCCTCCGACTAGATGCGCACCCATACGCATCGCATCTTTTACAAGTTGCACAGAATTACTGCGCAATAGTCCATGTTGCGGAAAAGCAACGATTCTACCAGACACCCGATCTTTATATGTTTCTAATGCCGCTAACGTCGCCTCTAAATTTCCAAGTCCAATAACAGGATCAACATTACAATGCGTTCTAATATTCGTTGCACCATTTCGAAGCAATAAATCTAGCATATTTTCCGCTCTGCCTTGAGCAGTCGCTAATTGTTTTGGCAAAATCGTTTCTTCTTCATTAAAACGTGTAAAAATACTTTCTGCTGGCATGCAAGCTTTCCAAGGCCCACTATAATACGTTTTATCAATATGAATATGCATCTCTTCGAAAGCCGGCAAAATTAATAAGCTATTGGCATCAAGAGTTACTATCCCTTCCTCTTGAACAATCCCTTCTATAATTTTTTTAATTCTCCCATCTTCAATGAGTAAACTGCATAATTCTGTTTCTGTTTGTAAAATTTTACCATCTCCGTATGTATACCCTGATTCAAGCATTACATTAGTCACCCAATATACTGTCATCTCTATTTCCCCACCCTTTATTAAAAATCACCTCATACCTCTTTCTATAATTTTAATATCAACTGAAAATTAAGACAATTAATACGACCGTTTCCTAAAAAAAATGTAATACAACCTTATAGTCTTCTCATAAATTTCCATATAGAATAGAAATATGTAGTTTGATATAAAAAGGAGTTGATCGTAATATGTCAAAAAAATTATGTAAATCCGAAACTGATAAAATGCTATTTGGTATATGTGGTGGTTTAGGAGAATATTTTGATATTAGTTCTACTCTCATTCGTATCCTTTGGGTCATTGCTGTTTTATGTTTTGGGACGGGATTTTTAGTCTATTTCATTTGTTTATTACTTATGCCACGTTCGTACTAACGGTATCATTCATATACTTAAGCGAAATATATATAAATCACCTATAAAATTCTTTTCTATAGGTGATTTTTTCATGAAGAATACTTCATCGTTAAATGTAATACCGCCACTTCATCCTCATTATTTCGATAACTATGTTTCTTATTCGCTTCAAATTGAATGGAGTCAAACTCATTTAATTCATATACATCATTCTCCACTTGAATCGAAACTTTCCCTTTCATTACTGTTACAAGTTCAATAGCACCTTCATGATGAGCTTCTGGTTCATATATACTATTTGATCTTAAACAAGCACGGTGCATTTCCATCCCTGTTTCTTTCGTGTAACGGAACATCGTTTCTAAGTGCCATGCTTGTCCTACATCTACCGCAAATCCTTCCCCGCAGCGCGCAACAGCTACAGGTTCTCCAACAACCATTAACCTCGATAAAGGAATTGATAACCCTTTCGTTATTTTCCAAATGACAGCTAACGTCGGATTCGTTTCGCCTCTTTCAATTTTTCCTAATGTTAATTTACTAACCCCTGTTTTTTGAGCTAATTCTTCTAAACTTAATTTTTGTTCATTACGAATTTGTCTTAGTAGCTGACCTACTTGCTGAATAACTTCTTTCGTTTGCATATCTTCATTTTCTTTCATCTATAAAACCACCTTAAAGTATAAAATAGTTTACTTTTATTATATCAAAGTATATTATACTATACGTAATTATTTAATTTCGAAAGGAGTGCTTACTTCATGCGCGCAATATTATTAGGACTTTTATCCTCAGCCTTCTTTTCCGCAACCTTTATTATTAATAGAGCGATGAATGTATCTGGAACAAGCTGGGCTTGGACAGCTTCCTTCCGTTTTTTATTCGCTCTCCCTATTTTATTCCTTATCGTTTTATTTCGCAAAAACTTAGGGGCTTTATGGGCAGAGTTAAAGAAACATCCATTAGCATGGATCGGGTGGGGTTCCGTTGCGGGTATTGGTTTCTATTCTTTATTAAGTTTCGCAGCTGTCTTTTCACCAGCGTGGCTCGTTGCTGGAACTTGGCAAGTTACGATATTAGCAGGTTTACTACTATCACCACTATTTTTCGTTAAAATAAAAACAAAATCGGGTATAAAACTTGTACGCGGAAAAATTCCACTTCGCAGTTTATATGTAGCATTATTTATTTTACTTGGTGTAATTTGTATGCAAGCGACTGCAGCAGGTCATATTACAATGACTCAGTTCATTTCAGGTTTTTTACCTGTCGTGTTAGCTGCATTCTTATATCCGTTCGGCAACCGAAAAATGATGGAACTTGTTGGCGGACGTCTTGATACATTCCAACGTGTATTAGGAATGGCAATTGGAAGTCTTCCTATTACAATTCTCCTTGGTATATACGGCTTTTCCACGACTGGTATTCCATCATCAACTCAAATGCTTCAAGGCTTTTTGTTAGCACTATGCTCTGGAGTCATTGCGACGATGACTTTCTTCTTTGCTACCGACTTAGCAAAAGATAACCTCGCTTTACTTGGAGCTGTTGAAGCAACACAAGCTGGAACGATGATCTTTACAGTGCTTGGTGAAATTATTTTCTTGAATGGTTCATTCCCTGGTGGTCTTTCCCTACTCGGAATGATTATTATTATGTTAGGAATGGTTGCAAATAGTATTTTAAACCGTTCTGCTCCAGTCGTTAAACAGAAAAAATCAGCATAAAAAAGAGTATGGTTCTATAACAAAGAGCCATACTCTTTTTTTATTGTCCCCCTATTTCGCCTTATCAGAATAGTATTTCATTGGCTGTTTACACTAAAACCTATGTTATAATACGTTTCATGCGCAATAATAGGAGGTAAATTATGTTAAAAAAAGCAATTGCTGAATTTATTGGTACATTTGTACTTGTATTATTCGGAACTGGAGTAGCTGTCACTGGTGGCGGAATTGAAGGAATTGGAACATTAGGAATCGCTATGGCTTTCGGTCTATCTATTGTAGCTATGGCATATAGCATCGGAACAGTTTCTGGATGTCACATTAAC
Organism: Bacillus cereus group sp. BfR-BA-01383; assembly: GCF_022663495.1. Taxonomy (NCBI): domain Bacteria; kingdom Bacillati; phylum Bacillota; class Bacilli; order Caryophanales; family Bacillaceae; genus Bacillus; species Bacillus cereus group sp. BfR-BA-01383. Next base: position 66,593 of record NZ_JAKUFP010000020.1, read on the forward strand.
CCAGCGGTATCAATCGCTATGTTCATCAACAAAAGAATGAACGCTATGGAACTTTGTTATTATGTATTAGCTCAAATTTTAGGTGGTTTATTAGGAACTGCAACGTTAGTAACAATTTTACGCTCTGCTAAAACACCTTTAGATAATTTAGGACAAAATAGTTTTGGAACTCTTGGTTTATCTGGAGCATTTTTAGTTGAATTCATTTTAACTTTCGTATTTGTTTTAGTTATCGTTGCTGTAACTGGTAAAAAAGGAAGTTCTTCTTTAGCTGGACTAGTAATTGGTTTCACATTAGTATTAATTCACTTATTAGGCATTCCGTTAACTGGAACATCTGTTAACCCAGCTCGTAGTATCGCACCAGCTTTATTTGTTGGTGGAGAAGCACTTTCTCAACTATGGGTATTCATCGTTGCCCCAATTCTTGGTGGTATCGTAGCAGCTGTTGTAGGGAAGTTTATTTTAAATACTGAAAAATAGAATTTTCAATATTTCTGAATAAAAAAAGGCGAGCCCTCTTCATGAGGTAGCTCGCTTTTTTATTCTTTAATTTTAGACTTTAAATTTGTAACTAATTGGTCTACCGTTACGTTTGCAAGTACGTTTTCCATTGCTTCTTGCGCTTGCATTAAAATAATTTCTAATACTGATTGAATATTAGCTCCTACTGGACATTCAATGTTGGGATTTTCATGGAAGGAAAATAGATGTCCTTCTTCTACAACTTCCACTGCTTTATATACATCAAGTAATGTAATTTCTTCTAAATCACGAGCAAGTGTCGTACCACCTTTACCGGCTTGTACATCAACAAGTCCTGCTCTCTTCAACATTCCTGTAATGCGACGAATCACAACTGGATTTGTATTCACACTACCAGCAATCCATTCAGAGGTACAGCGAGAGTTTCGATCTATCGCAAGTAATGTCAGCATATGAACACCTACTGTAAACCGACTACTAATTCCCATCTGCACACCCTCCTTCGTATTCATTCTATTAAAAGACAACTCTTATTATTATATACTATTTTTAATTTATACATAAAGAAAAAGCATGATTTCAATAGGAAATCATGCTTTTCTCTCATTATTGACGCTTTATGAATTTCGCTAAATCTTTAAATTTCACTTTATCTGAGTAATTCATTACACCGTTTACGTAAATGCGGCTTGTAACAGCACTTAATATACCGATTGTCGCTAAAAGAACCGCCATTGTTATCGTAATTTCTAACATACCAGCTTCACCAGCTACAAAGCGTGAGAATGTAATCATCGGGGTGAAGAACGGAACGTAAGAACTTACAACAACAACAGTACTATTTGGATCACCTAGCGATTTAATACTTATAAAGAATGCTGCCATTATTAAAATAGACACTGGCAAAATAACACCTTGTAAATCCTCAGTCCTAGAGACAACCGCACCAGCAGCCGCATACATCATCGCATAAAGGAAATATCCTGTAACAAAATAAATAAGGAACATACCGATAACTTGTGCATCTATCTTTGTAAAATCAATTGGTGCTCCAAATAATGAACCATTTTCTAAATCTACCCATCCTAGTAACCAAGGAACCAAGTAACCACATGCCAATACGGCAAGTTGTAATAACGCCGTTGAAACAACCGCTAAGATTTTTGCATACATCATCGTCAGTGGTTTTACTTTCGGAATCATAACTTCCATAACGCGAGAAGCTTTTTCAGAAGCTATATTCATCGCAATTGTACTTCCGAACATGATAATAAACATATACAAAGCAAATGTAAAGAAATATGCAATTCCTGCGGAAGCAGAACGATCTTTTATCGCTTCTTGTTTCACAGAAATTTCGGTTTGCAATTGCTGTGCAATTTCCGGTGAAACATTATGTTTAGCAATTGTTACTGCTGTATATTGCGCTTTTAAATAACTAGCTATAATTGTAGAAGTTGTTTCACTAGGTAACTTATTAAACATATACGTAACCTCTGGAACTCCATTCTTTTCGGTTACATGAAATAAACCATCCAGTTCGCCATCTTCTACTTGTTTATGCAGTTTATCAAAATCCACTTTTGAACCGACAGTTATTTTTGCTGATGGTAATAGCTTAGTTAACTCTTCTTTTTGTACTTTATATGTGGAACTTTCCGTTACAACCGCAATTTTATCTTTATCCTTATTTTTATCATTTCCTGAAGTAAAGTGATTAAATGCAAAAATCCCAAACACAACTAAAAATAAAATCGCACTTGTAATTAATGATTTCTTAGATAAAAACGCTTCCCTAAAATAAAATGAAAATACATGAGAAAATTTACGCATCGTTATTTCGCCCTCTCTACAAAGATTTCGTTTAACGTCGGCTCTAACATTTTAAATTGTCGTAAGCTAACACCTTGCTCTTGCAACTGCTGCAAAATCTTGAGAGCTTCCGCATCATCTTGTACTTTCACATAAAGAAGGCCTTGTTGTTTTTCATACAATACATGTATAGCTTCTAATCCCTTTTCATTCTCTACTGTATCTTCAATCGTTAAATTACGGAAACCGTATTCTTTCTTAATATCACTTAGCTGCCCTTTTACGACTGCTTCACCTTTTTTCAAAATACATACATGTTGGCAAAAAGCCTCTACTTGTTCCATACGATGACTTGATAAAATAATTGTCTTTCCGCTCTGTACTTGTTCTTCAATAATACTAGCTAACATCCCGGCATTGACCGGATCCAGCCCGCTAAATGGTTCATCTAAAATGAGAAGCTCCGGATTATGTAGAAGAGCAGCAATTAATTGGATTTTTTGCTGATTCCCTTTTGAAAGCTCTCCTGCTGTTTTAAATTTATATTCCGGGATTGCTAATCGATCTAACCAGTGATCAATAGCAAGATCCACTTCTTTCTTCGTCATTCCTTCTAATCTACCAAAATAACGCAATTGATCTATTACTCTACTTTTTGTATATAAACCTCTTTCCTCTGGTAAATATCCAATTGTTACCCCGCTATTACCAAATGTTTTTCCATCCCATGTAATAGAGCCTTCATTAGGCGTTAATAATCCAAGAAGCATTTTGATTGTTGTTGTTTTCCCTGCACCATTTCGTCCAAGTAACCCTAGTACTTCACCTTTGGGTAACGAAATTTGCAAACCGTTAACTGCTTTTGATTCCCCAAATTGTTTCGTTAAGTTTTGAATTTGTAAACTCAAAGTATAAAGCCTCCCCTTTAGTATCATTCGTACTCTCTTTCAAAGACTATGTTTATTCAAGACAAAATATAGCACTACCCTTCATCCTCTTATATGTAAACACCGTCATTAATCCATCATTTGTTCTATTTAGTTAAAATTGTAAATAATATCATGTTATTTGTCAATTATAATTGTCATTCCGACAATAAAACTTGTCAAAATGATTCCCATCACTTTTCTCATCTTTCTAATATAGGACATACTACTATATATACAAAAGACAATATGCAAATGTTCATAAAAAAATTTTATATTTTAATATATAATATAAAATGATTTTCTAACATCAAGGAGGATACATATGAAGATGAAGAGGGGGATTACCACTTTATTATCTGTAGCCGTTCTGTCTACATCGCTTGTAGCATGTTCAGGAACACCAGAGAAAACAGTGGCGAAAGAAGAAAAAGTAAAATTAACAGATCAGCAATTAATGGCTGATTTATGGTATCAAACAGCTGGCGAAACGAAAGCGCTTTACTACCAAGGGTACAATATCGGTCAATTGAAACTTGATGCAGCTCTTGCAAAAGGGACAGAAAAAAAACCTGCTATCGTACTTGATTTAGACGAAACTGTTTTAGACAACAGTCCTCATCAAGCAATGAGCGTAAAAACAGGAAAAGGCTATCCTTATAAGTGGGATGACTGGATTAATAAGGCCGAAGCTGAAGCACTTCCTGGCGCAATTGATTTCTTAAAATATACAGAGTCTAAAGCTGTAGATATTTACTACATTTCAAATCGTAAAACGAATCAACTAGATGCGACAATTAAAAATCTCGAACGTGTAGGTGCTCCTCAAGCAACGAAAGAACATATATTATTACAAGATCCGAAAGAAAAAGGAAAAGAAAAACGCCGTGAACTCGTTTCTCAAACACATGATATTGTCTTATTCTTCGGTGATAACTTATCTGATTTCACTGGTTTTGATGGGAAATCTGTAAAAGATCGTAATGATACGGTAGCAGATTCAAAAGCACAATTTGGTGAGAAATTCATCGTTTTTCCTAATCCAATGTACGGCGATTGGGAAGGCGCTTTGTATGACTATGATTTCAAAAAATCAGATACAGAAAAAGATAAAATCCGTCGTGACAACTTAAAATCATTTGATGATAAGTAAAAAGAGGATGGCATTCACCATCCTCTTTTTACTGCATATTTCTTGTTAAAGGCAAAATAAACACTTCTACACGTCTATTTTTTGCTTTTCCTTCTTGTGTATCATTTGGAGCAATTGAACGGTATTCTCCGTAACCAATCGCACTAAATTTTTCTGGTTGCAATTCTTTATTTTGAAGTAACACCTGCATAAAATTAACTGCTCGCTGCGTACTTAATTCCCAATTTGATGCAAACTGTGCGTTTGAAATAGGAACATTGTCTGTATGACCAGATACTGTAATTTCACGAGGTGATGCTGAAACAAGTAGGTTAGACATCTCTTTTGCAATCCCTAACGATTCCAATTTCACATCTGCCTTCCCTGAGTCAAAGAGTACATTTTCTAATATTGTTACCATTAAACCTTTTTCGGTTAAATCGGTTTTAAAAGAAGACGATAATTGCTTTTCTTCAATATACTTATCAATACCTTTTTGTACTGCCTTTAATTCATTCATTTCTTGTTGCTTTACTTCAGCTTCAGCATCTTTTTTAATCTTCTCAGATTCCAAACCACTTGCCGATAACTCTTTTTCGTCCTTCGGTTTTTGATCACTTAAAAACTCTTTATTTCCTGTTCCACCTGCTAGTTCACTACGAAAAGCTACTGCCATCTGTTTAAATTTCGCAGCATCTATACTACTCATTGCAAATAAAACAATAAACAAAGCAAATAACAACGTTAGCATATCAGAATATGGAATTAACCAACTTTCATCAATATGCTCATCGTGTTTTTTCTTTTTACCTCTTCTATTTTTCTTACTCCGCATTTTTTTCCGCTCCTTTTTCTAGCTTCTTACGCTCAGTCGCAGAAAGCGCTCCTAAAATGCGGTTTTTCATAATAAACGGATATGTACCTTCTTGTAACATTAATAAACAATCAATAATTAAACGTTTCTTCTCTAATTCTGCGGCAGACTTTTGTTTTAATTTATTTGCAAATGGATGCCATAACACGTAACCTGAAAAAACACCAAAAATCGTTGCAATAAATGCACCTGAAATAGCATGCCCTAGCTTTTCAATATCAGTTAAATTTCCAAGTGCAGCTACAAGACCAATAACAGCACTTAAAACCCCTAATGTAGGTGCATATGTACCAGCTTGCGAAAAAATAGCAGCTCCTTTTGCATGCCTCTCTTCAATTGCTTCTAGTTCAGCCTCTAAAATCTGTTCTAAATCTTCCGCAGATACACCATCAATAACAAATTTCATACCACGTAAAAGAAATTCATCTTGAATTTTATCTAATTGTTGCTCTAAAGACAAAATACCGTATTTTCGACTTTCAGATGTCCAATGAACAAATAATTCTAGCAATTGCTCATAGCTTAAATCTTTTTTATTTGAACCAAAAAGAACTTTAAATAATTTTGGAACCCTTTTTAGTTGATTCATCGGAAATGCAATACAAACTGCGGCAAATGTACCGACAAAAATAATTAATGCTGCGGCAGGGTTCAATAAGGCTGTTACGTCAGCGCCCTTAACGAACATCCCTAATATTACCGCTACAAATCCTAAAATGATTCCAATAATTGTTGCAAAATCCATTCCCATTCACTCCTAGTCTATACAAGAAGTCCTTTATTCTCGATAATCGCTACATCTTCTTATACATATATATTGCATAAAAAATGAATTTCATAAAAGACAAGAAAGGAATTATATGAAAAAATACTACATTTTCACACATTTTTTGACATTTTCTTTGCATTTCTATTACGTTACGACTCTTATATTTCCTTTTCAATAAACTAGACTTATAATAAAAACGATACATATTTTATTAAGAAAGGACTGTGATTACAAGGCATCATGAAAAAAATAATAATTATTTCTGCCGCTACTATTGTAATCGGTATCACATCTTTCGCTTACTTTGGTTCTAAATCACCACTACAAAATGAGGCGAAAGCTGTCGAAAGTCAAAAACATAGTAACCACCAAAAAGAGGAGATTCCTGCTTTTCCAAAAGCTGATCATAATGCAAAGAAACTAGATGATAATTTTTCAGTTGTAACAAATCCAGAATCTAATCTTGTCTTAGTTAATAAACATCGAAAACTACCAGATGGATACACTCCTGAAGACTTAACGAGACCAAACGTACCATTTACTAGTCCAAAAGACAAAGAAAAAACTCTACTACGCAAAGATGCTGCAGACGCACTTGAAAATATGTTCCAAGCGGCGAAAGAAGAAGGGTTAGAACTTACAGCAGTTTCAGGTTATCGTTCTTACAAACGTCAACAATCGTTACATAACACATATATTAAGCGCCAAGGAAAAGCTGAAGCTGATTCAGTAAGTGCAATTCCTGGCACAAGTGAACATCAAACTGGTTTAGCAATGGATATTAGTTCAAAATCTGCTAAATTCCAATTAGAGCCTATCTTTGGAGAAACAGCAGAAGGCAAATGGGTTGCAGAGCATGCCCATGAATTCGGCTTTGTCATTCGTTACTTAGAGGATAAAACAGAAACAACTGAATACGCATATGAACCGTGGCACTTACGCTATGTTGGTAATCCATACGCTACATACATATATAAACATCATTTAACATTAGAAGAAGCGATGGAAGACAAAAAATAAGAGAGCAATTCGCTCTCTTATTTTTCTTTCACTCTATCATTGTAGCAATTTTTCTTTCCATTCTTCAGGCCACGCTGCGCCTCTTCCAGTTTTTTTCGATGCTTGCACCATCATACCGCGTCCAACTAAACAAACTTCTCCTTCTGCATTTTTTACCATATAATGCAAATCTAAAGAAGAATTCCCAACTGATCCTGCCTTTACATACACCTTCAACTGTTCATCAAAATAAATTTGCTTGATAAAATTACATTGTAAATCTGCAACAACAATCATCGTTTCTGATGATTCATGTGTCCATTCTTGCATAAATCCGAGTTCTTTAAACAATGCGATACGTGCTTCTTCAAAATAGGTAAAAGCAACAACATTATTTACATGGCCAAACATATCTACTTCACCAAAACGAACTTTAACAGAATTATAAAATGAAAAATCACTTTCCCATTTCCCAAAGTCTTCAATATAAGAAATTCTCTTCACTGTTCTCTCCCCTTTTCCCTTTAATAAACAGAATAAACTGAAAAATATATTAATAAATATTGCCTCTTCAAGATGAAGAGGCAATATTTATTAATAGTTATTATCGCTACCAAAGAAATCTTTGAACGATTGAATTGTTGTATCACGGTTTAATGCCGCAATTGAAGTTGTTAATGGAATACCCTTCGGACATGATTGCACACAGTTTTGAGAGTTACCACAGTTTGCAAGTCCTCCATCTCCCATAATTGCACGTAAGCGATCTGCTTTATGCATTTCACCCGTTGGATGTGAGTTGAATAAACGAGCTTGTGATAACGGTGCTGGTCCAATAAAGTCAGATTTACTGTTTACGTTCGGACATGATTCTAAGCAAACACCACATGTCATACATTTTGAAAGCTCATAAGCCCATTGACGCTTTTTCTCAGGCATTCTTGGCCCTGGTCCTAAGTCATACGTACCATCGATTGGAATCCAAGCTTTAACACGTTTTAACGCGTTAAACATACGACTACGGTCAACTTGTAAATCACGTACAACCGGGAATGTCTTCATCGGCTTTAAGCGAATTGGCTGTTCTAATTGATCAATAAGAGCCGTACATGATTGACGTGGCTTTCCGTTAATAACCATCGAACATGCTCCGCATACTTCCTCTAAACAGTTCATATCCCATGCAATCGGAGTTGTTTGGTTCCCTTTTGAATCAACAGGATTACGGCGAATTTCCATAAGCGCCGAAATAATATTCATATTAGGACGATATGGAATTTCAAACTCTTGGTCAAACTCTTGTGCATCTGGTCCATCTTGTCTCGTAATGATGAGGCGGATTGTTTTCTCAGACATGTTGTTTATCCCCCTTCTCTTCACCCTTAGCTGCTACATCGTGTTTTGAGGAATAGTCACGTTTACGTGGTTTAATTAATGAAACATCCACTTCTTCGTAATGGAATGCTGGTGCCTTTCCTTCTCCCTCAAATTTCGCCATCGTAGTTTTTAAGAAGTTTGCATCATCACGATTTGGGAATTCCGGTTTGTAATGCGCTCCGCGGCTTTCATTACGGTTATATGCGCCAATTGTAATAACACGTGCTAACTCAAACATATTTGCAAGTTGACGTGTAAATGAAGCACCTTGGTTACTCCATCTTGCTGTATCGTTAATGTTAATACGTTTGTAACGAGCCATTAACTCTTCAATTTTTGCATCTGTTTCTAATAATTTTTTATTTTCACGAACTACTGTAACGTTATCTGTCATCCATTCTCCAAGCTCTTTATGAAGAACATACGCATTTTCGTTACCATCAAGCGTTAAAATATTGTTAAATTTCTCTGTTTCGATTAATTCATTTTGTTCATATACAGTAGATGAAACAGCATCAGATGATTTAGAAAGACCTTTCATATACTCAATTGCGTTCGGTCCTGCTACCATACCACCGTAAATTGCTGATAATAGTGAGTTTGCACCAAGGCGGTTACCACCGTGCATTGAGTAATCACACTCACCTGCCGCAAATAAACCTGGAATACTTGTCATTTGCTTATAGTCAACCCATAGCCCGCCCATTGAATAGTGAACCGCTGGGAAGATTTTCATTGGTAGTTTACGAGGATCATCACCTGTAAATTTCTCATAGATTTCAATAATTCCACCAAGTTTAATATCTAGTTCTTTCGGATCTTTATGAGAAAGATCTAAGTACACCATGTTTTCACCGTTAATACCTAGTTTTTGCTCTACGCAAACATCAAAGATTTCACGCGTTGCAATATCACGAGGTACAAGGTTTCCGTAAGCAGGATATTTTTCTTCTAAGAAGTACCATGGCTTACCATCTTTATATGTCCAAACACGTCCACCTTCACCACGTGCAGATTCACTCATAAGACGTAACTTATCGTCTCCAGGAATTGCCGTTGGGTGAATTTGAATGAACTCACCGTTCGCATAATATGCACCTTGTTGATATACAGCAGATGCTGCTGTACCTGTATTGATAATAGAGTTAGTTGATTTTCCAAAGATGATACCAGGGCCCCCTGTTGCCATAATCACGGCATCAGCTTGGAAACTTTTAATCTCCATAGTTTGTAAGTCTTGTGCAACGATTCCTCGGCACACACCTTCGTCATCAACAACAGCTCGTAAGAAATCCCAACCTTCATATTTCGTTACAAGTCCTGCTACTTCGTGACGACGTACTTGCTCATCTAATGCGTATAGTAATTGCTGTCCAGTTGTTGCACCAGCAAATGCTGTACGGTGATGTTGTGTTCCACCAAAGCGACGGAAATCAAGAAGTCCTTCTTCCGTACGGTTGAACATAACACCCATACGGTCCATTAAATGAATGATACCAGGTGCTGCTTCACACATTGCTTTAACTGGTGGTTGGTTCGCTAAGAAATCCCCACCATAAATTGTATCGTCAAAGTGGATCCATGGAGAATCCCCTTCACCTTTCGTATTTACGGCACCGTTAATTCCACCTTGGGCACATACAGAATGTGAACGTTTTACTGGTACTAAAGAAAATAGTTCAACATTTACTCCTGCTTCTGCCGCTTTAATCGTTGCCATTAAGCCAGCCAAGCCACCGCCGACTACTATAAGTTTCCCTTTCATGCTCTCCCACTCCTTACTGGTTTGCTAGCTGTGGATCGATGAACGCTAATAATGCACTCACACCTACATAAGATAGTCCTAAGAAAATAGCTAATGTTACATAAGTAGAGATTCTTTGTGAACGTGGAGATACTGTAATTCCCCAGCTGATGCAGAATGTCCATAGTCCATTTGCAAAGTGGAAAATTGTTGAAACAACACCAACTAAGTAGAATGCAAACATAGCTGGATTGCTTAAAATATCTGCCATCATATCATAGTTTACCTCTTTACCTAACATTGCTTGAATACGAGTTTCCCAGACGTGCCAAGAAATGAAAATCAGCGTAACGATACCTGAAATTCGTTGGAAGACGAACATCCAGTTACGGAAATAACCGTAAGATACCGCATTGTTCTTAGCTGTAAATGCAATATATAAGCCATATATAGCATGGTACAGTATAGGTAAAAAGATGATGAAAATTTCTAGCGCATACCGGAATGGAAGGAGCTCCATAAAGCCTGCAGCTTTGTTAAAAGCCTCTGCTCCTCTTGTTGCAAAGTTGTTTACAATTAAATGTTGCGTCAAAAAGACACCAACCGGGATGACCCCCATTAATGAGTGCCACTTACGAAACGTATACTCGCGGCCTTTCATGTCCCCATTACCCCCTTGAATGTTTGACTGCTGTTTTCAGATTAATTTATAACAATAATGTTTTTTCACTATTGGCATAAGAAAAACTGAAAAAATTATTCGAAATATTTCAGCATAATTTGATACCAAGTTCATTTTACTCCTATTTTTGTCGAAGCGTCAAGAAAACGTATACATAATTTGCATATAATTTGCCAATTCTTTTTTTCTTCTTATATATTCAGATTTCCCTAAAGAAAAATCTGTTTTTATAAATGCGAAATGTTATATAATAATCCCTATAGAAAGAGGGGAATATTGTGAGTAAAAATACAATCGATATAACATCTTTAGAAGATGTTTCATTGAACGCCTTCGCTTATGAATTGCTACGTGAAGAATTACTACCTGATTTAATCGGTAACGATTTAGATGGTATTTTATACTGGTCCGGTAGAAACCTTGCAAGAAAATATCCACTAGAAACAATTGAAGAAGTCATTCAGTTCTTTGAAAAAGCTGGTTGGGGCACTTTAAGTATTATTGAACATAAACGTCGTGAAATGCAGTTCCAACTTAAAGGCACACTCATTGCTGAACGTCAAAAACAAAACAGACATTCTTCTTATCAATTAGAGGCAGGATTCATCGCTGAGCAAATTCAAAAGCAAAGAAACGTCGTTGCAGAGTCCTACGAAGAAAAGAAAAAACGTTCAGACTCTATTACATTTCTTGTGAAATGGGATATAAAAGATCTCATTGAAGTGTAAGTATTACCTACAGTCAACTAGACATATAAGTTTAGTTGACTTTTTTGTATTTTCATTCACATCAATTTATTTTAAATCTTCAGAAATTATAACAAAAAACAGAAGACATTGTAAACTACAACGTCTTCTTATCTGTTAAATACGTATAAATCGTCTCTGCGACATTTTTCGGCATACCCGCTTCGACAAATTCTGCTACAGACGCTTCTTTCATCTTTTTTAGCGATCCAAAATGTTTTAACAATATCTTTTTTCGTTTGTCACCAATTCCCGGTATATCATCCAGTGCTGATTGAATGACAGATTTCCCGTGTAATTGACGATGGAATGTAATCGCAAATCGATGCACTTCATCTTGAATGCGCTGCAATAAATAAAATTCTTGGCTATTCCTCTCAAGCATTACAGGTTCAGGTGGATCTCCAATAATTAAATGTGATGTTTTATGTTTTTCATCTTTTACAAGCCCTGCCATCGGAATAAATAATCCGAGCTCATTCTCTAGAATATCACTTGCAGCTGCCAGGTGGCCTTTTCCGCCATCGATAATGATTAAATCTGGCAAAGGTAAACTTTCTTTAAGTGCCCTTGTATAACGGCGTCTCACAACTTCTCTCATAGACTCATAATCATCAGGACCTTGAACCGTCTTAATTTTATACTTCCTATATTCTTTTTTCGCTGGTTTCCCATCGATAAAAGCAATCATTGCTGAAACAGGGTTTGTTCCTTGAATATTTGAGTTATCAAACGCTTCAATACGATAAGGTGTTTCGATCCCAAGTTGCTTACCTAAATGATCTACAGCTTTAATCGTTCGCTCTTCATCACGTTCAATTAAGTAAAATTTCTCTTCAAGGGCAATCTTCGCATTTTTATTTGCCAATTCTACAAGATCTTTTTTCTTACCACGTTTTGGCTGTGTCGCTTCAACTTCTAAAAAGCGCTCTACTAATTCTGAATCTATACTTCCTGGAACGACAATTTCCTTCGGCTTAAAATGACTACTGTTTTCATAAAATTGGCCAATGAACGTTAAAAATCCCTCTTCTGGTTCATCATAAATCGGGAACATAGAAACATCGCGTTCAATTAACTTTCCTTTTCGAACGAAGAAAACTTGAACACACATCCATCCTTTATCAACCGCATACCCAAACACATCACGATCCACTAAGTCACTCATAATCATCTTTTGCTTTTCCATAATTGCATCCATATGAGCAATTTGATCTCGCAATTCTTTCGCACGTTCAAATTCTAGTTTCTCTGAAGCCTCATACATCTTTATCTCTAATTCTGACCGAATTTCTTTATGCCCACCATTTAAAAATTTAATAATTTCATCTACAATTTCTTTATTTTGTTCTTCCGTCACTTCTTTCACACAAGGAGCTAAACATTGGCCCATATGATAATACAGACAAACTTTATCTGGCATATTCGTACATTTACGAAGTGGATACATACGATCTAATAGTTTTTTCGTTTCATGAGCTGATTGTGCATTCGGATAAGGGCCAAAATACTTTCCTTTATCCTTTTTGACGTTTCGCGTAATGAGTAAGCGCGGCTGTTTTTCAGCTGTAATTTTAATAAAAGGATATGTTTTATCATCTTTTAATTGAATATTATATTTTGGATCATACTTTTTTATTAAATTTAATTCTAAAATAAGAGCCTCCAAATTTGAGGAGGTTACAATATATTCAAAATCAACAATTTCTCCTACAAGCCGAAGTGTTTTCCCATCATGCGAACCAGTAAAGTACGAGCGCACACGATTTTTAAGCACTTTTGCCTTTCCGACATATATAACCGTCCCTTGCTTATCTTTCATTAAATAGCAACCAGGTTGATCTGGTAAAATAGCCAACTTCTCTTTCAAATGCTCGTGCACTCGTCTACCCCCATTTCTACATGCTTAGCATTTTTATTTTCACATGAAAACATACTATGCCAAAACACCCAACATACGTTCTTTTATTGTAACGGAAAGGTTTCAAAAAAGAAAATAAAAGAAGCTACCAAATGGTAGCTTCTTTATTTTAGAAGTGTTTAGAAACTAGTTCTACTAACGCTTCTTTCGGTTTGTAACCTAACGCTTGATCAACTACTTTACCGTCTTTTAATACGAAAAGAGCTGGAATGCTCATTACTTCGAATTGACGAGCAGTTTCTTGGTTTTCATCAACGTCTACTTTTACTACTTTTACTTTCTCGCCTAACTCTGCATCGATTTCTTCTAATACAGGAGCGATCATTTTACAAGGTCCACACCAAGGTGCCCAGAAATCTAATAATACAACACCTTCGCCAGTTTCAGCTGCGAAGCTTTGGTCGTTTGCGTTTATAATTGCCATTTTATTTCCTCCTTCAAGTATATTCTACCAAGAGTATATCATTAACTTATATACGTGGCGAATAATATGTATCGTTATGTATTGTAACAAAAAAATGTTCCTTTATACTATATAAAAATACGGATGAAATACTAAAAAGATGAGAGACAGGGGATCTCTCACCTTTTTCTATATATAGGGGTACTTCACTTGGAACTCAAGGGTACTCAAATCATGAATGTACTTTTAACTTTTTAAACTCTTCTGTTAAAAGCGGTACGACTTCAAATAAGTCACCGACAATACCATAGTCAGCTACTTTGAAGATACTTGCTTCTGGATCTTTATTAATCGCAACGATTATTTTTGAATTAGACATACCAGCTAAATGCTGAATCGCACCAGAAATACCGCATGCAATGTATAAGTCTGGCGTAACAACTTTACCAGTTTGACCAATTTGTAATGAGTAATCGCAATACTCAGCGTCACAAGCACCACGAGAGGCCCCAACAGCGCCGCCTAGTACGTCAGCTAACTCTTTTAATGGTTTAAATCCTTCTTCACTCTTCACACCACGTCCGCCAGCGATAATCACTTTCGCTTCAGAAAGATCAACGCCTTCTGCAGTTTTACGGACAACATCTTGAATAATTGTACGTAAATCTTTCACATCAACTGTAATAGAAGACACGTCACCACTGCGAGACTCATCTTTTTCAAGAGTCGCGATATTATTTGGACGTACTGTCGCAAATAATATACCATCTGTTACAATCTTCTTCTCAAATGCTTTACCAGAGTAAATTGGACGAGTAAAGATAACATTTCCACCTTCAACCTCTAAAGCAGTTACGTCAGAAACTAGACCAGCTTCCAGCTTCGCTGCTAATTTTGGTGATAAATCTTTACCAAGTGCTGTATGTCCAAATACAATACCTTCTGGTTTTTCTTCAGCATATACAGCTAAAAACGCTTGTGCATAACCATCAGACGTATATGATTTTAATTTATCATTTTCAACTGTCACAACGCGATCTGCACCGTAATGAATCAATTCATTTGCAAAAGAGGCAACGCTGTCTCCAACTAGAAGACCTACCACTTCACCGCCTTCTGCAATTGTTTTTGCTGCTGCTACCGCTTCAAACGAAACGTTACGTAGCGATCCGTCACGAACTTCACCCATTACTAATACTTTACGAGCCATAGATTTTCCCTCCTGCATATATAATTTCGTATTTTATTAGATTACTTTCGCTTCTGTATGGAGCAACGATACAAGTTCTTTTACTTGATCTTGCAGCTCGCCTTGTAACACTTTTCCTGCATCTTTCTTAGGAGGCAAATAGATTTCAATCGTTTTTGTCTTTGCTTCCACATCATCTTCTTCTAAATCTAAATCATCTAATTCTACTTCTTCTAGCGGTTTTTTCTTTGCTTTCATAATACCTGGAAGCGATGGATAACGCGGTTCATTTAAACCTTGTTGTGCTGTTACTAAAACCGGTAATGATGTTTCAATTACTTCTGTATCCCCTTCAACATCACGCTCGATTTTTACATTTGTACCGTTAATTTCAAGCTTTGTAATTGTCGTTACATAAGGAATATTTAACGCTTCAGCTACACGTGGACCAACTTGTCCAGATGCACCGTCAATCGCAACGTTCCCGCCTAAAATTAAATCTACTTCTTTATCTTTCAAATATTCAGCAAGTACTTTTGCTGTCGTGAACTGGTCACCATTTTCAACATCATCTTCAATATTAATTAATACCGCTTTATCGCAGCCCATCGCTAGTGCAGTACGAAGTTCTTTCTCACTATCTTCGCCACCAACTGTTACGACAGTAACCTCTCCACCTTGTGCATCTCTTACTTGAATTGCTTCTTCAATCGCATATTCATCGTAAGGGTTGATGATGAATTCCGCTTCGCCATCGTAAATTGCACCGTTTTTAATTACGATTTTTTCTTCTGTATCAAATGTTCGTTTCATGAGTACGTAGATGTTCATTCCATTTACCCCCTTATTTTTCAGAAAGATTCTATCAATTTTAAAATTCTGTTAATTTATATCAAAAAAACAATTGAACTACCTGCCACTAAATGAAGGTTTACGCTTTTCTAAAAATGCCGCTACACCTTCTCTTCCATCTTCACTCGTAAATACTTCACCAAAAATTTGAGCTTCGTGCTGTACACCTTCGTAATAATGAGACGATTTTGTCGTTTGCAATAACTCTAATACAGCACGAGTTGTTGCTGGACTTTTCCCAACAATTTGTTTTGCAATGTTAAGCGTATCGTCTAAAATTGTTTCTTCAGAAAACACCCCGTTAACAAGTCCCCATTTTAATGCTTCTGCACCAGTAATTGGTGTACTTGTTAACATCATTTCACAAGCTTTTGCTTTCCCAACATAACGCGGTAAGCGCTGTGTACCTGCAAAACCAGGAATCAATCCAAGTGTTAATTCAGGTAAACCAAGTTTTGCACTTTCGGTTACGAAGCGCATGTGGCAAGACATAGCAAACTCAAGGCCGCCGCCAAGTGCCGCTCCATGAATTGCCGCAATAACTGGTTTTGAACATTTTTCAACGCGCTCAAATGTAACTTGTCCAAGCTGCGCTAATTCTGTCGCTTGCTTCGCTTCAGTAACAGATGTAAATTCTTTAATATCTGCTCCTGCTGAGAAAAAGCGTCCTTCACCATGGAGAACAACAACACGAATGTTATCATCCTTTTCCACTTGATCGATTAACTCAGTAACATCATGCATAACTTGTGAAGACATTGCATTCGCTGGCGCGTGGTTTAACGTTGCCACCGCGATATGGTCTTCAACTCTTACAGATAGGAATTTCAACATGATCCCTCCCATTATTGACGATAACCACAAGCTGCAATAAGTAGCCCATGTACCGTTTTTGAAAGTGCGACCAGATTATACTTATGATCGCTCATTACCCAATTGGTCACAACTTCATCTACTGTTCCAAAGATCATTTGTCTTGCCACACGAACATTTAAGTCCGCTTGGAATTCACCTTGCTTTATACCTGTCTCTAAAATCTCATCCATAACTTGTAAGTAGCCTTTTAATACTTCATTTATTTTAAGGCGCAAGTCTTGATTGGACTGCCTTAGCTCTAATTGTGTAACGATAGCAAGAGGATCATTTTGTGATAACAGCAAGAAGTGCGTTTCTACCAACATGAATAACTTCGCTACAGCGCTTTCAATTCCTGCTATTTTTTGACGAATTGTTTCGACAAATTCCCCCATCTTCTCCTGGAATAAGGATATTAATATATCTTCTTTATTTTTAAAATATAAATAAATCGTGCCATCAGCTACCCCAGCTTGCTTTGCAATTTTAGAAACTTGCGCTTGATGGTATCCATTCTCCGCAATCACAATAACTGCCGCATCAATAATTTGATTGTATTTCGGTCTATTTTTCTTCACTTTACTGTCCCCTTCAAGAAGATGACTGAATGAATAGTCATTCATATTCTTATAATACTTACTATTCAGAAAAGTGTCAATCCTATTTTTTCAAAAAGAAAGGGCCTTAGCCCGTTTGCTCATCCTCATTCTTTCTCTTCTCTTCATCTATTAGGACACGGCGTAAAATCTTTCCGACTGTCGTCTTCGGTAATTCACTTCTAAATTCATATACTTTCGGGACTTTGTATGCTGCTAAATATTTACGTGCAAACTTATCTAATTCTTCTTCTGTGCATTCGGCGCCTTCTTTCAAAACAACAAATGCTTTTACAGTTTCTCCTCGATACGGATCAGGGACGCCAATTGTTACTACTTCTTGCACCTTTTCATATTCATATAATACCTCTTCCACTTCACGAGGATATACATTAAATCCGCTAGCAACAATCATATCTTTCTTACGATCTTTCACATAGAAAAATCCAGCCTCATCCATGTAGCCCACATCACCTGTATGAAGCCAGCCATCTTGCAATACAGCTGCTGTTTCTTCTGGTTTATTCCAATACCCCTTCATAATTTGAGGGCCCTTTACAACAATTTCACCAATTTCACCTGGAGGTAATGCCTCTCCAGTTTCAAGTGACATGATGATTGCCTCTGTATCCGGCCACGGCACACCAATACTTCCTGGCACACGTTTTTCCCATAAAAAGTTCCCATGTGTAACTGGCGATGACTCCGTTAATCCATATCCCTCTACTAATTTACCACCTGTAACTCTCTCAAACTCTTCCTGTACTTCTACTGGAAGCGGTGCGGAGCCACTTATACAAGCCTGAATAGAAGAAATATCGTATTCTTTTAAAAGAGGGCTATTTAAAAGGGCAATATAAATAGTTGGTGCTCCCGGAAATAATGTAACTTTATGTTTCTTAATTGCCTCAAAAACCATTTTCATATCAAACTTCGGAATAAGCACCATTTTATATCCTTGCATAATACTCAAATTCATTACCGCTGTCATGCCATATACGTGAAAAAATGGTAGGACTCCAAGAATTACTTCTTCTCCCTCTGTGCAATTGTATAACCAATGTGCACCCATCAAAGTATTTGAAACAAGATTTTTATGCGTTAACATGACCCCTTTTGGAAAACCTGTCGTTCCACCAGTATACTGCAAAAGAGCCAGATCATTTTCAGGGTCACATGGCACTTCAACATCAGCATTACTTTCCCTTTCTACTGATTTCCAAAGGTGAATTGTTTCACTTTCCGACACATCCACAACAAGGTTTGCTTGCTTTTTTTGTACAAATGGATAAAGTAAATTTTTAGGGAACGGTAAAAAATCTGCAATACGAGTTACAATAACGTGCTCAAGCCTTGTAGCATTTTGAACATTAGTAACTTTCGGAAACACTAAATCAAGGCAAAGAATGACTTTTGCCCCTGAATCATGAAGTTGATACTCAAGTTCTCTTTCTGTATAAAGAGGATTCGTTTGTACAACAATCCCCCCCGCAAGCAAAGTACCATAGTAACCGATTACAGATTGTGGACAATTCGGTAACATAATCGCGACTCTATCACCTTTTTCAATACCAAGCCTTTGAAGATAATTTGCAAACTTCTTTACCTTGTCATGAAAATCTGAAAATGTAATATCTTTACCTAAAAAGTGAAGCGCTTTCTTTTCTGGATAACGAGAAACCATTTTCTCTAAATATCCATGAAGTGGCTGAATATCATAAGAAATAGTACTAGGAATTTCCTCTGGATAACTTTTCAACCAAGGTTTTTCCACCTTCATTCCCCCTTCAAATACATAAAAAAAATAAATGAATGTTCATTCATGATGGTTGTTTTCATTATATTATAGTCACCACAGCGTTACAATCATAATATTCTGACTTTTATATAACTATGCTTTACTTCATTAACTTCTTATTATATGTATAAACTCTCCTAATCTTAAAAGAGTAAGAGAGTTATTAGTTAGCTTAATCTTATAATCGTTAACACCGCTCCTGGGGTAGCTGTTGATAATGTTGCAACAGCTAACAATCCAAACAATTGCAGACTGATTGCACTTCCCGCTGCCAGGGTCGTAATAATTGTTGCACTAAAAGATGTGGTTGCTAGCGCAGGAGCATTGATAGTCCCAGCAAGCGGCGCTCCATTAATTGTAATTCGTGAACTTACTAATAACGAAGCGGTTATATTAATTGTATATGAAATATAATAATTCCCTGCATTTGCAGCTGTAAATACTGTGTTCCCCCCAGACACTGTAATTCCTGGACCGATATTCTGATTGTTCGGAAGCTGGACATTTGTTCCACCAAGTAGTACCGATATTGCTGTACCCGACGTATTATTTGCAAAAGCATATGTTGCCGTTATACTTGTGCCTGTTGCTCCTGTGTCGCCTGTTGGACCTGTTGCTCCTGTTGCTCCTGTTGGACCCGTTGAACCTGTTGGACCTGTTGCTCCTGTTGAACCCGTTGGACCTGTTGCCCCCGTTGAACCTGTTGCTCCTGTTGCTCCTGTTGGACCC
>NZ_JAKUFP010000021.1:0-84004 GCF_022663495.1 Bacillus cereus group sp. BfR-BA-01383
TGAAGTTCCCAGAAAAGGGTAAACACAAGGAAATGTTTGCGGGATTAGATGATCAGGCAAAAGAAAAAGCGAAATCAATCTTTGAGCAAGAAAAGTCCGGTAAATTAACACGTGAGCAAGCGAAAGAAGAATTAACAAAACTAGGTGTGAAACTTCCAGGGAAAGAGAAGCATGAAGACATGTTTGAGGGGTTAGATGAAGCGACAAAAGAAAAAGCGAAAGCAATTTTAGAAAATGAAAAGAAACAATTAGAGGAATTAAATGTGGATTTTCCGCATCATAAATTTTTTATGAAAAAAGAAGATAAATAATGGAGTTATGTATCTTTCGTAAGGGCAACTGAAAGGTACATATGCGAGGGGGCTGTCTTTGAAACAGCCTCCTTTTATTATTGTCGTTTTCGGTTGGTAAATCGGTATATTTCGGAAATCGTGGATATAATTTTTTTACAACCATATTGCTCCGAAGAGATGAGGGAATTAGAGAAATGTTGTAGCTTCTGTTATAATATAAGAAGAGAAAAATTTCTTATGTTATATAAAAAAATATATTGATTTTTTCTAACAATTCAATATAATGAACAATAACTACAAAATTCGACATCAAGAAGTGATGATGAGGACATGATCAATTTTTTACGATTCTCAGAGAGGGAAGCCTTTGGCTGTGAGCTTCCTAATACGGAAAAATGGATTACCACCTCTGAACTGCAGCAGTGAACGGATACCTAGTAATTGCTTGCCGGCAAAAACCGTTATTTAGACTTGAGAAATTGGTGAAGTGTGCAACTTTACGAATTGAAACAAGGGTGGAACCACGAATACAACACTCGTCCCTTTTTTAGGGAGGAGTGTTTTTTTATTTCATTTTTGCATCACACTAGGATTGGAAGGAGGATACGCAGCATGCATCATGATGAGAAGAACAAAATTGGTTTAACAGTAGCACTTTCTATCGTAGTAGGAACTATCATTGGATCTGGTGTGTTTATGAAACCAGGGAGCGTATTAGATTACTCGGGGAGTTCTAATATGGCTATTCTTGCTTGGGTAATTGGTGGTCTGTTGACGTTAGCAAGTGGTTTAACAGTAGCTGAAATTGGAGCGCAAATCCCGAAAAATGGTGGGTTGTATACGTATTTAGAGGAGATTTATGGAAGTTTTTGGGGGTATTTATCAGGCTGGATGCAAACAATTGTTTATGGACCAGCTATTATTGGAACATTAGGTTTGTATTTTAGTTCTTTAATGATCAATTTTTTCTCTTTAGATAAAGTATGGAATTTACCAATCGCAATTGGAACAGTTGTGTTCCTAGGCGTTGTAAATAGTATGGGAACAAAGTATGGAGGTATCGTCCAAACGGTTACAACGGTTGGGAAGATGATTCCGATCGTTTTAATTGTTGTGTTAGGTTTTTGGAAAGGGAATAGTGATATCTTTAACGTAGTTGTACCGATATCAGAAAATCAAAGTATCGGGATGGCAATATTAGCAACGTTATTTGCTTATGACGGCTGGATTTTACTTGCTTCGATTGGCGGAGAGATGAAGAATCCGACAAAGTTATTACCGAAAGCAATGACAGTTGGGATTTTAATTGTAACGGCTGCTTACGTATTAATTAACTTAGCGTTATTAAATGTATTGCCAGCAGCGAAAATTGTAGACCTTGGAGAAAATGCAACAGCGACAGCTGCGGGCATGTTACTTGGAGAATATGGCGGGAAAATTATTAGTATTGGTATTATTATTTCTATTTTCGGTTGTTTAAACGGAAAGATTTTAACGTTCCCACGTATTCCAATGTCAATGGCAGAGCGTGGACAGCTTCCATTTGCTAAGTTTATTGCAAAAGAAAATTCGAGATTTAAAACACCAGCAAATGCGATTACTGTTGAAATCATTTTAGGAATTATTTTAATGCTTATTAGTGATCCGAATAAGCTATCTGAGATTTCCGTATTCATTATTTATATTTTCTATGTAATGACGTTTATTGGTGTCTTCATTTTAAGAAAACGTAATAAGAATAAAGAGCGTGCATATAGTGTACCGTTATTCCCAATTGTACCAATCGTTGCGATTTTAGGTTCGTTCTTTGTAATTGGTAGTGCGATTATTAACGATCCGGTAAGTTGTTTCTTATCAATTGGAATTGTATTCACTGGGCTTCCAGTGTATTGGTATTTAAATAGGAAGAAAGAAACTGAATGATGGAAGGGTAGGCGTATAATACGTCTACCTTTTTTGCTGTAAAAAAATTGTACTTGCTTCCACTTTCCTTTTTGGTTACTATAGTCGTAGTAACCAAAAAGGAAAGTGTGGGGAAAGACTTGAATTTTCGTGTGTATATTTTAGCTATCGCGGCTTTTGTAGTCGGAACGGTTGAGCTAATTATAGGAGGAACGCTCGATTTAGTTGCCAATGACTTAGGAGTATCTATTAGTGCAGCTGGTCAGCTTATAACAATATTTTCAGTAGTATTTGCTTTGTCAGGTCCAGTTTTATTAGCAGTAACAGGGAAAGTGGAAAGAAAAACATTATATATTGGGGCATTATTAATTTTCTTAATCGGAAATATCATTTCAGCATTTAGTGTGAATTACGGAATGTTAATGTTCTCAAGGGTTATTTGTGCGGCGAGTGGATCGCTTATTATTGCACTATCTGTAACACTTGCATCTAGTGTAGTAGAGCCACATTTTCGTGCGCGTGCAATTGGAATCATTTTTATGGGGATTAGTGGATCGCTCGTACTTGGAGTACCACTTGGTCTTGTACTCGGAAATGCATACGGATGGCGTGCGCCATTTGTATTAATTTCGGTTTTAACTGTTATTGCGATCGCTTGTATTTCATTGTTCTTAACGAAAGTACCAGCGACATCGGTATTATCAATAAGAGAACAAATCGCTACGTTAAAAGATAAGAAAATTGTAAGTGCACAGTTAACATCATTCTTATTTTTAACAGGTCATTTAACACTATATGCATATTTAACACCGTTTTTAAAAGATGTCATGCATGTTGAAGCGAATTGGATTAGTGTGTTTTACTTTATTTTCGGAATCGCAGCGGTAATTGGAGGCGGCTTTGGAGGCTGGCTTGCTGATAAATGGGGATCGAAGAAAAGTATTATTTCCATCATTATCGTATTTGCTTGTGCAATCTTTATTTTACCAATGATGACATTCTCATTCCCGCTCTTCATTATTATGATGGGACTTTGGAGTATGCTTAGCTGGGCTATTTCACCAGCACAGCAAAACTATTTAATTGAAATTGCACCAGAATCAGCTGGTATTCAGCAAAGTTTAAATAACTCTGCGCTTCACTTAGGAATTGCGCTCGGTTCAACAGTAGGCGGAGTTGTTATTGAAAAATCATCTGTTATATATAACGCTTGGGTAGGCGGTGGCTTTATTATATTAGCACTGCTTTGTGCGATTTTCTCAATTACGAGAGGACGCTCGAATCAGTTTGCGAAAGAAGAATCTATCGTTTGATAGGTTCTTTTTTATTTGTAAAAAATTGCAGGTTTTAGTAGAGAAATGGAGAAGGGTGTATATAGCGAGGTGATAGTATATGGATTATTCAATTATTGGTTTTATATTCACAGTACTTCCATTATTTGTAGTTGTTTTTGTTTTTAGATGGGTTCGCTTCATCTATCAAAATTCAGAGAAACAAGTAGAGCAAAATGAGAAAATTATTGAGCTGTTGATGGAGATAAAGGAACAAAAAAAGCCTTAATATAGCCGATTTATTTGAGTGTAAACTTTACAAAACGTACACATTATTTTGTGGCTCCTTCTGTTATATTTAGGAAGATTGTATTTTTAGCTAGGAGGGTTACAAATGGGTTTATTTGATATGTTTAAAGGTGACAAAACTCGTACAGAAAATGGGATGGAACCACACTTTGCATTTGCTACATCTTTACTTTATATGATGGGTGCAGATGGAGAATATGATAATGAAGAATTAGGACAATTATTATCTGTTTTAGGTGGTAAGAATAAAGGCGGCACGATTTATGTAGGTGGAAATAACGATGACCTACTTGAGAAGGCTATTAAGTATATTCGTAAAAACAGTTTAGATACATTTTTACAAGAAGCAGCACCTTCTCTTACAGATGCACAGAAAATGTGTATTCTTGTTAACTTAATCGATTCATCTCTTTCTGATGGAGAGGCTGAACGTGAAGAACAAGTAATGTTCGGTAAGTTTTTACAAGCTTTTGATATTTCAGAGGAACGATTTAAGCCATTCTTTGAAGTAATTGTATTGAAGAATGACCGTTCTGTATTTACAAATCAAAACCATCCGAAAAACAAACTACATAAAGTTGAATTAGCGAAAGCATAAAAAAAAGAGCTGTACCAAAAGAGTATATAAAACTCCTTTTGGTACAGCTCCTTTTGTATGCGGAATTCCTTTTGGAATGTGTTAGTACCTCAACTTCATCAACAAACTCTTAATTTCCTCATCTTCCATAAAGAGATCATGGTGTTTCTGGGTAATCTTTGCAAGTGCAACGTCGTGATAGAAAAATTCTGTAAAGAACTTTACGAAAGGTTGTGACATTGTTTTCATTGCTTGCCATGATTCTTGCTCTACACCAGCAAATAAAATTTCTCGGTCGTCAACAATGAGTAGCAAGTAGCGCTCTAATGCGTTAGGTTCTTCGGTTGGGATTAGAAAATGCATGTTTTCTAACTCTGTTTCTACTTTTCCAACTATGAGGGACTCGATTTGGACACCTTGTTTTGCTTTTTGTTCTAGTAAAGGAAGATATTCTAAAAGAGTGTCATTCCAAGCTGAAATTCGGATGGATTTTGTAGCACCTTCTATAAGTTCTTTACTTTGTACTTTAATAGAAGATTGCATCTTTAAGCTCCACACACGATCATCAGTAAATGATTTTTTTGATATATTCGTTTCCAGTTCTTTAATATTTGATTGGAATTCTGTCGTTAATTTTTCAATTGCTAGCTTTAGTGGTAACGCTGTATATAACTTTTTCTTTTCTGAAACAGAATCCATTACCATTCCTTTATCGATGAGGCGTGCCAGCACTTCATATATTTTTGCTTTTGGAACACCAGAGTGTTTCACAATTGTTGTGGCATCTAACGGTTCATTACTTGATGCGACAACTTCATAAGCTTGGCTTTCATATTGTGAGAAACCGAATTTTTGTAACATAGTTCCCTCCGAACGAATGTGATTATATAGTTTAAGGATAATGAACTATTTGTTTTTGCACAAGTGGTAGTAGCTTTTCTAATCAGATTGAGATGAGAATTAATTTCAATTTTTTAATTGTATCTATTATACTTAATATAGTGATTAATATGATTACAATACAACGAGAAGGTGATGCTTTGGGGAAGATGTTGAGAAGTTTACGTTTAAAAATTGCAGTAGTATTTTCGGTACTTATTTCTATGATGTTTGTCATACTAGGTACAGCTGTGTATCAGCTACAGAAGGAGAAGGAAACGCGTTCCCTCGATCAGTATTCTCAAAATACGATGGATCTTGTAACAGAGCAGTTAACTGCATTTATGCAGCGAATTGAAGAAGACATGGGGCATTATGGGAGTCATGATGATATTCAAAACATGTTACAAGATGGAGTTACTCCAGAAGAGGGGAGTTTTATTTTAAAAGAATTTTCAAGATTTAAAAAGAATCATCCTGATATTTTAGATGTATACATTGGGACGAAAGATAAAAAAACGTTAAGTGCAAACCTTGCTGACGGAGGCAAAGTACCAGAAGGATATGATCCAACAAGTCGTCCATGGTATAAAACATCAGAAGCAGATACAAAATCGATTATTTGGGGACAACCACAATATGAAATCGCGACAGGTAAGTTAAGTATTGGAGTTTCAAAAGCCATTGTCGGACAAGATGGTTCAGTGTTAGGGGTTGTAGCGATGGATGTATCACTAGGAACGATTCAAAAGCTACTCCATAATATTCAATATAATAATGGCGGAGAAATGTTTATTGTAAATGATAAAAATATTGCCATTGTATATCCAGAGAAAGTAGGAAAAGATGTTTCAAAAGAACCACTTGTAAAAAGTTTAAATAAAGATGAAACGGAATTTGTGGTGACGACATTGGATGGGAAAGATGTAGTAGCCTATAGTCAAGTGTTTGATAAGATGAAATGGAAAATTGGGATTGTATATCCGAAAGAGTCAATTGATAACTTACTCGTAGAAACAAGAACTACAGTTATTATAATGGCATGTATAAGTTTATTAATTGGAATAGTAGCTTCATACTTATTCTCAAGAAGATTAGCAAGACCATTACAATTATTAACGAATCACGTTCAAAAAGTAGCAGAAGGTGATCTAACGCTGCAAATGAAAGTTACAAGTAAAGATGAAGTTGGAGAGCTGACGAAGCATTTTAATCATATGGTTGAGCAAATGAATGAAATGGTAAGTAAAATTAAAAATAGTGTATCAACAGTGCAACAATCAACGAATAATCTACATTATTTAACGAATGAAACGGTAGCGGCTAGTAGAGAAGTTTCAGGGGCAATGGATGATGTGAGCGGAGGAGCTTCTACTCTTGCTAATAGTGTAGATGAAGTTTCAGCGCAGCTCGAGAACATGGCGCAGTCAGTAGAGCAAATGGATAGATCTGTTGGGGAAATAAAAGGAGTGGCCGGCAAAGCGGAAGTAGCATCTAAACAAGGATTAAATACGATGCAGAATCTAGTTCGCACAAGAGAAGACTCATCCTCTATCGTTGTTCATACAGAGGAAGCATCTGGTAGGTTAGAGCAAAGAGTCGGGTCAATTCAAAATGTTGTAGAGCTTATAAAAGGTATTTCGGATCAAACGAATTTACTAGCTTTAAATGCGTCGATTGAAGCAGCGCGTGCGGGTGAGCAAGGTAAGGGATTTACGGTTGTTGCTGACGAAGTTCGAAAATTAGCTGAACAATCGAAAGAGGCAACCGGTGAGATTGCAACAATGATTAGCGATGTACAATTAGAAGTAACACGAGTTGTAGAAGTCGTGAGCAAATTGAAAGATATTGCTGATATACAAAATAAAGTGACGACAGAGGCAGAGGCTGAATTCCGTACAATTATGTCAGTTGTAAATACTATTAGTACTTCAGTTGAAAAAATTGTAGAAGAGGTAAATAATATAGGCCACGAGCAAGGAGAAATTACAGAGGTAATGAACACCATTGCTGGTACAAGTCAAGAAAGTGCAGCTGTTTCTGAAGAGGTAAATGCTGCAACTGAATCCCAAGTGAATCATCTAGAAAAGGTAGCTCATACGATGGAAAGTTTGACAGAGAATATGAGGGACTTAGAAAGATTAGTTGAGCAGTTTAAAGTAGAGGGATAACATATTATTAAAATGATAAAGATTTTGGTAAAATAGACAATGGATATATTAAGAAGCGATTTATAGGAGGCAAGTTACTATGGCAATTGTTGACGTATCGATTATTCCAGTAGGAACAGGTAATCCAAGTGTTAGTGAATATGTAGCAGAAGTACAAAAGGTGCTAGAGAAAAATGCAGATCGCGTGAAGTATCAATTAACACCGATGAATACAGTTATTGAAGGAGATCTTCCTGTCATTCTAGAAGTAATTCAACAAATGCATGAAGTTCCATATACGAAAGGTGCACAGCGCGTTGCGACAACAATTCGTATTGATGATCGTCGTGATAAAGTAAGCACAATGGAGAAGAAATTAAACTCTGTTCGATCAAAATTATAAGAAAAAGCAGCGATCTTCGCTGCTTTTTTCATATGGGAGGGAAATAAAATGAATGAAAAATTTAACGAGCAATTTGACGGATTGCTAGAGAAATACACGGAGCTATTACTGGGAGAAAGTAGTGAAGAGCGAAAAGAGCAGGTGCAGAAATGGGCACTGTATTCTTATATCGCTAAGACGATGCCAGCTTTAGTGAAGCATTGGAATGAGACGTATCCGGATGCGAAAGAAGAGATGGTACAGTTAATTACGGATATTAAAAAGCTGAATGAAGAGAAGCGAAATGAGCAGTAAGAAAACCCAAAGGTGAATGTTACCTCAAGTTTTCTTCATTAATATCCTTATATAATTTACATGGAATATAAAGGGTTTTATAGGCATGTCGAATATTTTCGGCATGCCTATTTTGGGCCTAGTAAACCCGTTTTTTCTAAATGTCGAAAAATATTTTCTTCATATTTACAAGCGAGAATATAAGGTTTTAAATATTTTTATAGTATTTTATAAATTATCTAAATAATTATTTGTATCAAATAATTTTAAAGAATGATATAATTTTGAAGAGGGGTAAAAAACAGATAAAGTACAGTCATAGGGGTGAATTACATGGAACAATTAATGCGAAATTCGTTTCTTTTCTTGTCAAAAAATAAAGCGCTAACAAAACTGGCTAAAAAGTACGGTTTGCGCTTTGGTGCAGGTCGTTTTGTCGCAGGGGAGACGATTGAATTAGCGACAGCTGCAATTCAACAATTAAACAAGCAAGGTCTTTGTGTAACGATCGATTATTTAGGTGAATTCGTTGATAATGAAGCAGAAGCAAATGAAATGGCTTCCCAATCGATTGAAGCGATCCGTGCAATTGGAAGAGAAGGTCTTGATTCGCAGCTTTCTTTAAAAATGACTTCTATGGGATTAGATATCTCTGATGAAATCGTAATGAACAATATGCGCCGTATTTTAGAAGCTGCAAAAGAAAATGGTGTGTTTGTTACAATTGATATGGAAGACTATACACGTTGCGGAAAAACAATTGATATCTTTAAACAATTAAAATCTGAATACGATAATATTGGTACTGTTATTCAAGCTTACCTATACCGTACAGAAAAAGATATTGAGGACTTAAACGCTTATAACCCTAATTTACGTCTTGTAAAAGGGGCTTATAAAGAACCTGAAGAAGTGGCGTTCCCGGAAAAGAAAGATGTAGATGACAATTATAAAAAAATTATTAAAATGCACTTATTAAATGGAAATTATACTGCAATTGCTTCACATGACGAAGCGATTATTGAATATACGAAAAAACTTGCCGAAGAACACAACATTCCTAGGGATCAATTTGAATTCCAAATGTTATTTGGTATTCGTACAGAGCGTCAACTTGAGCTAGTAAAAGAAGGCTACAAAATGCGTGTGTATGTGCCTTATGGAAACGACTGGTATGGCTATTTCATGCGTCGTCTAGCAGAGCGTCCAGCAAACGTTGCGTTCGTATTAAAAGGTATGATCAAAAAATAACCAAGGAGACTATACTCCTTGGTTATTTTAATTGCTGAAATGCGTAATGTGCCATTTTCTTCGTATCAGGATATAGCTGTGTACGAGTAGATGATAATACGACGTTAATGACGCGTTTACCGTCTTTTTCATCGACTGTTACGACCGTATATTTTCCGAGTGTTGATAGACCGCTTTTACTTCCAATCGCATATGGATCGTTATATAGTTCTTCTCGTCCATAGTTTGCGATTTTTGGAGAGCGTTCTGAAGTATGTAGAGTTGTACGTGTTGAATTCATATATTCTAAAACAATCGGGTACTTTAATGCTTCTTTCGTAATAATAGCAATGTCATATGGTGATACTTTATTTCCGATTGCATCAGCACCGCTTGCATTTTTGAAAGTTGCATGTTTCGTACCGAGTTCCTTCGCTCTGGCATTCATCATTTTCACAAACTCATTTTTTGATCCTGCGATATGTTCTGCAATTGACTCGGCAACTGGGTCTGCACTAATAATAAGCATAAGTTTTAATGCCTCATTACGCTTTAATTTTTCACCCGCGTGGAGCTTAATTTTCGCACTTTGACTTTCTGTTTTAATCGCGTTTTCTGTAATTGTAATTTCTTCATCTTCTTTTACATTCTCTAGTAAGAGAAGAGTTGTCATCATTTTGGCTATACTAGCCGGATAAGAGCGTTCGTCTTCACGTTTCCCATACAAAATCTCACCTGTGTCTGCATCGATTGTAATGCCGTATTGCCCTGTAATAGTAGGTTGATCCGCTCTTACGGTTTGTTGTCTTTGTGCATAAGAGAAGAAAACCATCCCTGTAAATAGTGTAGCAATCATTACAATCATAACTATTGTTCTTTTCATCATCGTTCCCTCTTTTGTTTTCCATATGTACAAATAAATTGGGCAGAAAAAGCAGCCATTAATCATTATGCCACGTTCTCTGCCCAAAAATATAGCGTTATTTTTCGCCCATATTATGCTTTTTATATTGTTGGTTATTGCCTTGACGGCCTTTTTCCACACCGTGATTATGCGGACCTGCGTTTCCAGTTACGCTTGCTGCACTAATTCCAGCTTTTGAGGGGTTCTTCTTAAGTTTTGCCATATATATTCCTCCAATTTCGTCAGATTATAAAAAGGAAAAGTGCATTGTAGTGAAGAAAATACACATGTATAGCATAGCCAAATGAAAGAAATATATTTATTTCAGAAAATTTTATCAATAAATATATTGCGAAAATTCAAACGTTATCATATATTTATTAGTAGAGGCTCACTCATTGATTGCGACTTATGTCGAAAAATTGAATGAGCATTCATTCAAGAATAGGGGGAGAAATGGATGTTCCAAATTAAAAAGGCTGCTGTTCTAGGTTCAGGTGTAATGGGTTCAGGAATTGCGGCACACTTAGCTAATATTGGTATTCCGACATTATTGCTTGATATTGTACCACCGGCGCTTACGAAAGAAGAAGAAGCGAAGGGACTTACATTAGAACATAAAAGTGTGAGAAATCGTTTTAGTAATACGGCTTTGCAAAAACTATTAAAGCAAAAACCAGCTCCTCTGACAGTGAAAGGTAATCTAGCACTGATTGAAGCAGGTAACTTAGAAGATGATCTTGAGCGTCTTGCTGATGTAGATTGGATTATTGAAGTAGTAGTTGAAAACTTAGATATAAAGAAGAAACTATTTGAAAAAATAGATGTTGTTCGTAAACCAGGCTCAATTGTGAGCTCAAATACATCAGGCATTTCAGTTGAGAAAATGGCAGAAGGTCGTTCAGACGACTTCCAGAAACACTTCTTAGGCACACACTTTTTTAACCCACCACGATATTTAAAACTTCTAGAGGTAATACCGACGAAAGAAACAGATCCACAAGTATTAAGCTTCATGAAACTATTTGGCGAAGACGTTCTTGGAAAAGGCGTTGTTATCGCAAAAGACACACCAAACTTTATTGGAAACCGCATTGGTACGTACGGTTTACTTGTAACTCTTCAAGAGATGATAAAACGCGGCTATAGCATTGGGGAAGTTGATTCTGTAACGGGTCCATTAATTGGTCGTCCGAAGAGCGCAACGTTCCGTACATTAGATGTTGTCGGTTTAGATACATTCGTACACGTTGCAAATAACGTATATGAAAACGTACAAGAAGAAGAGCGTGATGTATTTAAAGTACCAGCGTTCATGCACGACATGCTTGAGAAAAAATGGCTTGGAAGTAAAACAGGTCAAGGTTTCTTCTTAAAACAAGGAAAAGAAATTTTAGAGTTAAATCCTGAAACGATGGAATATGAAGCGCGCAAAAAATTAAAAGCTGCATCCGTAGAGTTAAGTAAGCAAGAAAAAGGATTAGCAAATAAATTGAAAGCGCTTGTATACGCAAAGGATCGCGCAGGAGAGTTGTTATGGAACATTATCACACCAACTCTTTTATACTCTGCAAAGCTTCATAAAGAAATTGCTGACGATATCGTTGCAATTGACCAAGCGATGAAATGGGGCTTCGGATGGGAGCAAGGACCATTTGAAATTTGGGATGCAATCGGCGTTGAAAAGTCCGTTCAAAAGATGGAAGAAAACGGCGTAGTCGTTCCTACTTGGGTGAAAGAAATGGTAGAGAAAGGTTTTGCCACTTTCTATAAACATGATAATGGCGATAGCTACTATTACGATAATGGTGAATATAAGCTAATTGAACGTAACAAAAAAGTAATTTCTCTTAAGCAATTAAAAGAGAAAAATGGCGTATTAAAGAAAAATAGCGGAGCGAGCTTAATTGATTTAGGCGATGGCATCCTTTGCTTAGAATTCCATTCGAAGAGCAATGCAATCGGTATGGATATTACGCAAATGATTAACTACGCTGTTGATGAAGTAGAGAAAAATTATAAAGGTCTTGTTATCGGTAACCAATCGAAGAATTTCTGCGTTGGTGCAAACCTTGCAATGATCTTAATGGAAGCACAAGACGACAACTACTTTGAAATTGAGTGGGTTGTGAAAAACTTCCAAGATGCAATGACGAAAATTAAGTACTCTTCGAAACCAGTTGTAGCAGCGCCTTATGGTATGACGCTTGGCGGAGGTACAGAAGTATGCTTACCAGCTGCTAGCATTCAAGCATCTAGCGAAACGTATATGGGCTTAGTAGAAGTTGGTGTTGGCTTAATCCCTGGTGGAGGCGGTAACAAAGAGCTATACATTAAACACTTAAATAAAATGGCAAACGGCGTAGAATTCGACTTACAAAAAGTTGCGAATAAAGTATTTGAATCCGTAGCGATGGCGAAAGTTTCTACATCAGCACAAGAAGCTGTATCGAACAACTTCTTAGGCGATAAAGACGGTATTAGTGTGAATGGTGATCACTTACTATACGATGCGAAGCAGAAAGCACTTGCTTTATATGAAGCTGGCTATAAAGCGCCGATCCGTAAAAAGATACCGGTTGTTGGTGAAACAGGATATGCAACTCTTGCACTTGGTGCAGAAGCGATGCATTTATCTGGTTACATTTCAGAGCACGATCTTCACATTGCGAAGAAACTTGCATATGTCATTGCGGGCGGAAAAGTGCCATACGGAACAGAAGTTGATGAGCAGTATTTATTAGATGTAGAACGTGAAGCATTTATTAGCTTAGTAAGTGAGATGAAATCACAAGCAAGAATGCAGCACATGTTAGTAAAAGGAAAGCCATTACGTAACTAATAACGAGGGGAGATATCGTTCATGAGAGAAGCTGTCATTGTTGCCGGAGCAAGAACACCAATTGGAAAAGCAAAGAGGGGTTCATTAAAAACAGTTCGTCCTGACGATCTAGGGGCGTTAGTAGTAAAAGAAACGTTAAAGCGTGCGAATTATGAAGGACCAATCGACGATTTAATTTTCGGTTGTGCGATGCCAGAAGCAGAACAAGGTTTAAATATGGCTCGTAATATCGGCGGGCTAGCAGGACTTTCTTACGATGTTCCAGCTATTACGATTAACCGTTACTGTTCTTCAGGTTTACAAAGTATCGCTTACGGAGCAGAGCGTATTATGCTTGGTCACTCTGAAGCTGTACTATCAGGCGGAGCGGAATCAATGAGTTTAGTTCCAATGATGGGACACGTTGTTCGTCCGAATAGTCGCTTAGTAGAAGCGGCTCCAGAATATTATATGGGCATGGGACATACAGCAGAGCAAGTTGCTGTGAAATATGGAATTTCTCGTGAAGAGCAAGATGCATTCGCGGTAAGAAGTCATCAACGTGCTGCAAAAGCATTAGCTGCAGGGAACTTTGCTGATGAAACAGTATCTGTAGATGTAACGTTACGTACTGTTGGATCAAATAACAAACTGCAAGAAGAAACAATCATTTTCGCACAAGACGAAGGTGTAAGAGCAGAGACGACGCTAGACATTTTAGGTAAATTACGTCCAGCATTTAACGTTCGCGGTTCTGTAACAGCTGGTAACTCTTCACAAATGAGTGACGGAGCAGCATCTGTACTATTAATGGATCGTGAAAAAGCAGTGAGCGATGGCATGAAGCCACTTGCGAAATTCCGTTCATTTGCAGTAGCTGGCGTACCACCAGAAGTAATGGGAATCGGCCCAATTGCTGCAATTCCAAAAGCGTTAAAACTAGCAGGATTAGAGCTATCTGATATCGGCTTATTCGAACTAAATGAGGCATTCGCTTCTCAATCAATCCAAGTTATTCGTGAACTTGGTTTAGATGAAGAAAAAGTAAACGTAAACGGTGGTGCAATCGCACTTGGACATCCACTAGGCTGTACAGGAGCAAAACTAACACTATCTCTTATTCACGAAATGAAACGCCGCAACCAACAATTTGGTATCGTAACAATGTGTATCGGCGGCGGAATGGGAGCAGCGGGAGTGTTTGAATTACTATAAAAAAAGGTGCAGGTGACTCGTTCAGAACAGGAGGGCGTTGGAAGCCCTGACGAAGAGGCGCTTTTTGCCTCACAGGAGGCGGCTCGTTCAGAACGAGAAAACGCTAATACAAAGAATGGAAGCAACAAAGGTTTATAAAAAATAAATGGGAGAGCCAGCTTCTTTCAAAAAGAGAGAAGCGGCTCATGAAAATATGAAGGAGGAAATTTTCATGGAAAAAACAGTAGGAAGTGCGGTTAAAGGCGGTAGCTTTTTAGTTGATGAGATTACGATTGATCAAGTGTTTACGCCAGAAGATTTTTCATCTGAGCATAAAATGATTGCAAAAACGACAGAGGAATTTATCGTAAATGAAGTTCTTCCAGAGCTTGAATATTTAGAGCAACATGAGTTTGATCGTTCGGTTCGTCTTTTAAAAGAAGCTGGGGAGCTTGGTTTATTAGGGGCTGACGTACCAGAAGAGTACGGCGGAATTGGCCTTGATAAAGTAAGTTCAGCGTTAATCGCAGAGAAATTCTCTCGCGCTGGTGGCTTTGCAATTACTCACGGTGCTCACGTAGGTATCGGATCTTTACCAATCGTATTATTCGGTAACGAAGAGCAAAAGAAAAAGTATTTACCATTACTTGCAACTGGTGAGAAATTAGCTGCATACGCATTAACAGAGCCAGGTTCAGGATCTGATGCATTAGGCGCAAAAACAACTGCACGTTTAAATGCAGAAGGTACACATTACGTATTAAATGGTGAAAAACAATGGATTACAAACTCTGCATTTGCTGACGTATTTGTCGTATATGCAAAAATAGATGGTGAGCATTTCTCAGCATTTATTGTAGAGAAAGAGTATGCTGGCGTATCTACAGGCCCTGAAGAGAAAAAAATGGGTATTAAATGTTCTTCGACTCGTACGTTAATTTTAGAAGATGCGTTAGTACCGAAAGAAAACTTACTTGGTGAAATCGGTAAAGGTCATGTTATCGCGTTTAACATTTTAAATATCGGTCGTTATAAATTAGGTGTTGGTACAGTTGGATCTGCGAAACGTGCAGTAGAAATTTCAGCACAATATGCAAACCAACGTCAACAGTTCAAACAACCAATTGCTCGCTTCCCATTAATTCAAGAGAAACTTGCGAATATGGCAGCGAAAACATATGCAGCTGAAAGTTCTGTATATCGTACAGTAGGGTTATTCGAAAGCCGCATGAGCACATTATCTGAAGAAGAAGTAAAAGACGGTAAAGCAGTAGCAGCTTCTATCGCTGAATATGCAATCGAGTGCTCTTTAAATAAAGTATTCGGTTCTGAAGTATTAGATTATACAGTAGATGAAGGTGTTCAAATTCACGGTGGTTACGGATTTATGGCAGAGTACGAGATTGAAAGAATGTACCGCGATTCTCGTATTAACCGTATTTTCGAAGGAACGAACGAAATTAACCGCTTAATCGTACCAGGTACGTTCTTACGTAAAGCGATGAAAGGTGAATTACCACTTCTTCAAAAAGCACAAAAATTACAAGAAGAGTTAATGATGATGATGCCAGAAGAAGTAGGCGATGAGCCATTAGCACTTCAAAAATATTTAGTAAGTAACGCGAAGAAAATCGGTTTAATGGTAGCTGGATTAGCTGCTCAAAAATATGGTAAAGCATTAGATAAAGAGCAAGAAATTCTTGTGAATATCGCTGACATCGTAAGCAACCTATACGCAATGGAATCAGCTGTTCTTCGTACAGAAAAAGCAATTAAAACAACTGGTCTTGAAAAGAATAAACAAAAAGTGTTATACACTGAAGTATTCTGCCAAGAAGCATTCAACGAAATCGAAGCAGATGCGAAGGAAACACTTATCGCAGTTGAAAACGGCGACATGCTGCGCATGATGTTATCATCATTACGTAAATTAACTCGCCACACACCACTTAATGTAATTCCGAAGAAACGTGAAATCGCTGCGAAAATCTTAGAAGATGAGCGTTATACAGTTTAATAGATGAGAGGGAACCAGTAGCCTTGTGGCTGCTGGTTTTTTATTGTTGGATTCTTGAAAAGAGTTGTTTTACATATGTATTTGTAAAACGGCTTTTTTTAATGGAGGTAAAGGGGATGCAGTTAATAAGAGTAGGAACCGTTCATCAAATCGCATTTTTACCGCGTCTATTTCCAATTAACTGTTACTTTGTCGAAGAAGAAACGGGATTAACTTTAATTGATGCAGCTTTACCGTTTTGTGCAAAGAAGATTTTAGAAGCAGCGCGGAAAATAGGAAAACCGATTACGAATATCGTTATTACACATGCGCATGATGACCATATAGGAGCCCTTGATCTATTAAAACAAGAATTGCCGGATATTCCGGTCTATATTTCCAAAAGGGATGCTTGTTTACTTGAAGGAAATAAGGCACTGCAAAATGGAGAACGAAACACGCCGATAAAAGTGGGAGTGTCAAAACAGATAAATACGGTTCCGGATATTCTTCTTCAAGAGGGAGATCGAATTGGTTCTCTTGTAGCAATTGCGGCTCCAGGTCACACACCAGGATCGATGGCCTTTTTAGACACGAGAAATGATGCACTCATTGTTGGAGATGCGTTTCAAACGAGGGGAGGAGTGGCGGTTGCAGGACAGTTGAAGTGGCTTTTCCCGTTTCCTATGTTTGGGACTTGGGATGCGGAAACGGCCTTGGAAAGCGCTCAGAAATTGCTGGAATATAAGCCAACTATATTGGCGACAGGGCATGGGAAGATGATGAAAGATCCATTAGTGCAAATGCAACGGGCGATTGAAGAAGCGGAGCGGAATTTAACAAGGAAGAGCCTCAAATAATTTAGAGGCTCTTTTTTACTAGATGATATTATTTTGTGGGTTTTAAGTATGTGTATAGCGCTAATAGGAAACCGAAAAACATAAATATAAAAGGGTCTTGGCTTTGGTTAGGGGCATAGCTATCTTGCACCTTGGTAAGAAAATCATGTGTTTTCATGTTTATCTCTCCTTTTATTCATAAGGTTTGGTATGAAGTGGGAATCATGATGTGGAAGTAAGAAGTTTTCATTTTGTAATTATTATATAACAATATAATTCCTAAAACTATAGAATACAAAGCGTTCATAATATGTAAAATTGCATATTATTCTTTTTGAAAATTTCGTTATATTATCTATATATTTGCATTGAGGGATTTTTGTTGAGGTAAATGAAAACAAATGGAGGAATAGTATGAGTAAAACGGTGTTAGAAGCGTATAGTGTGGAAAGGAAAATAGATAATATAACATATAAAAATCTATTTGTAATGATAGCAATCATTTTAGGATGCGTACTTCTAGGAGGGTTATTCCTTGGTTTAGCT
Source organism: Bacillus cereus group sp. BfR-BA-01383 (assembly GCF_022663495.1). Classification (NCBI taxonomy): domain Bacteria; kingdom Bacillati; phylum Bacillota; class Bacilli; order Caryophanales; family Bacillaceae; genus Bacillus; species Bacillus cereus group sp. BfR-BA-01383. The sequence continues at coordinate 17,588 of NZ_JAKUFP010000021.1, forward strand.
TTTGGGATTTATGGTGAGGAAGCGTTGCGTGATAATTTAGAAGGGTACTATTTCCTTTTATTAGATGCAGCTGTTGTTGCTATCGTTTTATTAGCTTATAAACCAGTTCTTCATTTTATTAAATATATTTGGGATTTATCCGTTTTGAAGAATGGGAAGACATATTTATATCTATTAATTGGTTTTATTGTTATTGCATTATCACAATATTTAATGTTATATGTGTTTAGTTTTGAAAGTGCAGCAGAACAACAGAAACAATTAGGGAGCTTAGAGCTTCAAAATAGCATACAAAGTATTATATATGTGTTAAGTGTTGTTATAATTACACCGGTTAAAGAAGAAATTCTATTTCGAGGTATTTTATATCGATTTTTAGAAAAGAAATATAATTTTTTAGTTGGTATCATTATTTCTTCCTTCATTTTTGGGATTCTTCATGGAGGTCTTCTAATTACGGCAACGATTATGGGGATTGTATTTGCGATGTTATACAAAAAGACGCAATCTATTATACCTAGTATTATTTTACACATTGTATGGAACTTGCTTGTGAGTATAAGTATGATTGTATCTCTATGAAATTGAATAAATAACCAGTATAAAAGATGAATGGCTTAGCTATTCATCTTTTATTTTGTATGCACGTGAAAAAGTTAATTCATGTATACAATCAAAAAAGAGCTAAATACTAACAGCGAACGAATAAAGAAAGGTAGGAGTATTCTATGCAGAATTTAACAGAACTTGAAGTGGAAAATTTACGTCATTTAATTGGTGGACACGCAACGATTATTAACAAATTGGACCAGTATGCACAGGCTTGTACAGATCCAGAGTTAAAACAAATGCTACAAAAGGATGCGCAAGATGCACGAAATACGAAACAGCAATTAATGACTTTCCTAGGATAGGAGGAAGAAAAAGATGAATGAAAAAGATATGGTAAATGATTATTTAGCAGGATTAAATGCAAGTTTAACAAGTTATGCAAATTATATTTCTCAGTCTGATAATGAACAGTTACATCAAACATTAATTCAAATTCGTAATCAAGACGAGGCGCGTCAACGTAATATGTATGAATACGCAAAGCAAAAAAGTTATTATAAGCCAGCAGCACCTGCGAATCCGGTGATTGTGCAGCAATTGAAAAGTCAATTAAGTGCGGAATAGCGTGCTGAAAAAACGAGCGAATGAAGTCGCTCGTTTTTTTTGTTTTGTACATGTCAATAAATACATAATAAATATTTTTCCAGTTGTAACAAATATGACGAAAGTTAAATATAACAATTCACAGAAAGGACAAAAGTTTGTTCGATATTTCACAAAGTATCCATGGTTTCTATCGTGAGACTCTCTATAATTAGGAGTGTAAAGAAGAAAAGAACAAAAGAAGAAAAGAACAAAAGAAGAAAAGAACAAAAGAAGAAAAGAACAAAAGAAGAAAAGAACAAAAGAAGAAAAGAACAAAAGAAATAGATTACATAATCAATTAGGAGAGATTGCTATGAAGAGAAACACAAGAAAAATTGCAATTATCGGTACTGGATTAGTGGGATCAAGCTGCGCGTATTCTATTGTAAACCAAGGAATTTGCGAAGAACTATTGTTAATTGATATAAATCATGAACGTGCAGTTGGGGAAGCGATGGATTTATCACACTGCATTAACTTTACAAATACAAGAACAAAAGTATATGCAGGAAACTATGAAGACTGCAAAGATATGGACATCGTTATTATTACAGCAGGGCCAGCACCAAAGCCTGGACAAAGTCGTTTAGACACTTTAGGAGCAAGTGCAAAGATTATGGAAAGTATTGTTGGCGGCGTAATGGAAAGTGGATTTGATGGTATTTTCTTAATCGCATCGAACCCAGTTGATATTATTACATATCAAGTGTGGAAACTATCTGGATTACATAGAAATCGTGTGATTGGTACAGGTACATCATTAGATTCTTCTCGCTTAAGAACAATTTTATCTGAAATGTTACATGTAGACCCTCGCAGTATTCATGGATATTCACTAGGAGAGCATGGGGATTCTCAAATGGTTGCTTGGTCACATGTAACTGTTGGAGGAAAGCCAATTCTGCAAATTTTAGAAGAGCAAAAAGAGCGTTTCGGTGAAATAGATTTAGATGAAATTGTTGAGAAGACTGCGAAAGCAGGATGGGAAATTTATAAACGAAAAGGTACTACTTATTATGGAATCGGAAATTCTCTAGCATATATTGCTAGCTCAATCTTTAATGATGATCACCGTGTAATTGCTGTATCAGCTATTTTAGATGGTGAGTACGGTGAATACGGTATTTGTACAGGAGTACCAGCTATTATTACTAGAGATGGTATGAAAGAAGTTGTAGAACTAAATTTAACTGAGGATGAAGAATCTCGATTCGCAAAATCAAACGATATTTTACGCGATTATATGAAAACAATTGGCTACTAACTTATAGGAGAAGGTGAAACAAATGAAGGAATATATAATGTCTCGTGTATTTAAAGCATCCGCTGGAATCGCACAGGGTATTTTCGTATCCCTCGGAATTGGTTTACTGATCGAAAATATAGGAAGAATTGTTGATATCCCATTACTTATTACAATCGGAGTTGTTGCAAAATCACTTATGGCACCAGCAATTGGAGCCGGGATTGCTTTTATGCTCGGTGCGAACGGGCTCGTAATCTTTTCGGCGATGGTAGCAGGAGCAATTGGAGCTGGTTCAATTTCAATTACTGAAGCTGGTCTCATCATTACAACAGGTGAACCAATCGGTGCATTATTAACAGCGACTTTAGCAGTTTATATTGGCAAACGATTAAGTGGAAAAACTGCTTTAGATATGATGCTCGTTCCATTTGCAGCAATATTAGGTTCTGGTATAGTCGGTATTTGGTTAGCACAAAATATTAGCCCAGTTTTAAATACAGTTGGAGCATTCATTAAAGATAGCTCAGCTGGTAGCCCGTTCATCGCTTCTGTCGTGATTGCTGTAGTTTGGGGGCTGTTACTTATCTCCCCAGCTTCATCAGCTGCGTTAGCGATAGCGCTTAGCTTAGATGGCCTTGCAGGAGGTGCAGCACTTGCAGGATGTGTTGCTCAGTTTATCGGATTCTCTGTTATTTCAGCAAAAGAAAATAATTTAGGTGGCATATTAGCTCAGGCACTTTGTACTCCAAAAGTACAGTTGCCGAACATTACTAAAAATCCAATGATTCTCGTCCCAACTGTCGTCGCCAGCGCTATAGTCGGCCCAGTATCAGCATTAATTTTCCACCTGGAAGCAGGGAAAGAAATTGCAGGTCTTGGATTAAGCTCTCTTATCGCACCAATTAATTTAATTTCCAGCCAAGGATGGGAAGTTGTCCCAGCGATGATAATCACTTATGTCATCATTCCAGTAGCTGTTTCTTATATACTTTACATCGCTCTTAAAAAAGCAGGTCGTATTCACTCTGGTGATATGACTGTACCGCAATCTTAATTTGAAAATCTCCTTAATAATAGATAAAAGCAGACTGAAGAAGCCACAGTCTGCTTTTTTGTTATGTTACATTTTATAGTTTTGTTTTACTGGAACTCTTATTGGTTCTTTTGCTAACAATAGCTGAACACCGAAGTATAATATGCTTGCAAGCGTCATTCCAGAAACGGCATCTACAAATGCGTGTTGCTTCGTAAATAGCGTTGATAAAATGATAAGTGTACCGAAGAAAGTAAGAATGTAATATTCAAAAGCATGTTGTTCTCTACGTTTAAAGGCAGCTAACATAATCACAAATGTAGTAAGGACGTGAATGCTAGGGAAACAGTTTACTGGTTGATCGATACTATAAATATAGCGGACTAGTTCGGAAAATACGTCTGTTCCAACGACGGTTGGACGAGGTACAGTTGTTTGCCAAAAATAATAAACAGAAAAACAAGCAAGCTTACCAAGAACTACACTACTTAAAGTAACGTAATATTGCTTTCTATCAGCAAAACAATAATAAATAAGTGCACCGTATAAGTATGGGAACCAAAGTAAATAAGGAATAATAAATGCTTTCACAAATGGAATCCAATCATCTACTACTGTTGTGACGTCTACTGCGTGAACAGCTGATTTATTTAATACATCGTAAAGGGGACTTACGAGTACGAGTAGAAATATATAACTTAACGGAAGAAAAGATGAAAGTTTAAATTTCTTCATGACAATCTCCTATGTTTTTTAGTAATGTAAGTAAATTCAATTGATTATAATATAGAAACACGAATGGAGCTATCGATTTTACTTACATTTTCTTGAATTCACCTTACGTTTTTGTCACTTGACTAAAAGAAGGGGAGGGTGCTAAATGAAGCGTTTATCATATTTCTTAGTTTTTATATTGTTATGCCTAGTCAGTGCTGGATGTGCAAAGGATAACGAAGGAGAGAAATTAGAATATAACGGGAGAGCACTAGTAATTGGAGTTGTTGGTGAAAAGCCGAGAGATACGTTTAGAAATATAAAATTTGAAAGTGTAAAGTTAGAAGAGATACAGAAGAAATCAGCAAAAGTTGATGGATTTCTAATAATGAAGGAGCACTTTCAAGAAGCTTCAAAAGAGCAGTATAAAGATTTATTTTCATCTTTAAAGAAACCAGTATTTTTTATCGGTTTACAAGATAAATCATATTCAATTTTTATCACAAAAAATGTAGAGTATAAAAGCGCACCAAAAGATATAAATGCTATGTATACGCAAGGTTTTGCGAATATTGGGAGTGGTGAAGGGCAACAATGGGGAGTTGGTTTATCAAATGGTGGAAATACAGAAGAAAGTATTCATAATATGTATATCGTAGTATTTCAAACAATTGCAGATTATTTGAATAGATCATGAGAAGCCTTTATGTAGAAGGCTTTTTATTTTTTTAATAAACGTTTGTTTAAGAAGTATGTTCGGTAAAAAGAAGGAATGCAGTTTAAGGGGGATATAGAAAAATAGGAAATTAATCAAACGTTTGTTTAAGGTGTATGTTCGGTAGGAAAGAATCGATGTAGCTCAAGGGCTACCATAGGAGACTAGGAAATTAATCAAACGTTTGTTTAAGAAGTATGTTCGGTAGGAAAGAATTGATGCAGCTCAAAGGTGCACATAGAAAAATAGAAAATTAATCAAACGTTTGTTTAAGATATATGTTCGGTGTAGTTGGCGAAAAGATTCTAAAAAAAAATTATATGTTTATTTTCCCTTGAAAATGGCGGAAAAATAAGAAAAATTCGCAGGATTATTAAAATTTATCACGAAATAAGTAAAAGTTTAGCGAATAATCGTTTGAAATAATAAAACGTTTTCTATATGATAAAGGTAAAGGTTAGTAAAAAAGTAGGTGAATTTATGACAGTAACATTTTATTCATATCCAAAGTGTGGCACATGTCAAAAAGCAAAGAAATGGTTTGAGGCAAACGATGTAGCATATGAGATGATTCATATTGTTGAAAATCCACCGTCAAAAGAAGATATACGTAATTTACATGAAAAAAGTGAATTACCATTAAAAAAATTCTTTAATACAAGTGGAATGCGTTACCGCGAACTTGGTTTGAAAGATAAGTTAAAAGATGCAAGTGAAGACGAAATGTACGAACTTTTAGCATCTGATGGCATGTTGATTAAACGTCCAATCGTAACAGATGGAACGAGTGTAACACTTGGTTTTAACGAAGAGCAGTTTGAAAGTGTGTGGAAAAAGTACCAATAAGGTATTTTTACATAATTAATACATTCACTGGAGGTACAGTCATGAGCATTCCAAATAATTTACGTTACTCTGAAGAACACGAATGGGTAAAAACAGAAGGTAATGAAGTTGTTATCGGTATTACTCACTTTGCACAAGGTGAGCTAGGCGATATCGTATTCGTTGAACTTCCTGAAGTAGGTGCAACAATTGAAGCTGACGAGCCATTCGGAAGCGTAGAATCTGTTAAAACAGTTTCTGAATTATACGCACCTGTAAGTGGTAAAGTTGTAGCAGTAAACGAAGAATTAAGTGACCAACCAGAACTTGTTAACGAATCTCCATACGAGGGTGCATGGATGGTTAAAGTTGAACTTTCTGATGCAAGCCAAGTTGAGAAGTTATTAACTGCAGAAAAATATGCAGAAATGACGAACCAAGACTAATTATAGTCGAATAAAAAGGACAGCCTTTGTGCTGTCCTTTTTATTTTGTGTTACATAATGAATTTGAAAGCACATATATATTAATTATTATATAGGAGAAGGTTTTTGAAAAAAGTTTTTTCACTGAGGATGCGATTCTTCCTATGAAGAAAAAAGCATCTTCTGTACGAAAGAACCTTAGCCAACAGGGCTGAACAGTCGCCTCCGCTTTTCTTTTGCAAAAATAAACAGGAAACAACATGAAAATAACGAATATACTATATACTAAGTTAAAGGTTGTATAGTATATGGTGATCGGGTGATGACATATGATTTATGTAGAAAAAGTCATTATTGTAGAAGGTAAATCAGACAGAAGAAAGATTGAATCTATTATTCGTGAACCGGTGGAAATTGTTTGTACAAATGGTACAATTGGTTTATCGAAAATGGATGAGCTCATTGATCAGTTTTTTGATAAGGAAGTGTATGTACTAGTGGATGCTGATGATGCTGGAGAAAAGTTAAGGAAACAATTTCGCAAAGAATTTCCACAAGCAGAGCATATTTATATTGATCGCTCGTACCGAGAAGTGGCAACTGCGCCGTCTTCACACTTAGCAAATGTATTATGGGGAGCTGACATTGACGTTTATACAGAATATTTACGGTAAGGAATGATAGAAGTGATTGACTGGACAGGAGCCGAAGCTACAGCCCTAATAGAAAATGAAGAAAAAACAGTGTTATATGTGTATACTCCAATGTGTGGAACATGCCAATTGGCAAAAAAGATGTTAACGGTCGTTGAGATGACAATTGAAGATTTGAAAATTGGAATGTTAGATTTAAATTATGCCCCGCATTTAGCAAAAGAGTATGGGATCGAAAGTGTACCGTGCTTACTTGTTTTTGAAAATGGGACACTAATGAAGAAGATATATGCATTTCATTCGGTTGAATATTTATATACGGAATTAAAGTAGGCGGCAAAGTTTTTGCCGCCTCGACATATTTCTTGGGAAATATGTCGAGAACCAGGATGGTTACAGTATTTGTCGAGCGAAAGTAACAGGATTGCTCTTTAGTAAGAGGGAATGGTATGTAATAGAAAGTGATATGAAGGATGTGATTTAGGGTGAAATTATATTCTTTGCTGCAATCATTTGTAAATTACGCTAATGGTCAATATCATTTAGAACCGCTTTTAAGACAAGGAGAAAAAACTGTTAATTTTCGCTTTGGAGATGAGAGTTATTCATTACAAATTTCAAGAGACTATATAGAACTGTTGAAAGAGGAAAGAGGAACGGAACAAATTGTTTGTGTGGATGAAGAGGATGTAGAGCAATTGGTGAACGGAAATGTACGATTGCAAATGCTAATAAACGATGGACGTGTACAATATTTAGGAACATATCGAACGATGCTATTGGTTGAATCGATGTTCCATATATGTAAACCGATGTCAGTAGGTGCTTAAAATTCTGAAGGTTCATTTTTTGCGAAAATTTCTGTTGACATGGTGTGTGGATGTTGATACAATTCAATTCATAAAATATAGACAATTTCATAAATTACAAATCAGACGAAAATTAAATCTGATTTCTCTTATCAAGAGAGGTGGAGGGACTGTGCCCTGTGAAGCCCGGCAACCGTCAACTTATGTTGAAATGGTGCCAATTCCTGCAAAGCAAATGCTTTGAGAGATGAGAGAGAGGGATAATGTTGTTATATACGCATATAAACCTTTCTGCTTCTCTAAAGCGGAAAGGTTTTTTTGTTGTTTGAATGTGGAGGACATTCAAATAATAAAAGGAGTTATAACGATGGACTACACGCATCAAAAATAAAAAATTGCGGAGTCGATCTAAGGTTTTATGAAATCTAGCTCCAGCGGCTAGAACAGTCGGTCGTTTCATCCCCTCCTATGAGGCAAAAAACGCCTCTACGTCAGGGATTCCAACGTCCTCTTGTTCTAAACGAGCCGCTTGCGCTTTTTATTTAAAAAAGGGGTGAACATCATGATCTTATTAGAAAATGTAAGGAAAATATATAAGGCAAAAAGCGGTGATGTCACTGCTGTAGATAACGCCAATTTAAAAATAGAAAAAGGCGAGATATTTGGTGTTATCGGATATAGTGGCGCCGGAAAAAGTTCTTTAATCAGGTTGTTTAATCAGTTAGAGAAACCAACTTCTGGCCAAATTACAATTGCAAATCGTGTCATTTCAGCAATTACAGGAAGTGAGCTTCGGAAGGCAAGGCAAGAAATCGGAATGATTTTTCAGCACTTCAACTTACTTTGGTCACGAACTGTGCGGGAAAATATCGCATTCCCACTTGAGATTGCAGGCGTTGATAAGGAGAAGAGAAGAAAACGTGTTGATGAGTTAATTCATCTTGTTGGGTTAGAGGGAAGAGGGGACGCATACCCATCTCAGTTAAGTGGTGGACAAAAGCAACGCGTCGGGATTGCAAGAGCATTAGCTAATAATCCACAAGTACTTTTATGTGATGAAGCAACGTCAGCTCTTGACCCAGAAACGACGGATCAAATTTTAGATTTACTTCTAGATATTAATAAGCGTCTCGGTTTAACAATTGTACTAATTACACATGAGATGCATGTAATTCGAAAGATTTGTAATCGCGTTGCCGTAATGGAGAGAGGAAAGATTGTAGAAACGGGTCCAGTACTTGACGTATTCCGTAATCCGCAGCAGGACATTACGAAACGATTTGTACAGCAGTTAACGGATTCTGAAGATACAAATGAAACGATTGAAAGTTTAATTGAAAAATACCCAGATGGAAAAGTGATTCGCTTGCAGTTTATCGGTGAAGCTGTAGAAAGACCGGTACTTCAAAGATTAATGCAGCGCAGTGATATAGAAGTGAGCATTTTGCAAGGAAATATCGCACAAACGAATAACGGTTCTTACGGTAGTTTAGTCGTTCATTTAAATGGTGAGGAAACTGCGATCCAGCAAGCGATAGAAGGAATTCATCAAGATCAAGTAGAGCTGGAGGTGATTGCACATGGATAAGTTACTCACAAATGTTGATTGGAATCAAATGTTAGAAGCAACTGGTGAAACGTTATATATGACGGCAATCGCAGCTCTTGCCACATTTGTTTTAGGACTTATTTTAGGATTGTTACTTTTCATGACAGCGAAAGATAATTTATGGGAAAACAAATCGATTAATACGGTGATTGGAGCGTTCGTAAACATATTCCGTTCTATACCGTTTATCATTTTAATTATTTTATTAATCCCATTCACAAAAATCCTTCTTGGAACAATTCTTGGAGCGAGTGCGGCATTGCCAGCTTTAATTATCGGAGCGGCACCATTTTATGCAAGAATGGTTGAAATCGCACTTCGTGAAATTGATAAAGGTGTAATTGAAGCCTCAAAAGCAATGGGGGCAAAAACAAGCACAATTATTTTGAAAGTGTTAATTCCAGAATCATTACCAGCCTTAGTATCTGGTATTACGGTAACGACAATTGCTTTAGTAGGCTATACGGCAATGGCGGGAGTTGTTGGTGCTGGTGGCCTTGGGACACTTGCTTACTTAGAAGGGTTCCAACGAGGAAATAACGATGTAACAATCGTTGCAACAATTTGTGTATTACTCGTTGTATTTTTAATTCAATGGATTGGTGATAGTGTAACGACTCGAATAGATAAAAGATAATAAAAAACGGGAGGGCATTTCAAATGAAAAAATTATTACTTACGGCACTTATTTCAACTTCAATTTTTGGGTTAGCTGCTTGTGGCGCGAAAGATAAAGATGAAAATAAACTTGTTGTTGGTGCTTCTAACGTACCGCACGCTGAAATTTTAGAAAAGGCAAAACCGTTACTTGAGAAAAAAGGAATTGAATTAGAAGTGAAAAAATTCCAAGATTACGTGTTGCCAAATAAAGCGTTAGCGGATAAGGAATTAGATGCAAACTACTTCCAGCACATTCCGTATTTAGAAAAAGAAATTAAAGATAAAAAATATGATTTTGAAGTAGCAGGAAAAATTCATTTAGAACCAATTGGTGTGTATTCTCAAAAATATAAAAGCTTAAAAGAGCTTCCAGACGGGGCGACAATTATTATGAGTAACTCTGTTGCTGACCATGGACGTGGTTTAGCAATTTTACAAAAAGAAGGTATTTTAAAAATTAAAGACGGAGTAGATCCAGTTAAAGCAACTCCAAAAGATATTGCAGATAATCCGAAAAACTTGAAATTCAAAACGGATATCGAGCCTGGTTTACTACCACAAGTGTATAACAATAAAGAAGGCGATGCAGTTTTAATTAACTCGAACTATGCGATTGATGCGAAATTAAACCCAGAAAAAGATGCAATTGCGATTGAAGGAAATGATTCACCGTATGCAAACGTAGTAGCTGTTCGTAAAGGCGATAAAGATAAAAAAGAGATTAAAGCTCTTGTAGAAGTGCTGCATTCTAAAGAAATTGAAGATTTCATTAATAAAGAATATAAAGGGGCAGTTGTTCCTGTAAAAGAATAATCGTTTGAAGAAGGGCTGGTGTATGCCGGCTCTTTTTTCTAACTACATAAATATAGGGGAGAAGGGGACATCATATGAAAAAGATTATACTGTCAGTTGTTACAGCACTATCTGTATTTACATTAGCTGCCTGTGGTGGGAAAGATGAGAATAAGCTTGTTGTTGGAGCTTCTAACGTGCCACACGCTGTTATTTTAGAGAAGGCACAGCCGATATTAGAGAAAAAAGGTATTAAGTTAGAGATTAAAAAGTTCCAAGATTATGTGTTACCGAATAAAGCGTTAGCGGATAAAGAAATTGATGCGAACTACTTCCAGCACATTCCATATTTGGATAAAGAAATTCAAGAAAAAGGATATAAAATTGTAAATGCAGGAAAAATCCATTTAGAGCCAATGGGCATTTATTCTAAGAAGTATAAAAGCTTAAAAGACCTTCCAGATGGCGGAACAGTTATTATGAGTAATAACGTAGCAGAGCGTGGCCGTATGCTAGCCCTATTACAAAAAGGCGGCGTTATTAAATTAAAAGATGGTGTAGATGTTGTTAAGGCGACAGTAAAAGATGTTGTGGAAAATCCGAAAAACTTAAAGTTTAAAACAGATGTAGAACCTGGACTTTCACCGAAGCTGTATGAAAATAATGAAGGCGACGCTTTGTTTATTAATTCAAACTATGCAATTGATGCGAAATTAAATCCAACAAAGGATGCAATTGCGATTGAAGGATCAGACTCTCCGTATGCAAATATTATTGCCGTTCGTAAAGGTAATGAGAAGAAAAAAGAGATTAAAGAACTAGTAGAAGTACTACATTCAAAAGAAATTCAGGACTTTATTAATAAAGAATATAAAGGTGCTGTACTCCCGGTAAGTGAATAAATATAAGGGAAGGACTGGTAATTTCCCAGTCCTTTTTTCTTTATATAAATAAGAAGAAAGGTGTATCATATAAAGGTGAGAAGGAAATACTTATATACATTTGTGAAAAAATTGTTACTTTTTTTCGTCGTTTGCGATATCATTTTATTTGATATAAAATTAGAATGAGAATAAAATGAGAATATGAACGTTTTAGGAATTTTTAAAATGTATATATAGGATTAATGGAGGTATTGAGATGGCTGGTTCTACATTAACGGTTAAAGACTTACACGTATCAATTGACGGCAAAGAAATTTTAAAAGGTGTAAACCTTGAAGTAAAAGGTGGAGAAATCCACGCAATTATGGGACCTAACGGAACAGGTAAATCAACTTTATCTTCTGCGATTATGGGTCACCCAAAGTATGAAGTAACAGAAGGTAGCATCATCATCGACGGTGAAGATGTATTAGAAATGGAAGTAGACGAGCGCGCGCAAGCAGGTCTATTCCTAGCAATGCAATATCCAAGTGAAATTAGCGGAGTTACAAACGCTGACTTCTTACGTTCTGCAATTAACGCACGTCGTGAAGAAGGCGATGAAATTTCTCTTATGAAATTTATCCGTACATTAGATAAAAACATGGAATTCCTAGAAATGGATCCAGAAATGGCACAACGTTACTTAAACGAAGGTTTCTCTGGCGGTGAGAAAAAACGTAACGAGATTCTTCAATTAATGATGATTGAGCCAAAAATTGCAATCTTAGACGAAATCGACTCAGGTCTTGATATCGATGCATTAAAAGTTGTATCTAAAGGTATTAACCAAATGCGCGGCGAAGAGTTCGGTTGCCTAATGATTACGCATTACCAACGTTTATTAAACTACATCACTCCAGACTTCGTTCACGTTATGATGAACGGTCGTATCGTTAAATCTGGTGGCCCTGAGCTTGCACAACGTCTAGAAGCTGAAGGTTACGACTGGATTAAAAAAGAATTAGGTATTGAAGACGAAACAGCAGAGCAAGAAGCGTAAGAGAGGAGCATAAACATGACAATCGGTACATTACCTTTCGATCAAGAAACAATCCGTCAGCGCGCAAGCGAAGTAAACGAAGCTGCTTGGTTGACTGAGTTCCGCTTACAAGCTCTTGCACAAGCAACTGAACTTCCAATGCCAACGCCTGATAAAACGAAAATTGAAAAATGGGACTTTATCGGAAAAGGCGACGCTGCTAAGCAAGAGCCTGTAAGTTCTTTAACAGAGCTTCCAGAAGCAGTGAAAAACTTAATCGATGAAAATAACAGCGTATTAGTGCAACGTACTGGTACAACTGCGTTCGTTTCTTTAGCAGACGAAGCAAAAGAAAAAGGTGTTATTTTTACAGACATCATAACAGCTGCAACAGAGCATGTTGAACTAGTACAAAAGTACTTAATGAAAGACGGCGTGAAGGTAGACGAGCATCGTCTAACTGCACTTCATGCTGCATTAATCAACGGCGGTGCATTCGTATATGTTCCGAAAAACGTTGTTCTTGAAACTCCACTTCAAGCTGTATTCTTAGTAGACGGCGAAGAAGCTAACGTATATAACCACGTATTATTCGTAGCTGATGCGAACAGTACTGTAACTTATGTAGAAAACTACGTTGCAAATGAAAATGCTAAAGGTATTGCAAATATCGTAGCAGAAGTAATCGTGGAACAAGGCGCACAAGTGAAATTCGGTGCGGTTGATCTATTAGCAAAAGACGTAACAACTTACGTTAACCGCCGCGGAGTAGTAGGACGCGACGGCCGCATTGATTGGGCTCTAGGTCTTATGAATGACGGAAACACAATCTCAGAGAACGTTACGAACTTAATGGGCGACGGATCATATGCTGATACAAAAACAGTAACAATTGGCCGTGGTAACCAAACACAAAACTTTACAACTAAAGTTGTTCACTTCGGTAAACACTCTGAAGGTTGGATCTTAAAACACGGTGTACAAAAAGATAGTGCAACATCTATCTTCAACGGAATTGGTAAGATTGAACACGGTGCATCTAAATCAAATGCACAACAATCTTCTCGCGTTCTTATGTTAGACGAAAAAGCTCGCGGTGATGCGAACCCAATTCTTCTAATTGATGAAGATGATGTAATGGCAGGTCACGCAGCTTCAGTAGGCCGCGTAGATCCATACCAATTATACTACTTGATGAGCCGTGGTATTCCAAAACGCGAAGCAGAACGTTTAGTCATCCATGGATTCTTAGCACCTGTAGTAAATGAGCTTCCAATTGAAGGAGTAAAGGCACAGCTTGTTGAGGTAATTGAAAGGAAAGTTCGCTAATGAATATTCATGAAATACGCAAACAGTTTCCAATTCTTGATCAAAAAGTGAACGGCAAACAACTTGTTTATTTCGATAGTGCAGCAACTTCTCAAAAACCAATTCAAGTCATTGAAACGTTAGAACGTTACTATAAAGAATATAATTCTAACGTGCATCGCGGTGTTCATACGCTCGGTACGAAAGCTACCGACGCGTATGAAGGTGCACGTGAGAAAGTTCGCAAGTTTATCAATGCGAAATCAATGGAAGAGATTATTTTCACGCGCGGAACGACAACTGCATTAAATACAGTAGCGGCTAGCTATGGTCTTGAAAATGTAAAAGAAGGCGATGAGATCGTTATTTCTTACATGGAGCACCATAGTAACATCATTCCGTGGCAACAAGTTGCGAAGAAAACTGGTGCAACGTTAAAATACCTTCCGCTTCAACCAGACGGTACAATTTCTTTAGAAGATGTTCGTCAAACAGTTACACCGAACACAAAAATCGTTTCTATTATGCAAGTATCAAACGTACTTGGAACGATTAACCCTGTAAAAGAAATCGGAGCAATCGCACATGAAAACGGCGCAATTATGGTCGTTGACGGTGCGCAAAGTACACCTCATATGAAAGTGGATGTACAAGATTTAAACTGTGATTTCTACGCATTATCTGCTCATAAGATGTGCGGACCTACAGGTATCGGCGTATTATATGGTAAGAAAGAATTGCTAAACAATATGGAGCCAATTGAATTTGGCGGTGAAATGATTGATTTCGTAGATTTACAAGAATCTACTTGGAAAGAGCTTCCGTGGAAGTTTGAAGCAGGTACACCGATTATCGGTAATGCAATCGGACTTGGTGCGGCAATTGATTTCCTAGAAGAAATCGGTCTTGATAATATTGAAAAGCATGAGCATGAATTAGCGCAATACGCTTTAGAAAGACTATCAGAAGTAGATGGCGTTACAATTTATGGTCCAAAGCATCGCGCTGGTCTTGTTACATTTAATATTGAAGACGTACATCCTCATGATGTAGCGACTGTATTAGATGTAGAAGGTATCGCGGTTCGCGCAGGACACCACTGTGCACAACCGCTTATGAAGTGGCTAAAAGCTTCTTCAACAGCACGTGCGAGCTTCTATTTATATAATACAAAAGAAGAAATTGATACATTTGTTGAATCGCTAATCAAGACAAAGGAGTATTTCACAAATGTCATTTAATAATTTAGATACGTTATACCGTCAAGTTATTATGGATCATTATAAGAATCCTCGTAACCATGGCGTGTTAGAAGATAGTGTTACCGTTAACTTGAACAATCCAACTTGCGGCGATCGTATTCAACTTACGATGAAAGTAGAAGAAGGTATTGTACAAGAGGCGAAGTTTGAAGGAGAAGGATGTTCAATCTCAATGTCTTCAGCTTCGATGATGACACAAGCAGTAAAAGGAAAGAAAATCGAAGAAGCACTTCAGCTTTCGAAAATTTTCTCTGACATGATGCTAGGAAAAGAGTACGATGACAGCATCGATTTAGGAGATATTGAAGCATTACAAGGCGTATGCAAGTTCCCAGCACGTATTAAATGTGCAACATTAGCGTGGAAAGCGTTAGAAAAGGGCTTAAACGAAGATAAGTAATGTTAAAGGTTCCTAAAAACGAGGTTATCTAAGGAGGGACACACCAACATGGCGAAGCAACTGCCAGATATCGGCGATTATAAATATGGTTTCAAAGACAAAGACGTTTCGATTTTCCGTGCTGGACGCGGTTTAACAAAAGAAATCGTAGAAGAGATTTCACGTATGAAAGAAGAACCACAGTGGATGTTAGACTTCCGTTTAAAATCACTGGATAAGTTCTATGAAATGCCAATGCCACAATGGGGCGGCGACTTAAACGACTTAGATTTCGATGAAATTACGTACTACGTAAAACCATCTGAGAAATCTGAGAAGTCTTGGGATGAAGTACCTGATGAAATTAAAGCGACATTTGATAAATTAGGTATTCCAGAAGCTGAGCAAAAATATTTAGCTGGTGTATCTGCACAGTACGAATCTGAAGTTGTATACCACAACATGAAAGAAGACCTAGAAGCTCTAGGAATCGTATTTAAAGATACAGATAGCGCATTAAAAGAGAACGAAGACATTTTCCGTGAGCATTTCGGAAAAGTAATTCCACCAACAGACAACAAATTCTCTGCATTAAACTCTGCAGTTTGGTCTGGTGGATCATTCATCTACGTTCCAAAAGGTATTAAGGTGGATACACCACTTCAAGCGTATTTCCGTATTAACTCTGAAAATATGGGACAATTCGAGCGTACGCTTATCATCGTAGACGAAGGCGCACACGTACACTACGTAGAAGGTTGTACAGCACCTGTTTACACAACTAACTCACTTCATAGTGCGGTAGTAGAAATCATCATTAAGAAAGATGCATATTGCCGTTACACTACAATCCAAAACTGGGCGAACAACGTATACAACCTAGTTACAAAACGTGCGGTTTGTGAAGAAAACGCAACGATGGAATGGATTGACGGTAACATCGGATCTAAATTAACGATGAAATACCCAGCAGTTATCTTAAAAGGCGAAGGCGCTCGTGGTTTAACATTATCTATCGCGATTGCTGGTAAAGGCCAACACCAAGATGCTGGTGCGAAAATGATTCACTTAGCACCAAACACGTCTTCAACAATCGTTTCTAAATCGATTGCGAAGCATGGTGGTAAAGTAACTTACCGTGGTATCGTACACTTCGGACCAAAAGCGAAAAACTCTCGCTCTAACATCGAGTGTGACACGTTAATCATGGATAACCAATCTACATCTGATACAATTCCTTACAACGAAATCAAAAACGATTACGTTTCACTTGAGCACGAAGCGAAAGTATCGAAAGTATCAGAAGAACAATTATTCTACCTAATGAGCCGCGGTATTTCTGAGCAAGAAGCTACAGAAATGATCGTAATGGGCTTCATCGAGCCATTCACTCGCGAACTTCCAATGGAATACGCAGTTGAAATGAACCGCCTAATCAAGTTTGAGATGGAAGGTTCTATCGGTTAAATAGAAATGAGAAAGCGTCCTGCTATGCAGGGCGCTTTTTTTATGTTGTGTGGGTTCGGCTCGGGAGGACAGATACCCAGGTGGGTGTTTAACTAAATATATCAACGCTTTTTCAAATATATCGATCACAACTCGGAATATATCAACGATTATTTCAATATATCGACGTTTCGACAAGGAATATCGATTTGCCAACAAATTACGACAAAAGAAACACCTCATATACCCCTCAACATGCGAAAATAGGAGAGGAGCACCTATATGACTAGAAGCAAGGCAAAGATACTGACAAATCCACAGAAGAATCCACAGAAGAACCTCCCAACAAACTCCCTGAAAAATCTCCCTCAAACTAATCAACAGATTAGAAAAAGTAATATAAGATTTCTCATATTAAAAGGGCAATCTTTTGCTTTTTCTCACAATGCGAGTACAATGTAAAATAGCAAGAAAAGACGAAAAGTATTTACAGGATTATTGCGTACGTATAGCGTAAATGGCAGTAAGGAACTGAGAGGAGGTTTTTTCTCTGAATATAAATAAAGAAACAATCATCCACCTTTATCATACAAACGATATACATAGTCATTTTGAAAATTGGCCGCAAATTTCTCGGTTTGTACAAGAGGAGAAAAAGCGAAGACAGGCAGCGGGAGAGACTGTTTTAACTGTGGATATTGGCGATCATGTGGATCGTTTTCATAGTATTTCGGAGGCGACAAATGGGCTTGGAAATACAAAGCTTTTAAATGAGGCGTTATATGATTATGTAACGATCGGAAATAATGAAGGAATTACGTTGGCGAAGGAGCATTTGAACCGTCTGTATGATGATGCTGGGTTTGAGGTTCTAGTCGCGAATTTATTTGAAAAAGAAGGGATACGTCCAGCGTGGGCGAAGCCTTATAAATTGCATACAACGACAGATGGAATTACGATTGCTTTTATCGGATTAACGGTAGCATATCCCGAGTTTTATCAAATGTTAGACTGGCACATTGAAGATCCAATCGAGCATTTAGAATCCATTTTGGAAGAAGTGAAAGATGAGGCACATATTACTGTTGTACTTTCTCATCTTGGAAAAAGCATGGATGAGTATATGGCGGAGCATTATGATATAGATGTGATTTTAGGGGCACATACGCATCATTTATTTGAGCGTGGCGTTCTAATGAATAATACTTTACTTTGTTGTTGTGAAAAGTGGGGACGTTACGTTGGTCACGTGCAGCTTACTGTGGATAAAGAGACGAAGAAGCTGTTGAAAAAAGACGGTAGAGCGATTAAGACAGAACGGTTAGGTGCTTATAGCGAGTCGTTATCCACAATTGAAATGCTACAGGAAGAAAGTAAGCATATTATGGCAGAGCCTGTCGTTCATTTAAAAGAGTCATTGCCGGTAGAGTGGTTTCATGAGACGACGTTTGCACACATGTTAGCAAGTGCGCTGAAAAAATGGTGTGGTGCAGAGATTGGAATGGTGAATGCTGGTGTACTTCTTGAAGGATTAGGAGAAGGTGTTGTAACACGAGGAGATATTCACAGAATTTGTCCACATCCAATTAATCCATGTGCGTTGAAAGTGCCAGGGAAGACATTAAGAGAAGTGATTTTGAAAGCACGCCGCCCGAATATGGAGAATCTTGAGGTGAAAGGATTCGGGTTTCGTGGAAAAGTAATGGGGAAAATGATTTATGCTGGTGTAGAAGTAATTCCAGATACGATTCCTGGGAATAAAATTTTACTGGAAGATGTATTGATTAACGGAGAATCGCTCGAATTAGATCGTATATATACGGTAGGAACGATTGATATGTTTACATTTGGATACTTATACCCAGAGCTATCCACACTTTCCCATAAGCAATATTATATGCCAGAACTACTTAGAGATGTGTTAACAGACATGTTGATAACTCATACATCTTCTGTGAAACTATAGGCTAGTTAACTTGTAACACTCATTTTTCTCTTTTCATACAGATAAGAAAGAGAGGAGTGTGAACTATGGTTAATGTAGAGCCTATTATAATTGATAACTATACGTTTATTGCGGTTAGCGTCAAACTCCCAAAGACGAATTTGCTAGCTGTAATGAGCGATAAAGGATATATTATGTGTGGTGCATTAGATGTAGGTCTTTTAAATGAGAAGTTAGGTGATCGAGGTATTATTGCTGGTCGTGCGGTTGGTGTAAGAACGATTGAACAACTTCTTGAAGCACCATTAGAATCGGTAACGACTGGAGCGGAAGCGTTAGGCATTCCAGTAGGAACGATTGGAAAAGAAGCATTATTAAAAATGAGATAAGCATATATCGTCCCTCCTTCTTGCATAGAAATGATATAAGAAGGAGGTTTTTTTTATGAGTATATTTCGCTTGAGAAATTCGCGGTTTCGAAGGGGGCCTATTTCCTTTCGGTACATACTGCTTATGTCGTTTATTCTTTTTGTGATATTACTTGTGCAAGGAGTATGGATTGTGAATAGCAGCATTCAGCCGACCTTAATTAAATATGGGGAAGTAGAGACGCATAAAATGGCAACAGCGGTTATGACGAAGGCGGTAAAAGACAGAATTAATGAAGGATTCGATGTTGATTCATTAATGAAAGTACAAAATGATAAAAACGGGAAAGTATCCACAATTAATTTAAATACAAAGCAAGTAAATGAAATCGTCACATCAACGACCACATACATAGAAAAATATTTACAGCAAGTAGAACAAGGGAATTTGAAAGAACTAGGTCTTTCTGAAAAAAACGGAGCGACGATGGCAGTTCCTTTTGGTCGTGTAACGGATAATGCGCTTCTTGGTAATATAGGGCCAGATATTCCAATTGACTTCACTACAATTGGTCATGTGAATACGGATATAAAACAAAAGATTGAGCCGCACGGGATCAATACGACAGCGATTCAAATTGTTATGGAGATGGAAGTAACATTGCAAGTCATTATTCCATTTCATACGAAAGAAATAACGGTGAAGAAAGATGTCCCAATTGCAACGCGTATCGTGCAAGGGGAAGTGCCTACTTATTACGGAAGCGGCGGAGTTGTTGTACCGGATAAAAAGAAAACAGATAGTTAGCTGTATATAAAAAATAACCGTAGCAATATGCTACGGTTATCGTTTTGTATTCGCTCGTTCTTTTCGTTCCCAAAGACTTAAGTGCATGTATGGATCGAAAGCCCATTCTGTATAACCATTGTCTTTATACATGCCGAAATGTAAGTGAGGTGGGAATTTTCCAGCTGTGCCGGGAGGTCCGTAGCCGGTACTACCAACAAATCCGATTACTTTTCCTGGCTCGACAATTTGTCCGAGCTGTATTTCTTTTGAGAACCCGCCTAAGTGAGCGTAATAATGGTAATTATTATGAAGGTCACGAATGCCGATGCGCCATCCACCAAGACGATTCCAGCCTTTCGTTTCAATAATGCCATAGCAAGTGGACCTTACTGGTACACCATATCTAGCGAAAATATCTGTTCCTTCATGAATACGTCTTCCGCCAAAGCTTCTACCAGCACCAAAAGTACTACGGTAGCTGTGGTCACTATGAATCGGGAGAGGGAAGGCATTTCCTTCCAAATTAATACGTCCATACTGTTTATAAATTCGGGCGTATTCGGTAATTAAATCAACTGTTTTTGCACGTCTATAATATTCCCAAAGCATAATTTTAATATGGTCTTCTGACGTTCCTTGTTTCTTTAAAATAGTCGCTGCTGTATGCAGAAGATCACGGTCGTTATTTGCATTTGCTAAACCATCTTTATCACCATCTAAACCAATTCCCCCGAATAAAGAAATGATGTGGGGGAGTGTGTCATTGTTATTAGCAGGTCCAGCCCAAATTTCTGGTTTGAAATAAAGGGAAATGATGGCATCTGGTTTTTTCGGAATATCTTTTCTTACGCTCCGGATATTTCTTTCATATTGATCCATTGCAGCTAAATAATACCAAGGAATGCCTGAAGATTGCTCTGTTTCTTTATATAGTGCCATGCGCTTTTCATATATGCTTTGCTGATTATCTTCACCGTAAGCGATGTTTTGGTGGAGAAGAAAGCAAATAGAAAGCAAAAGAGAAATTTTTCGAAGCATGAAATAGACTCCTTTCACAACATCACTCTTTTTAGTGTGGGATATACGGAGTATTTCATTATAGGGAACGATTGGAAAAAATCTTAGAATCTTCATTTGAGCAAATCGCTTTCATACGTTAGAATAGATATGTTACATTGAAAGAAGCGAACACGGTAAACTATTTCATATTGTGCGGAGTTGATAACCATGACAAAACAAACAGAATATAAGCGCAAGCCCGAATGGTTGAAAATTAAGTTAAACACGAATGAAAACTATACAGGCTTAAAGAAAATGATGCGTTCTAAGAATCTTCATACCGTTTGTGAAGAGGCGAAATGTCCGAATATTCATGAGTGCTGGGCTGTAAGGAAAACAGCAACATTTATGATCTTAGGTGCGGTTTGTACACGTGCTTGTCGTTTTTGTGCAGTTAAAACAGGCTTGCCAAATGAGCTTGATTTACAAGAACCAGAACGCGTAGCAGATTCAGTAGTACAAATGGGCTTAAAGCACGTTGTTATAACAGCGGTTGCACGTGATGATTTAAAAGACGGCGGAGCAGCTGTTTTTGCTGAAACAGTACGCGCTGTACGTCGTAAAAATCCATTCACGTCTATCGAAGTATTACCATCTGATATGGGTGGGGTAGAAGAAAACTTAAAAATGTTAATGGATGCAAAACCAGATATTTTAAACCATAACATTGAAACGGTACGTCGATTATCTAACCGAGTTCGCGCTAGAGCAAAATATGACCGTTCATTAGAGTTTTTACGTCGAGCAAAAGAAATGCAGCCTGATATCCCAACTAAATCGAGCATTATGGTGGGCTTAGGTGAAACAAGAGAAGATTTAATTGAAGCAATGGATGACTTACGTGCAAACAATGTGGATATTTTAACTCTTGGACAATACCTACAACCATCTAAGAAGCATTTACCAGTTCTTAAATATTACCCACCAGCAGAATTTGCAGAGCTAAAAGAAATTGCACTTAGCAAAGGATTTAGCCACTGTGAAGCTGGCCCACTTGTGCGTTCTTCTTACCATGCGGACGAGCAAGTACGTTCGGCAAAAGAAAAAACAGCAGAAGCGAAATAATGAAAAAAGAGAGCTAATCATTAGCTCTCTTTTTGTTTGTACTCTAAAACGGTATTTGGGCATGTTAATAAAATCTTTTTTAATTCTTCTGTGGATAATTCAATTGTAAATTCAGGTACACCAGGTGTAATTAAAATTTTAGTATACGTATAAATGGAACTGTCCACAATAATCGTTACATCTTGTGAATAACCGAAAGGAGCTACACATCCTGGAGTACAACCAGTTTCCATTCTTAATTCATCAGGAGAACAGAGGGATAAGTGTTCCCCAGTTATTTTTTTCATCTCTCCTCGGTCAAGCCGAGCTCCCTCTAACGTAAAAAATACGTAATAATCTCCAGATTTTGATTTTAAAAATAAGCTTTTACTTGGAGTGCCTTGTAAGCCAAGCCTTTCACGCACGATACGATCTGTCTCATAATCGAGTACCGGCTCGTGTTCAAACTTTTCGTAAGAAACATTTGTTTTATGTAGTAAAGCAAGTACGTCTTCGTACATATGGAGTGATACCCCTTTCTATTATTAGTACAGTCTCTTCTCGCGGCGTCAACTGAATGTTTTGGAAAGGGATATTACTTGGATGATTCGTTCCATAATCGTTTTATGATATAGTGCTCATCGATTGTAATTTCGTACATATCAGGATTCGTTAAAGTTTTCCATTCACTAAAGCCGATGGTAGAATCGAAGTGCTTTAAAATTAGTGTAAGTAAGTTTCCATGTGTAATGAGTAATGTTGTGTCATGCTCCAGTTTTAAAATGTCTTGAATAAGCGATATGGCGCGATCCATCGCTTGTTTTGTTGACTCTCCGCCTGAGAAGGCAATATCTATATTTGTAAAAGTAGATTCTAGTTTTTGCATCCAATCATCCATTGGAGCATCGCTTAATACCCGCTCGGCTAACCGTTCATCTTCTTGGATAGATAGTTTAGTTTGGAGCGCATAGGGCCGAATAGAATCGATAGCTCGGACAAATGGGCTTGAAATAATATGATCTATTTGTAGATGATTTTCTAAGAGGAATGTAGCAAGGATGTTTGCTTGATTTTTTCCGGTAACCGTTAATTCGGCATCACGTTCTTGGCCCGTTGCTGAACAATGTCGTATTACAATAATTTTCTTCATAATTCATCCCCATCTTTCAAGTTGACGCTATATACTTCGACAAATGTGGAAAAAATTCCTTTTTCTTGGAAAGGGCATAGTGATTTAAGTATGTGGAAAAGTAATGTGGATAATGAAAAGTTGAGGTGCGATTATGAAAAAAATGATATGTATTGTATTCAGTATTTGTTTTCTCGCACAATTATCCACAACATATGCAGAATCTAATCAAAAATTAGAGTACCCGAGCAATCAAAATAAATCATTCGTTCGTGAGGATGTATTTTATGAACAGTTAGATAAGAAAATCTATAAAGAATATAACAATGCAGCGTATAGTGTTCGTAAAAAAATCTTATTTAAAGAAGTGGCTGATGAGGAATTTATTTTTAGGCAAAAAACAGCTGTCGGCTGTCGTAGTAGAGTGGTGCTTCAAGATTTGTTTATTCATCCTAATCGCCAAGTATACTTTTTCGCTTCTTTTTCTCAAAATGAAGTAGAGGAGTTGCATAAATATATCGTTATAGATGCAGAAACAAAGAGGGAGCTGCAAGGGGGCAAAAGTTATCATCATTGCGATAATCCATATGAAAAATAACCCACCAAATGGTGGGTTATTTTTACTCCGGCACACTCACTAATTTCGCTTTCATTTTTCGAATAAGAACGACAGCGCCAATTGTACAGAGAAGTGTAATTCCTTCCGCAACAAAGATATTGATTGTTTTTGTTTGATACAGTGCCGCGAAAAAGTCTACAAATGCGTGGAATAGTATAGCGTACGCAAGGAAGATATATTTCTTCTGTTTTACTGCGTATAAGACAAGCATTGTAAAGGCGATTTGCAGTACTAGTGCCATAATTCTTTCTAGGCTACCAAGGAGGTATAAATAAGCAGGCTGCTGAATTAACATGTCCTGTAGACGACCAAGCTCCGGCATTTTTTCAACCATTTGAGCGAAGCTACCGTTGTTAATTGAATTCGCAAATATAAGTGCTTGCAAAGCAGAGAATCCACCGATTAAAATGGACTCTATTCCGCCATGACCAAGTCCGTAAGCGAAACCGTCTTTATATTCTTGATATTTTTTCAGTAAGTAATAAAAGGCAACGAAGCGTCCTAATTCTTCAAAAATACCAGCAGTTAATCCGCCATATATTGCAAAAATAAATGGGTTTTCTAAAAATGGAGCTATCGCTGGATTTCCACGCATAAATAGGTGGAATGGTGTTTCGAGAATTTGGGTGAATCCGATAAAGATAAGGACACCAACTCCAACAACCTTCCAATTAATATGATATTTTTTACGAAAATAAACGAGCGCAATAATTGGTACCAGAACCGAAAGCACAAGCTGAATTGTGATACTGGCAATTACCGTATTTGAAACCATACTTTCACCGCTTTCTAATATATGTACATATCTATTATGCATGAAATATAGGTGAGATGAAACTTTTAGCCTTCACCAATCGAACGTTTACTGCCCAGCAAATAGCGAGATAAAATGAATTTACTTATTGACTCTAACGTTGCGTCATACTTTATCGTATGTACTAAGGGGGAGATACACATGCCAATGAGGGTAAAAGAAGTAGCTAGTTTAGTTGGGATTAGTGTGCGCACACTGCATCATTATGATGAAATTGGGTTGTTAACCCCAGACGAGACGACAGAGTCTGGATATCGTCTGTATTCCAATGAAAATTTAGAGACATTGCAGCAAATATTGTTTTTTAAAGAGCTTGGCTTCCCTTTGAAGAAAATTAAAGAAATTATCATGAGTCCATCATTTGATCGTGAAGAGGCACTAGAGCTTCATAAGAAAATGCTTCTTGAAAAGCGGGCTAGGTTAGATAAAGTAATTGCGACGATTGATAAAACTATTCAGCATACAAAAGGAGAGATTGAAATGACGAACAAAGAGAAATTTGAAGGATTTGATTTCAGCCATAACCCATATGAAGAAGAAGCACGTGAAAGATGGGGGGACGCAGCTGTAGATAAAGCGAATGATGCTGCAAAAGGTATGTCAAAAGAGAAACAAGAAGAGTTTAATACTATTTATAGAAATTTAGCGGCACTTAGACACGGTGCACCTGATTCTAAAGAGGCGCAAAAAGCAATTGGAGTATGGTACGATTACTTGCAAAACTTCGGTCACTATTCGTTAGATGCTTTTAAGGGATTAGGTCAAATGTACGTCGCTGATGAGCGCTTTACGAAAAATATCGATAAGTTTGGTGAAGGTTTAGCGCAATTTATGTGTGATGCGATGGAGGTTTATGCGGATTGTAAGAAATAGTAAAAAAGGTGGAGGTTTTCTCCACCTTTTATTTTTTAATCATATTATTCAAAGTTTGATCCCCTGTATTGTTCAAATGAGGATTTTTACTCATTTCACGTTTTAGCATATCAAGACTTTGTTCATATTCTTTATCGTTTAATGCACCGGATTGCAGACCTTGAATTTGAGAAATCAACTTTTGGTCTGTCGATACATATGCTTTATAATAGCGAGGGACGATGGACAAAGCTGTTTTATATACTTGATCTGCTACGAGTTTCTGATCCGTTGTGTTTGCACGATATACAACGAACACTTCATCATCGGTAACGAGTGTAGCAGCGTTTGTAACGTCAGGAAGTTTGACTGTCATGCTTGTGATCATTTCAGCAACTTTCTCACGGTTAATGGCCCCTACTTGTTTGTTAGATACTTCATGTTTTTGTTTGGATGAATAGCCGACTCTTGTGAGCCTTGTATTTGTATTTTCTGTATGATACATGTCGTTTTTATTAGAAACAAGAACACGGCTTCCTTCTTCGCGTTCCATTTCGGCTTTATTAGTTGATTGGCAGCCTGCAAATAGGGAAAGAGTGAGAAGGGAAAGGGCAATTTGTTTTTTCACGATGTATCACCTCCTTCTCCATAGCATGTACTAATTTGCAATTTTTTGTATTTGAAATTGTTGGTTGTTATGCTTTGTGATACGATAAAAAGAAGAATGCTTAGAGAGGAAGTTAATGATGGAGCAAAAGCAAGAGATTCATGCTACGGTGAGCGTTAATAATGTTCAGTACGAAGTAATTAAAAACTTTCGTGATGGTTTTAGTGAAGAAGCATTTAAAGAGCGATATGCAGAAATTTTAAATAAATATGATTATATCGTTGGGGACTGGGGTTATGAGCAACTTAGATTGCGTGGTTTCTTTGATGATAGTAATCAACGTTCGACATATGATACGAAAATTAGTACGTTATCAGAGTATTTATACGAGTACTGTAACTTCGGTTGTGCACATTTTGTACTACGAAAAGTGAAGAAATAAAAAAGCCTCTTACGATTGTAAGAGGTTTTTTTCATATTCTCGTTTATAAACAAATCGAAATAGAATCGCCTTCAGAAAGTAATGCGTTTGGTTTCATTTGTTGTCCGTTCAATTGAATATCCCCATTTTTAATTTTATCCACAATGAGTGTACGGCTCCAATCTGAAATATATGTGGATAATGCTTTATCGATTCGGTGGGAACCGAAAACGATGTCTAATACGATTGTTATTTCGACTATATGACTTTCTTTGTATTGTTTAATGGAAATGGTAGTACTTGATTCTGTTTGGTCTTGCAGAGCCATATCGACAGTTTCAACATGATCAGTAAATGATTTATAAATGCGCAGTTTTTGATTCCACGTATGATCGTTCGGGCATTTATAAATGGCAAATCGGTATATGTTTTTTCCATTGGCGTTATGCCTACGAATATTCGTATCGGTAAATAGGGTAGTACGTCCGCAATTTTTACAATATTTTTCGATTGTGTGTTGCTGATTTTCATATAAACCCCAAGAAAGTTGTACTTTCTGCATTTTCCTTCACCTCTTATATTAGTGGCAAAGAAACGTAATACAGCTATTTGGATGTCTTGTAGTATGAAGACATAAGAAAGAGACAAAAATAAAAGGAGATTCCTCCAAAGAGGAACCTCCGTAAACATCATACTACAGATGCGTTACGTTCCTTTGTAATGGGAATGGGCAGACTACTCCCTTGAAAAAGCACGGTGCTTTTTTGAGAGTAATGCTATCCAATTGCTGGTCCATTACAAAGTAAATGTTGGCATACGTAGATAACGTCCTTTCTATCCAAATAGATTTGTTCATAAGTATACCATAAAAGTTTGAAAATTCAAAATTATTACTGTAAAAAACACCAGCTAACATAGCTGGTGCATAAGATAAATTATATAAGTTCAAATAAAAATGAGCGTAATTCTTCTGCAATTTCTTCAGACATAGAAAATGCGTGCTCTAAGTAGCCTGATTCGTTTAAATCGTCAGGACCGATGATAGCGAATTTATTGCGCTGCATATCAAGTACAATCGTTTTACCGTAATGACGATCGGAGTATAAAAGCGCTAAATCATGACGCTCATTTTCCCCCATAAAGCTAACGAAACGAGTTCTTGTAGCGACTGTATCGTCGTACAGAAAGAAACGTTCTTCCATACACATGGCTCCTTTTATTAAATATCTAAGTTTAAGTGTGGTTTATGATCTAAATGGTGATGCGTTTTAATGAATCGTACCGTTCTTGTTTTGTAACGCATAACGATAGAATATGTTTCAGCTAAATCTCCGCCAAGGAATTTCACGCCGTCTAATAACTCACCAGCAGAAACACCTGTTGCTGAGAAGATTGCATCATCACCAGCTACTAAGTCATCTAACATAAGAAGTTGACGAGGATCTTCTAATCCCATTTCACGACAACGAGCTTCTTCTTCTTCATTCATTGGAACTAAGCGAGCTTGCATTTCACCTTCAAGGCATTTTAATGCTGCTGCAGAAATAACGCCTTCTGGAGCTCCGCCAACACCTACGAATAAGTCGATACCTGTTCCTGGTAGTGCTGTTGCGATTGACGCACCAACATCTCCATCACCAAATAATTTTACGCGTGCACCTTTTGTGCGAACACGGTCAATAATATCTTGATGACGTTCACGTTCTTGGACGATAACTGTTAGATCACGAATTTTTTTATTGTTAGCTTCTGCTACAATTTCAATTGTTTTTTCAATTGGATCATCTAAGCTGATTTTACCAGCTGCTTTTGGACCAACCGCGATTTTTTCCATGTACATATCAGGAGCATGAAGAAGGTTTCCTTTATCTGCGATTGCGATAACTGCCATTGCATTTGCAAGACCTTTTGCAACGATGTTTGTACCTTCTAACGGGTCAACGGCGATATCTACTTCTGGACCGTTACCTGTTCCTAGTTCTTCACCAATATATAACATCGGTGCTTCATCAAGTTCTCCCTCACCAATTACAACTGTACCTGCCATGTTTACTGAATCGAACATATCACGCATAGCTGTAGTTGCTGCATCATCTGCTTCATTCTTCTTTCCGCGGCCCATCCACTGTGCGGATGCTAAGGCTGCTGCTTCTGTTACACGGACAATTTCTAGTGCGAGTTCACGTTCCAAGGTTGCATTCCTCCAATTTCAAAAATCATACAGGTATAACTATAACAAATAATGGAGAAAAGGTGAATTCGAAAAATTGTCGATTTTTTCAGAAGAAAGCGTTACAATTAAAATGTAAATGCTTTAATTTCCAGGTAGGTGACATGAATGTACTTCGTAGACAGAAAGAAAATAGAACAAATGCTAGTATGTTTAGAACGAGCAACAAATACATTTCAAGAGAAGAAGATATATGAAACCGAGTTTGAATTTTATGCATTAGAGCGCATAGCCCATCTTATGATTGATTGTGTATTAGATGTAGGCAATGCGATGATTGATGGATTTATTATGCGCGATCCAGGAAGTTATGAAGATATTATCGATATTTTAATGGACGAGCGAGTGATAAGTGCAGAAGAAGGAGTAGGAATAAAAGAAGTGATCCTTCTTCGAAAAATGCTTACGCAAGATTATATTCAAATGAATCATGATGAATTATATAAGACGATTCAAAAACAAATTGCAGTGGTAGAAAAATACCCAGCAAATATTCGCAGTTATTTAGAAAAGGAATTAGGACCTGTATCTGCATTTGTACCAGAATAATTATGCTTATAAGATCCCCGGGGAATGCCTTTTGGGGATCTTATATTGTATGTGAGAAAGAAAAGGGAGAAGGGTGAAGCATGGGGGAAGCACGCACTACGAAAGAAGAGATTATCCAATTGTTGAAAGTAAAGGGAGAGCATACGGTAGCAGAATTAGCTGAAGTTTTAGAGATTACGGAAATGGCGATCCGAAGGCATTTAAGTAATCTTGAGAAAGATGGACTTATTTATTCTAAGATGGTAAGACAACATGTCGGAAGACCAACTTATTTGTATGGATTAAGTGAAAAGGGAGAAGATACATTCCCAAAAGAGTATAAGCAATTTGCAATTGATATGCTTGAAGATTTAGCTCGAATGGGCGATGAAAAAGTACTTCGTTACGTTTTAAAAGAGAGAACGAAGCGAATGGAAGAAACATTAGAAAAGAGAGTCAGTAATCAAAAGAATTTAGCATATAAAGTGCAAGAGATAGCCGGTATGCAAGAGAAACATGGTTATATGGTTCAAATAAAGAGAGATGGGGAGAATTCTTTTATACTTGAAAAGCAAAACTGTCCGTTAAAGGAAATTGCAGAGAGGTTCCCTCAAGTGTGTGAAGATGAAAAAGAGATGTATAAGCGTTTATTTGTAGATGCAAATGTGAAGACATTAACGAACATGTGTGAAGGCGATTGTAATTGTTCTTACCAAATAAAAGAGAAAAAATGAACGTTATAGGGCGCTTTAAGGTAAAGCGTTTTTTTCTTTTGGAAAAGCGGGTAATATAAGAGTGGTATGATAGATGAGAACGTTAGCATAGAAGGAGAGACATAATCGATGTATAAAGGTTACTTAATTGATTTAGACGGTACGATGTATCGCGGAGAAGAACAAATTGAAGAAGCAAGCGACTTCGTAAAAGCATTGGGAGAGCGCGGTATTCCGTATTTATTCGTTACGAATAACTCAACTCGTAAACCAGAACAAGTGGCAGAAAAACTTGTTCGTTTCGATATTCCAGCTAAAGCCGAGCAAGTATTCACAACGAGTATGGCGACAGCAAACTTCATTTATGAGCGTAAACAAGATGCAACTGTATATATGATTGGTGAAGAAGGCTTACACGATGCACTTGTGGAAAAAGGATTTGAACTTGTGGATGAAAATCCTGATTTCGTTGTTGTCGGTTTAGATCGTGACATCACATATGAAAAATTGGCAAAAGCGTGTCTTGCTGTGCGTAACGGTGCAACGTTTATTTCCACAAATGGGGACATTGCCATTCCGACTGAGCGCGGATTATTACCAGGTAACGGCTCATTAACATCAGTTGTAGCAGTATCAACAGGTGTGGATCCAATCTTTATCGGAAAACCAGAATCAATCATTATGGAACAAGCGTTAAAAGTGCTTGGCATAGAAAAAGATGCGGCATTGATGGTTGGGGATAACTACGATACGGATATTTTAGCGGGGATAAATGCTGGCATGCATACCCTTCTTGTCCACACTGGAGTAACAACTGTGGAGAAGTTAACAGGATATGAAGTACAACCGACGCAAGTTGTGCATAACTTGACGGAGTGGATTGCGAAGATGTAATGAAATGCAGGTAACCGGAAGAGGTTGCCTGTTTTTTTTATGCATAATTGCATATGTACTATAGTTATATAAAATGTAAAATTTATATGTGGTGATATAAAAGGGGGAGGGAATAAGAGTGTATTGGATGTCATGTATTATGTTTGTTTTTACATTATGTGTTTTGTTCTTTGTTCTATGGAAGATATATAAAATAAATGAAATGAAAAAAAGCGCGGGAAAACTTATTGCAACATATCCTCGGTTGAAACGACGTTGGATTGCATTACTTGGACCAGCGTACTTCATCGGACAATGTATGTATATATATGCTCAGTACGTAAGTGGTGATATTGGTACAATTGAACAGTTTCTCATTCAGTTAGGTATTCATGCTGTAGCAAGTTGTTTTATGACTTTAATAGCTATCCATCTTATTAAAAGTGTACAAATATATGAAAAAGGTGTAATAGACGGATTGAACTTTTATTCATACGAAGAATTAAAGGGCTATAAAACATCAACATGGGAAAATCCGAAAGAAAATATATTTTTATATCGCGGGCGAGAAAAAATGAATGACAATGTGAATTTACTGATTAGACAGGAAGAT
The DNA here is from genome assembly GCF_022663495.1 of Bacillus cereus group sp. BfR-BA-01383. Classification (NCBI taxonomy): domain Bacteria; kingdom Bacillati; phylum Bacillota; class Bacilli; order Caryophanales; family Bacillaceae; genus Bacillus; species Bacillus cereus group sp. BfR-BA-01383. Next base: position 49,171 of record NZ_JAKUFP010000021.1, read on the forward strand.
ATGAATGAATTAGAAAACATTCTTCAAAGATATATTCCGAAATTGATGATGAAATAAAAACTCCGGTTGTTATAACCAGAGTTTTTTTATTAAAACGCACGATTCACTACGTCTTTCACTTCTTCAAGATATTGTTTACGCACACTATCATCCACAGAAGGAACACTTGTATAGAATGTATGCTCAAGTGTTTCAATGCCTGTAAATTCAAAAATACCAACATCAGCTGTTTTCTTCATTGCGTCAAACATACCGCCTGCTATGTATGCTTCTTTTGTATTTCCCATTGTAGATAATAATAAGCCTTTTTTACCGCTTAATAACTTTTCAATACCATTTTCACCGTAAGCATAAGCGAATCCGTGGCTAAATACACGGTCAACGTATCCTTTTAAAATAGCAGGAAGTCCCGCCCACCAAACTGGGTAAATGAATGTAATGCTATCAGCCCAAGAGATATGTTCTTGTTCTTCTTTAATATCTTCTGGTGTATTTCCTTGAGAAAATGAGATGAAATCGGAAGCGCCTAATACTGGATTGAAGTTTAATTCATATAAATCACGAACGCGTACTTCATGACCTTTTCCTTCTAATTCACTTTTTACAGTTGCTAAAATAGCATGGTTGAAGCTTTCTGTATTCGGGTGTGCATAAACGATTACATGTTTCATTGTTCTTCCTCCTATTTGTGGATATGTGAGTAGTTTTTTTGTATTCGTGTAACAAGTATGATTACTTTCATTGCGAGGGTCAACTTTTCTAACGTGAGAAATAAAGTAGAAATTTAATTAGCTAATGCGGGGTACATGTTAGTATGTGACAAAAAAATACAAAATAGTAGGGATTTTGCATTTTTGAATAGAATATATAGATTGGCAAATAGAGAGAGAAGGGGATATCGTGATGAATATTATTGAAATTGAAAGGTTAGAAAAATCGTTTGATATTGGGGATAGTAAAGTAAAGATATTAAAAGGTATCAATCTTCAAATTCAAAAAGGAGATTTTGTTTGTATTATGGGGGCAAGTGGATCAGGTAAAACGACCTTACTTCAGTTGTTAGGTGGATTAGATATTCCATCGGTAGGTAGTATTCGAGTTGATGGTACAGAGATTTCAACATTAAAAGAAAAAGAGCTCGCTTTATTTAGAAGGCATAAAATCGGTTTTATTTTTCAGCAGTTTAATTTAATTCCGGTGTTTAGCGCGGAGGAAAATGTAGGATTGCCTTTACTGTTAGATAATGTCTCGCAAAAGAAGGCAGCGGTGACAGCAAATCGTTTATTAGATCTCGTTGGGCTAAAGGGAAAAGAAAAGCATTTACCAGCACAGTTATCAGGTGGGCAACAGCAGAGGGTTGCGATAGCAAGAGCTTTTGCAAATGAGCCAGCTATCATATTAGCCGATGAGCCAACAGGGGCATTAGATTCAGAAAATAGCAAAAATATAATCGCGGCACTTCGCAATGCATGTGATGAGTTAGGACAAACAGCTGTTATTGTAACGCACGACCCATTCGTAGCGGCCCATGCTGATAAAGTCGTTTTCTTATTAGATGGTGAAGTGATTCATGAACATGCTGAAAGTAAAGGATGGAAATTTCGAAATATCCCGCAACAAGTTACTCAAATTCAAGAGATTATGAATCGTCACTTTAAAGTAGGAGGTAAAGGTGATGCGATGGGTAATTAAGTATGCGATAAAATCGATGAAACAAAATTGGTTGCGAAATATGTTGATTGCCCTCGGTGCAGCTTTAGGTGTTATGTTAGCGACGATGTTATTACTAGGCAATCAATCAGTAGAGCAAAGTGTGAAAGAACAAGTGGTAAGTCGGTATGGAGATTATAATTTACAATTTGGCTATATAAAAAATGATATGTATTTAAATAATGAAAGTTTAAAAGGAATAGATGGCTTAGAAAATGCTGAAAAAATATCGAAAGTACTTATACCTTATCCTTTTCCAAATTATAAAGAGTTATCGGGAAAGCCATCCTATTGGGGTGTTGAGCAAGATTCTCCAGAAATGCATTCTTATAAAATATTAGAAGGTCGATATCCGAAAGAAGGGGCTGAAGTAGCACTGACAAAAGGGTATACAGACCGTGAAAATATACGGGTAGGAGATATGATTAAACTACCATTCCCGCAGCATGGAGAAAAGACTGTGGAAGTCGTCGGGATTTTAAATCCACCGCTAATGGCGGCAATGGGGCATAGTGCTTATTTTCCAATCCACTGGCTTCAAAAAGAATTAAATCTACCAAATCAATTCAATCTCGTTCAAGTGAAAACAACCGATGTAAATGTGAAGAGAGCAATTGCTCTTGATGTAAATAAGAAGATAGAAAATATAAAGGTGGACCAACGTACTTATGTTGATAAGGCATTTGAACGACTAAATGTAATGAAGCCGTTAATTTTTAGTTTAGGTGGTATTGCCTTATTTGTTATAGCCCTTTTAATAATGGGAAGTTTCTTCTTATCTGTCAGAAGTCGATTTAAGCAATGGGCATTATTACGTGCACTCGGTAGTAACCCAAATCAAATTATATTAGTCGTTTTATTAGAGGCTTTATGCATCGGAGCGATTGGATCGCTAGCAGGGATTATTCTTGGAGCAGGTACGCAAACAATCGCGGCATCATTCATTAATAAATGGGTGAATATTGAGAGTGCAGGGAAAGAATCATTCTCGATTTCAGGTGAGATTTTACTCATTACGTTTTTACTAGGGATTGTTATGTCTGTCATAGGGGCCATTATACCAGCTTTCATGGTTAGAAAGATTCCACCAGTTCAAGCACTTCGACCAGGGCTTCCTAGTAATGAGAAAAAAGAAAAAAGATGGAGTGCTTTTAGTTGTAGCATTTTAATTGTTGGTACTGTTATTGGACTAGCAGGTAACGTATTAGAGCAGTATATCGGTTTTAATCCAAGTGCCGTAGGAGCGCTGTTATTTGCAGTTGGTTTGTTGCTTGCGATTCCGTTATTTATTCGTATGATAGCACCAGTGATTGCAAAACCGTTTCAAATGATATTACGAATTGAAACGACGATTAGTAGCCGGAATGTAATTCGTTATCGGAATAAGGCAGCTGTGTCAGTTGCTATACTAGCATTTGGTTTTATGTTAGCACTTGTTGGAACGATGTATGTAAATTCTATGTATGAAGGTATGAAAAAAGGATTACAAAAACATTTACCAGCAGATTTAGTGATAAGAATTCCAGTAGAGTCACAAGGAATAGAAACGTTACCGTTTAGTTGGATGGAGAAGGTTAGAAAAATTGACGGTGTAGAGGCGAGTGCCGGGAATGCTACTGATTTTACAGCAAAGCTTGTAAATTATGATTTTAAAAAAGCGAATCAAGAATGGTATGAATACGCGAGGAAAAATAATTTTGAACCTGATTTGATAGAAGTTGTGGGGAATGATATTGTCGCGTATCAAAAAATAACAAAGGCGAAAGTGATTGCAGGGCAAGGTCTAAATAAGCCATTACAAGATGGTGAGGGAGTCGTGACGAAGGAAACGGCTAAAAATTTAGGGCTTCAGTTGCATGATACGATTGAAGTACAAGGTAAAGGGAAAGAAAAGCAAACAATTAAAGTCGTTTCGATTATTGAGCAAGGATTAAGGTTAAGAGGATCAGATATTTTTGTAAATGAACAATGGGCCCGTGATAAGTTTCACGTGCAAGGATATGAAGCGCTTCAAATTATGACAAATTCTAATCAATCATTTGAAGCGATTAAGAAGCAAGTAAAACAAATTACAAATAATAAAGAGAATGTAGAAGTTATAAACAGTTATGATTTATTGAAAGAACAAGAGCAATTATTATCGCAAATGATGATGTTAATTCGTTTGTTAGTTGTAATTATTTTCATTATTTCTGGTATAGGATTAATGAATGCGATTGTCGCAAGTTTACATGAAAGACGTGCTGAAATTAGTATGATTCGTGCGGTAGGAGCTATTCCTAAGCAAATGAGACGGATTGTTTTATTAGAGGGAACTTTACTTGGAGCGATAGCTGGTTGTATTGGCATTTTTGGCGGAATTTTGTTTAGTTATATTGTGTTATCAAGCTTAGAGTTAACGGTTATTATCATTCCGTATAATCAAGTTTTCATATTGGCTCTAGCTAGTGTGATTCTTGGAGCAGGAGCAGCAATGATTGCTTCATTACAATTAAGAAAGTTCAAATTAAGTGATACTTTAAAGGAGTTATCAGCATAAAAGATTGCTATACCCCGCTCATACAAAGAACAAAGAAGACAAATAAAATAATGACAATACCAATGCCGAAGTTAAATACGAGAGTACTATCCATATATGTAACCTCCTTGTTTGAAAGTAAAAAGCACTCTAGCCAAGAGTGCTTTTTTATTTTGAATCCAAGTCACAACTTTTAGAAAGGGATACATGCGTGTAAAGAGTTACATTATTTTATGCGTTTATGTTTTGGAATGAGTCAGTCCTTTTGATATATAGAAAAAAAGACACTCTTTCGAATGTCTTTCGTGATGACAAAATGTGTCAATTGCTTGAGGTCGATAAGACGCTAATTTCCGTTTTAACGCCTTTTCTTTAATCAAGAAGTGTAGCAACAGCGATTCAAATAAATTTTAGCATTTTTAAAATGAGTGTGCGTATGTAATTATGCATATTACGATTAAAGGGAAATTGGATGTGAAAAATGAATGAGTACATATATAAAATATTTGATAAGGAGCGAGAGAGATGGATATACATAAGTTAACAGAAGAAGAAGCGATGGAGATAACTATGTGGACGTACGAGGAGCCGTATAATTTATATAGTTTCTCAGGAGGGTCTGAAGTAATAGAAGAGCTATTGGATGGGACGTATTATGGCTGTTGTGACGATAATGGGGAGCTTATCGGCTATTTTTGTTTTGGAGAAAATGCACAAGTGCCAGGTGGAAGAGATGCTAATTTATATACGGGAGGAAATGTAGTCGATATAGGACTTGGCATGAAGCCAGCTTTAACAGGGAAAGGCATGGGGAAAACATTTTTTCAAGCTGGGATAGTGTTTGCTGCGAAAGAATTTAAGTCGAAACACTTTCGACTTAGTGTAGCAACATTTAATACAAGGGCGATTACGCTATATAAAAACATAGGATTTCAAAAAGGACCTATATTTTTGAGCCGCGGAAGAGAATTTATGCTTATGGAATATGAAAGGCCGTCAGTATGAAACTGACGGCCTAGACACTTTATTCTGAGTGCTCAGCTCGGTGCGCTAAACGGCTTGAAGCAGCGGCAGCGATTCCACCAACGATATCGTCAAGGAATGTATGCACTTTTCCAGATGATTTATCATTTAAGTATTCTAAAATACCAGGTTTTAATTTATCGATATATCCAAAGTTCGTGAAACCGATAGAGCCGTACACGTTAACGATAGAAAGTGCGATAACTTCATCAATTCCGTATAAACCTTCATCACGTTTTACGATATCTTGTAACGGTTCACTTAGCATTCCTTTTTCGGCGAGGACATCAAGTTCAATACCAGTAATAAGTGCGTTTTGTACTTCGCGTTTTGATAGTACACGCTCAACGTTATAACGGCATTCTGACATCTCTAAATTTGAATGATATTTTTTTTGTAGAAAATGAACAAGTTCAGCAATGTCGTCAATAGTTACACCACGTTCTTGTAATAGTTGTAATGCTCTTTTTTGTAGTTGATTTGATTCTTTCATGTTTATCACCTTTTTTTCTTTTTAGTATTTGTATACGTTTCGTTGCTTTATCATGTGCATAGGAATGAAAGGCGAGCACAAGCTCATATATATAAAGAAAAACCATAGGTGGCGACTACGATGATTCATCATATTTATGAGCATTATCACATGCATGTTAAAGAATTAATCCCCCTTGGCCCCTATAAAAGCTTTTGGATTCGCAACAAAATTTATGTACTTGTTCCAATTGGAGAAATGGAGGAAGAAGTACTTGTAGAGATGAAAAAGCTCAGTGATTATATGAACCAGCAAGGGGATATAACTGTAGCGACTTTCGTTCCGACTATACACGGCTACTATGTAAGTGAGATAGAAGAAAAAAATTACTGCTTATTAAAAGGTATGCGTACGTTAGAACGACATGCTACGTCATTAGGAAGTGAGCTTTCTATATTTCATAAACGAGGTGCATTCTTTCCAGAAGAAATCGATCAATTAAGCCGCATAGGTGAATGGAAAGCGTTATGGGAAAAAAGGCTCGATCAATTAGAAAGGTTTTGGCAAGCACAAGTGATGAACCACCCTACAGATGTATTCGATCAATTGTTTATTGAATCCTTCCCGTATTACTTAGGAGTTGCAGAAAATGCAATTCAATATGTTGTTGATACAGAGATGGATGATACCCCGCAAATGACCGATGCGGCAACAATTTGCCAAGAACGATTTACACCTTTATTATGGCAGCAAACGAAGCGTCTAAAACTTCCTTTTGATTGGGTGTATGATCACCCTAGCCGAGATATAGCAGAATGGATTCGCCATATGACGATAGAAAAAAAGAAAGACTGGGAGCAAATAATCGTTCAATTTGTTACAGATTATGAACGAAATTATTCGCTATCCTCATTTGGGTGGCGCTTATTATTCGCTAGGCTCCTGTTCCCGCTCCACTATTTTGAAACAGTCGAACGATATTACCAAACTGGAAACGAAGAACAAAAAAGTATATATAGAGATCGCTTAGAAGCCATTTTACACGATGTAAACCGCTCTGAGCAATTTATGAAGCATTTTTATGGATCACTTCGTTTACCAGTTGATAAGTTAGGGATTAGGAAATTAGATTGGCTATCTTAAAAGTATAAAAAAGAGACCGATTGAGGTCTCTTTTTTATATACCACAATTGTATGTAATAAATTATGCTCCTACCTGTTGATCTGCACATATATGTAAAATGAATTGATGTCTTTCGATTTTTTCATTTACTTTACTCAATAATTCTTGCTGGATTTCTTTAAATAAACATTGATAGCTTGTATTCCATGTCGGTATAACAGATGAAAGGCCTAATAAATATTCTTTTTTCTTTTCTAGTTCTTGAATTGTTAAAAAAGCGTTCCCCATTTTTGGCATGTGTCGTCCCCCTATGTTTTTTACTTTATATGTGTGAACGATTCACTATATAGTACTAATTATCGCATTTTTTGAGAGGGATTTCCAATTTTGTTTTATGATGTTAAAGGATAAGTGCGATTTGAACAAAAAAAGAGACCAATTTTGGTCTCTTTTTAGGAAGCGATTCTGAACGAGCCGCTTCCGCTTTTAGATTAAAATACTTGTTCTACTTCGATAACGCCTGGTACTTCTTCAAGTAACGCGCGCTCGATACCAGCTTTTAGTGTGATTGTAGAACTTGGGCAGCTTCCGCATGCACCCATAAGGCGTAATTTTACGATACCTTCTTCAATGTCTACTAATTCAACGTCTCCGCCATCGCGAAGTAAGAATGGACGTAATTTATCTAATACTTCTAGTACTTGTTCTTGCATATGTGGGTTTTCCATTTTTATCGACTCCTTTCATCAGTTTTATTATAATCAAGATAGAGGGGAAAATCTATTTTTTCTGTTCTTGTTTTATTGTCGAAATATTGTATCATGTTTACAACGTGTTTTTTCAGTATAGGGGTATGGAATAAGTTTGTAAAATGATGTGCTTATGTAATAAGACATCTGAATATACTGTTAGAACAAGAAGTGGGGGAGAAGAAATGGTTAATGTGCAAGTGTATGGGACGAAAGTAATTTGTGCGAGCTGCGTTGGAATGCCATCTTCAACAGAAACGTTTGAATGGTTACAAGCGGCGATTGGTCGTAAATATGAAGGACAAGAAAATAAATTTAAGTTTGAGTATATTGATTTTCAAGAAGAACAAGAAGATGAAGATAAAAAAGTATTCGCAGAGCGAGTAGTGGAAGAAGATTTATTTTATCCAGTCGTTCTTGTAAATGGAGAAATTGTTGGAGAAGGAAATCCTCGTTTGAAGGATGTTTACGAAGAAATCGAGAAATATTTATAAAACAGGAAGTCTTTGCAAATTAGCAAAGGCTTTTTTATATGGAGGGATAGATGTGGAGAATGGAGTAAAACATGCTCTACCAGCAGAAGTAAAACAGTTAATGGGGCAGTACATTGCAGAATTAAAAGAAATTTTTTTAGATGAAAAAATAGTCGGGGTATACGTTTACGGATCCATCGCGCTAGGAGCGTTTCATATAGAAACGAGTGATGTTGACTTTGTTACGGTAATAAGTGATTCCGTGAATGAAGCAGAAAAACAACAACTTGTAGAACTACATAAGAAACTTAGTAGTAGTACGTTAGGGAAAAGAATGGACGGTATGTATATTCCGCTCGCTGATTTAGGGAAATACAATGATGAAATGAACGAGTACGTATATTGTGCAGAGGGGAAAGCAGATATTGGTTATTGGGACATTAATGCGGTCACGTGGTGGACGTTGAAAAACCAAGGCGTTACAGTTATCGGGAAAGAAGCAGAAGACCTTCCGTTTCAAATAAAATGGGATGATGTAGTAAATACAATGAAATATAACGTAGAACATTACTGGAGTGAAAAAGTGAATCGTCCCTATTTATTTTTCATAGAAGAATGGGTAGAATCAGCTGTCGTTACAATGGGACGCATTTTATATACGTTAGATCATAAAACAATCGTCTCAAAAGATAGAGGATTGCAATACTTGTTAGAACGTTCAGTGAAAGAATGGGAGTCTTTATTAAAAGAAGTAGAGCGCATGCGGCATAATCCAAAGGGGAAGAAGAAACTTTCTATTTGGAGACGGGCTGATATGACGAAGAGGTATTTGCTTTACTTGATTGAGACGTGTAGAGAGAAATGGTAGGGAAGAAAACGGAAAATACGATAGGGGGTATTACTAGAAAACAAATAAATTACTCGTTCCATGGGGCATTCATTTATTAAACAATTTGTTTTATTTACTAGTAAATTTTCAACTATAAAAAGACACCTTTTTGAAAAGGGCGTCTTTTTTATTTTGTAGCAGATAGAAAAGGTAATACGAAATATGGATAGTTTCATGTGAAACATTCTTTATTACAAAATGTTTAACTTAGTGTATTAAATGTATCATTCAAAAGTATTTTAATATATTTAAAAGTAAAATGAAATAAAAAACTAGTAATTGTCGGAATATATTCGATTTCCGTTCATTTTTGTGAAATATGTGTCTTTTTTGTTAGATTCTTTATTTTTATTTCTATACAATACAATTATATAGAAATAAGAGAAGGATGATGTACGTGAAGGACACTGTTTTACAAGAAACAATTTCTCCGCAAGAATTACATAAGGTTGTGAGAAAGAATACGGCCTATTACGACTTTAAATGGGGGCAAGTGAAGAATCCGGAGAAAGAAAATACGTGGAATTGGGTAGCATGTATCTTCCCGCACTTCTGGTTAGCTTACCGTAAAATGTATAAGTTATTTATTATACTTACGCTATTAGCGGTTCCTACTTTAATTATAGCTACTTTTATTGATATACCAATGTGGATAGATTTTATAATATATGTTGGAACTATGCTATTTACTGGATGGCAAGGAAATCGATTGTATTATAAGCATGTTACGTGTATTTTACGTAAAGTAGAAGATGTGCCAGATTATAAGAAAGAGTATTATTTACATTCAAAGGGCGGCGCTCATATCGGAGTTATGATTGGTTTACAAGCGATAGTACTTACGGTAGTTGGTGCAATTAGTTTTGGCTTATCTTATTTACCAACTGAACCGAATATTAAAAACGTTGTTCGTTTAAGTCTTGAAGGCGATGTTTTAGAGGCTATAACTGATAATCCCAATTGGAAGTACGTTAAAAAAGAAAAAGAGTATGACATAGTGGAATTTATTGGTTATGATTATGAAGAAAAAAAGAATGTGAAAATTAAATTCGCTGTATATTTAAATGATGATTACTTTGAATGGCAAGAAGCATATTTAAATAATAAAAAATTAAGTGAAGAAGAATTAGATGAGTATCGAACTTACGTTGAAGAAAATATGTGGTTTTTCTAGAGCGTAATTAGATTATTTTAAAAGAAGGACCTTATGAAGGTTCTTCTTTTTGTTTATAAGAATTTGCAACAGAATATGAGGGAAACGGCATACGAATTGAAATTTTGTAAAATACAATAAAAAATGAGAATTTGAGGTAGGGTTGTCAATAACGTGAGACTATGGCAGTATAAAGAAATGCTATACAAATTTTATTTATCGAGATGTAAAAATTACATTTAATTTTTACGTATAAATAATGAACGGAGGAAATGAATTTATGGCTACTTTACCAAATTGTCCAAAATGTAATTCAGAATATACGTACGAGGATGGCGTTCTTTTCGTATGTCCAGAATGTGCTCATGAGTGGGGCCAAGAAGCGGAAGCTGAAAATAGTGATGGTGCAAAAGTTGTAAAAGATGCAAACGGAAACGTTCTTCAAGATGGCGATGCTGTTACTGTAATTAAAGATTTAAAAGTAAAAGGAACGTCTTCAGTTGTGAAGATTGGTACGAAAGTAAAGAGCATCCGTCTAGTTGATGGAGATCACGATATTGATTGCAAAATCGACGGTTTCGGAGCTATGAAGTTAAAATCACAGTTCGTTAAAAAGGCATAAGGAAAAGAGGAGGCAGAATTACATTGCCTCCTCTTTTTTATTGTCATTTTTTGTCGGTAAATCGATATTTCGTGTAGAATCGTTGATATAATTTCATTGACCGCGAACGGTGCACTATTTACCGCGCATCATAGTCCATTTCTCTCAACTGACACCGCTTATTAAAGAACGTTTTATATCCAAGCTGTAAGAAGATAATGACAGCGAAAGCCGTACTTCCTGAAATACCGAGTATGATGGCAATTTGATATTGAATAGCTGTAAATGGTGATACACCAGATAATATTTGACCAGTCATCATGCCTGGTAGGCTTATAATTCCCATTCCGACCATGGAGTTAATGGTTGGTAGAATAGCAGAGTCAAAAGCGTCTCGTATGAGCGGAGCAGCTGCTTCTTTCGGTGCTGCACCGAGCATAAGTGCACCTTCAATTTGATCTCTTTGTGATTTCATGTTGTTTAAGAACGTATTTGCACCAAGAGAGACACCAGTCATTGCGTTACCGACTAGCATTCCGGTAATTGGAACGATATATTGCGGTGCGTACCAAGGATCGTGTCCGATAATAACAAAGATAAATAGTAGCAATGGCCCGATTGATCCAGCGACCATGGAAAGGGCGGCCACCCGTTTTAAGTCTTTTGACATTGGGATGTTAACGCGTTTGTAAATATTGAAAATTGCAAATGTAGTAATAGAAGTAATAAGAGCAATTGTGTAAAATGGGTTACTATTTTCAAATACATATGTAAGGACATAAGCAACGAGTACGAGCTGAATCGTCATACGAAATGTTGCGAGCGCGATTTGTTTTTCGCGAGGTATCCCTTTTAATTTCACAAGCCCGATTAAAATAAGAATGAAAATATATGCAGCGGCGAGTTGCCAAATTTGGAGTTCAATAACGCCCTTCAACTGAGAGCACTTCCTTTCTATTTGCACCGTTTTCTTTACTAATTTCAATAATATCGTCTGCAATTTCTTCTGGAAGTTGTTGTGAATGCGTGATGAAGATAACTGTTTTTTTCTTTTCTCTTGCCAGTATAGTGAATTGCTTCATAACGCGGCGTTCTGTATCGCTATCTAAAGCTGAAGTTGGTTCATCTAATAAATAGACAGGCGGATCCATAAGTACAATGCGAGCAAAAGCAAGTCTTTGTTTTTCACCGCCTGATAAAGAGGAGGCGTTATCTTCTAATTGTTTGTCTAAGCTAATAGTTTGTAGTGCGCTCCGTAGAGCATCATCATTTGGAAATGGCTTTTCAGAAAGACGAAGTCCCATTAATAGATTGTCTTTAACTGTTCCATCAAAAATAGGTGGAGTTTGCCCGAGCATAACGACGTCACGGCGTAATTGAATAGGGGGATAATTAGAAATTGGTTTTCCGTTATATTCGATTGTACCGGAAGTTGGAGATTGTAGATCATTTAACAGGCGGAGTAATGTACTTTTTCCGCTCCCGCTCTCACCGATAATACAAGTGATTGTTTCTTTTTGAATCTGTAAATAGGGAATGTGTAGTATATCTTTATATGTAACGTCTCTTAATATAAACATAAATTGCTCCTTTCTGATTCTAGTTATATCGTATCAAAAAAGAGAGGGAAATAGAAAAATAAGGTTATAAAGAGCAACGTTTTTTCTTCGTTTTGATCTCTATTAACAAGTTAAGTAAACGATCTAATTCTTGATTGAAAGAAATCACTTTATCATGAGTGAATCCGTACATTTCAACGAGGGAGATCAATTCTTTCTTTTTCGCTTCTATTCGACCGTTTAGTTTCGTCAAATTCATAAGTGAAATGTAATGCCTTATATAAAAGTATTTATTATATAAAAAATAAGACCGAATGAATTCGGTCTTAAAGGAAATAATAAAACAACTTATAAATAGCATACACTACTCATCAATAGTTTTTAATATAAAAATAGAAAATTTTATGAATTAATATTGAGAAAAATATTTTTTAACTGATGCAAAGAGGCTGCCTACATAGTAGACAGCCTTTAAAGTATTAACCCTTATGATATTTGTACATCCAGAGGAGACCGGATTTTAATAATCTCGGTACACGTCCCATTAATGGTTGGTTTGCGAGCAAACCAAATCCGTGCTTCTTACCAAGAGAGCCAAGAACGCCTTTTAATTTAATAACTGGTAGTTCATCAGGAAGTGGTTCATTGTTCCAACGTTTTAATAATATTTGGACAATTTGCTCTCCTTGGCCTTCAGCAAGCTGTGCTGATGGTGCGTGTGGAAGTGCTGCACAATCTCCGACCACATAAACATGATCGTTGTTCGGAATATTGTGATATTTTGTTAAAACAACCCTTCCGCTACCATCTTGTTCAACTGGAAGGTTTCGAACAACTTCATTTGCTTGAATACCAGCTGTCCAGACGATTGCATCGCATTCAAGTGGTTCATCGTGGTTGTACACAATACTTGGCTCCACTTTTGTAATGTTAGAGTTTCGTATAATAGTAACTTTATGCTTTACGAACCATTCTTCTACGTATCTACTTAATTTCTCTGGATATGGGAATAAAATTCTATCTTTTCGATCAAATAAATGAATTTTTAAATCGGAACGACTTTCGCGAAGTTCACTTGCTACTTCAACGCCACTTAATCCAGCGCCGACGACAGCTACTGTTGCGTTCGGTTCTAAACTATTTAATTGTTCATATGTCTTACGTGTTTGTTCAATTGATTGTAGACTGTGCGTATATTCCTTTGCCCCAGGAACGTTATGATATTTATCTTCACAACCAAGTCCGATAATTAAATCATCATATTGGATTGCTTCACCGCCATCGAGATGAACAGCTTTCGTTTCAAGATCAATATTTGTCACTGTGCCGTATTGAATATTGAGGCGTGGGTGCTCAGGAAATGGTACGCGAATATGAGTTTCTGAAATTGTACCCGCTACTAATGCATAATATTCAGTTTTGAAACAATGGTATGGTACTTTGTCGATTAATGTCACTTGTACATCATCTGGAAGTTGGTTGCTTGGGAGTAGCCGTTGCAGAATTCTCATTCCACCGTAGCCGCCACCTAGTATTACGAGGTGTTTCATGATGGATTACCCCTTTTCTGTTGAAATATCCCCTAATCATAAAATTTTATATTAATAAAATATTTTGACTTTACTCAATCAAATTATATCGAATTTGTGAACAAATAACAATGCATGAATGAATACTCTGTTGTACAATAAGAAGAAAAGTAAAGTAAACTGTTTTCCTTTTCTAGTTACTATTTCATTGCGGGAGCCGAAAAGCGGTGTCGTGAATATATTCATATAGAGAAAAATATTTGCTTTGAAGTGAAACAATGAAGGAATTGAATAGTTTAGTAAGTGTAACGAAACAACAAGAAACAGCTTAGTTTTCTTCTTATAGATAAAGTCAGAAGGTAATTTGTTTTGTAGTACAGGGGGGAGAATTTTGATTAAACCATTAATTGAATTTTGTGTAGGTAACCTTGCGAGTGGTTCACAAGCAGCTTTAGAGAAATTAGAAAAAGATCCTAATTTAGATGTAATGGAATATGGTTGTTTAGGGTATTGTGGTATTTGTTTTGAAGGACCATTTGCACTTGTGAATGGTGAAGTTGTACAAGGTGCGACAGTAGAAGAGCTTGTAAATAATGTATATGATTATTTGGATGAAAATCCAATGTTTTAAGGTGTTGCGAATGAGCAGCGCCTTTTTCGTTTTATTTTAGATAAAACGTTATTTCGGAGGGTAGCTTAAGACTATAGATAAATAAAAAAAGGCCCTTTTAGAAGGGCTTTTTTCTTACACAATGTGTGTAAGAGTGGCTCATCGCCAAACGTTGTCAAATATGAGAAACGGGGGACATTCATATTGTGTTCTAAAAGCATGCATTCTATACTTAAAATAATAAATTATTTTTGGAGTGAATATAAATGAGCCAATTTTCTTTTACAAAAATGCATGGTCTTGGCAATAGTTATATATATGTAAATATGTTTGAAGAACAAATTCCTGAAGAAGATTTAGCTCTTGTGGCGGAAAAGGTTTCAAATATCAATACTGGTATTGGAGCGGACGGGATGATTTTAATTTGTCCGTCTGACGTAGCTCCGGTGAAAATGCGTATGTTTAATAACGATGGTTCAGAAGGAAAGAGCTGTGGAAATGGTTTACGCTGCGTAGCGAAATATGCGTATGAGCATAAACTAGTAGAAGATACAGTTTTCACAATTGAAACGTTAGCTGGTATTGTTACGGCAGAAGTAACGGTAGAAGATGGTGTAGTAAGATTAGCAAAAATTGATATGGGCGCACCACGATTAACACGCGAAGAAATACCGATGCTGGGTGAAGGTGAAACACCATTTATTCGTGAAAACTTCTTATACAATAATCATCGTTATGCATTTACAGCTGTTTCAATGGGGAACCCGCATGCGGTTATTTTTGTTGAGGATGTAGAGAAAGCACCTCTTACAACGCTTGGCCCGGTCCTTGAGACGCATGAAATGTTTCCGGAGCGAGTAAATGTTGAATTCATTGAGATTTTAAATGATGAAGAGATGAACTTCCGTGTTTGGGAACGTGGATCTGGTGTAACGCAAGCTTGCGGAACAGGAGCATGTGCTGCAGTTGTAGCTGCCATTTTAAACGGAAAGATGGAACGTGGTAAAGAAATTATAGTGCATTTAGCTGGCGGCGATTTAATGATCGCATGGACAGAAGAAGGAAATGTGTTAATGAAGGGACCTGCGGAAGTAATTTGCCGCGGAGTGTATGAGTACAAGATAGAAGCGTAAAGATGTATAATAGAATGAGAACAGAAAGGATGGTGTATTTCATGATTGAAGTAACAGAACAAGCAGCTTTTCAAATTAAAGATATGTTAAAAGATGCTGAAGATGGGGAGAAGTACGTGCGCCTTGCTGTACACGGCGGCGGATGTAGTGGTCTTTCTTACGGCTTAGGATTTGAAGTAGAACCAAACGAAGACGACACAGTTCTTGAATTTTTCGGTGTTGAATTTGTTATCGATAAAGAAAGTGCTCCAATTGTTAAAGGAGTAAAAGTTGATTATAAACAATCGATGCTTGGCGGCGGATTCACAATCGACAATCCAAACGCAATCGCATCATGTGGATGTGGATCATCTTTCCGTACAGCATCGAATGCCGGTAAGCCGGAAGAGTGCTAAGTTTTTAGCGGAAATAGAGAAAGACCTTTTTAACGATGGAATAAATCGTTAAAAAGGTCTTTTCTTTTGCCGTAAAAAATCAAAAAAGCCGCCTTCTAAATTTAGAAACCGACCTTAAGATATTTGTACAACGAATGTTAAAACCTTAATCTAATTTACCTTTGCATAGATGCAGGTATTAGTTAGTTGTTTGCCGTCAGCTGAAAGATCTTCATTACGTAATATCCCTTCAAGCTCAAAGCCTAGTTTTTCAGGGATCGCACGACTTTTCGTGTTATTAGATTCACATCGTATTTCAATCCTTCTAAATTTGAATAACTGAAATCCAAGGTTTGTTAACGTACTTACTGTTTCTGTCATATATCCACTGCCACTAAATTGCGTGTTAATCCAGTATCCAATTTCACATTTAGAAACCTTCCAATTAATTCCGTGAAGGCTAGCAGTTCCAATAAAATCATTCGTCTCTTTATGATAGATAAGATAGCGAAAGCTTTCTCTTTTCAAAAAATCTATATGCGCATTTCTCAGAAGAATTTCCGTTTCTTCAACAGTAGGAATTGACTGAAATAAAAGCAGCCATTGCTTTAATTCACTAATTGAATCTTTAATAGCTTCGTGTACTACATTCCCGTCACCAGCTTGAAGTGGTGCTCGAAGAATGAGTCTGTCTGTTTCTATTTGTAACGGAACATCTAATAAAATAGGGTTCATATCATTTCTCCTCTCGAAAACTTTAAACTAGGATATAATGAAACTTATGTAATAAAAACCTTCACCAAAAAGAAATAATTCTTTAGGACGAGAGTGGCATTTCGTAATACCACCTCAGTTTGTTGATATGTCACCATATCAACCTCTTCAGGTACGTTACTATAATAAATAAATTAAAAAATACCTTATCTCACTAATAGGAGATCCCGTCACAGCATCACTATAGGTTAATATAGAACCGCCAAAAAGTTAGTAAACAATAAATATATATTCAATTGAGCATTTAGAAATCCCTTTTCACATATTGAAAACTAAACTACCAGTTGGTACAAAAAAATGGCTACCGAAGCAGCCTTAGGTTGTTCAACTAATGTATGTGTTAAAGGAGATTGCGTGATAAAATCCGTAACAAGTGTCGTATATGACTAGTGCTGCTTTACAAAGTCTTGAAAAATTGGCCGCAGGTAATAAGCGATTGATTTTTTCTTTATCGATGCTGATAAAGAGAATTATGAAAATTACGTAACGTACTGCATTGAGCTTGCTAAGCCAGGTGCCTTAATTGTTACAGATAATGTTTTAGCTGGCGGTAGTGTAGTAGGTGGAAATGCAAAACCAAAACGGTATACAGAGGTTATGAAGAAGTTTACTGAAGTAGTAGTAACTCATCCGAATGTAGAATCTGTACTAATTCCAATTGATGATGGGATGACGGTTTCTAGAGTGAAGCGATAATTATTATCTTACAAAAGTGTAATGTTCATGTCATGTTTTTGAATTTCTTCTTTGAGCCCCGGGCTTTAAGATAAGAATATAAGAAAAAACACATGAGGTGAAGGAAATGAAAAGATATATTGCACTTTTTAGTATTTTAGTTGTCTTTGCAAGTTTGTTAGTTGGTTGTGATATTAACCGTATGGGGAAAGATGAGTATTACGTTCAAATTACGACTGATGGAATTGAGAAGAATGAAAAAGCTGATGGCGGTCAGCCATTAAAATTATTCGAGTATAAGTTACCTGCATTTGATAAAGAAGGTAAAGAAAAAGAGTTAGAATTTACAGCTGTGAAAAACCTTCGTAAAGAAGCGTTCTTGCGTGTATTCCACTCAGATAAAAAAGGTGTAACAGCTTGGGAAGAAGTGAAGAAAGACGAGCTTCCAGCGAAAGTGAAAGAAAAATTAGGCGTGAAATAAGACAGATAGAAAAGGAATTGACGAACAGGGTCAATTCCTTTTTTCGTTCTCAAAATCCTCTTCTGAAATGACTGTAAAGCCATGTCTTTTAAATAAAGCAGTTGTTACCCCGTAACCAGTTTGTTTATTGCCGTTAAATTCTCCAGTGTAAATCGTAGAACTACCACAAGATGGACTACGTTCTTTTAAAATAATATATTCTGGGTGTAAATCTTTAATTTGTTCTAATGCTTTATAAGCACCATTTACGAAAGGTTCTGTGACATCTTCACCGTCCTTTGTCATCACTTTCGCTTTTCCATCCAAAACGTCATCGCCATTCCCACCAATAATTTCAGCGGAAGGACGAGGGGTTGGTAGTCCTCCTAATACTTCAGGACAAATGAGGACTGTATCTTCTTTTTGCAGAAGCTCCTCTATTTTTGAAACAAGATTGTCATTTCCATCATACCGACAAGCGATACCACCTAAACAAGCGCTAATTACGATCATATTTTCATCTCCAATAAAAAAATATTAACTATCACGCCAATTTCTCGTCCTGCCTCTTACTTATAAATGAGGTGATAAAAATGGGAAGCTTATATAATTTAATGAAACCATACAGTGAATTTCGAAGTAAAGAAGAGTTTAATACATACCAAAAACAAGTTTTGAAGTGCTACCGATTTCAATTGAATAAAACTGATTCTATCATTATTCATTTTTTAGGAAAGTATGCGGTGAATGAGAAACAAAAAACAGTAGGGGTCGCTTGTCCGTTAATGGAGACGATTGCGACGAATGTTGGAAAGAGTATTCGTACAGTACGCCGCTCAATTGCAAAATTAGAGGAATTAGGAATTATTAAGCGTGTTGCAACAAAAGAAAGACATAAGCGCGGCGGGTATAGTGCGAACTTATATGTATTTCTTACATCTGCAATTGACCGCATGGATGACCGTATGAAAATGTCCGCATGTGAAAATGAGGATCGTGCAGGTGGCTGTAATGGAATGGAGCAAAAAAATGAGGGGGAAACAATTCTTTCTAAAAACCTTCCACAAATAAAAGAGAAAAGAAAAGTAACGTACGAGCTTGATGCAACGTATTGTCGTCATGATATACCGAAGCCTTTTGTATACGCACTTGTGCCGATGACAAGTAATCCGAAGAAGATTAACATACTGTGGAGTAAGGTGGAACTTGCTTATAAAAAAAGTGGACTATTTGAGCAAGGTGTTCTACTAGAACAAATATTAGCTGATGAAGAAGTGAACGGAAATTTCATTTGGCGCGTGAAAAGTGTTGTGAGGGCACATAAATATGGGGGAATTCGTAAAGACATTGGGGCGCTTTTATACAGTACAGTGCGAGACTTATTTTTAGAAATTGGATTAGAGTGGGGAGCAGCATTAAGGAGAAGCAAGGGGATACCGCTATTTGATCCATTTAAAAAAGAGCCATGCGTATAATACATGACTCTAAGTAGCTAATCGAACTTTCTTACAACTGGAACACGAATCGCTACAAATAGTACGAAGACGATAACAGCGATTGCGCCGCTTTTCATAACGGTTACGATTGGAATTCCTATTGCAAGCGCAATGGATGTGAATGCATAAGAAAGCGGGATAAAGCCCATTGATGATAACATAAGTAAACTCATTACGCGTCCCATCATCTCTTCTTTTACTGTCGATTGGATCATTGCCATAAGTGGAACGATCGCCATTGCGATTGTAATACCGTAAAACATGCCGGCTAATAATGCTTGCCAAAGTACAGTGCTAAAGTTGATGGATAGGAAGAATACACCAGACAATAGCATCATGATAATACAAAATAGACCACGCCTGCGGTTAATATTTTTTAAACCGACAATGACAGCTCCTATCGCCATCCCGCCTCCAACAGCAGCTTCTAAGTAACTAAACTGGAGTGAATCACCGTGCAGCACATTTTTGACGAAGAGCGGGAAACCAACTTGCATCGGACCGATTAAAAATAAATTTAAAAAGGCACTACAAATAAGGAAAGTTGAAAGAAATGGTGATTCCTTTACATATAAGATTCCTTCTTTAATAGAAGTGAACATGCTTTTATCTGTTTCATTTTTTTCGGGCATTGTAAATTGTATTTTTTGAACGAGTATGGCCGCGATGATAAGTAGCAGGATTGTAATTGAAAAAATCGTTTCATAATTAGTAAATTTAATAAGAATCCCGCCAAGCATCGGACCTAGAATGACAGAAGCTTGATTTGTCATTTGAGTAAGTGAATTTGCTTGTGTTAAACGGCTTTTTTCTACAAGTTCAGGCAGAATAGATCCGTCTGCGGACCAGAAGAAAGCGTCAGCAAGTCCAAAGAATAAAGCGAATAAAGCAAATGTATATAGTGTTACATCACCGACGATGAACCATGTGAGAATGGTTGCGACGAGTATAGCGCGAATAATATTGGAGTAAAACATAATGTTTTTTTTCGGGAATTTATCAGCTACAGCGCCGCCGACAATCATAAAAATAAGCCTTGGGACACTTAGAGCCACGAAAACAACACCGAGTGAAGCTTCAAGGTTTAATGTTTTTGCTATGTACCACGTTTGTGAAAATGTAAAAAAGGCTAAAGCAAAACTTGAAAAAAGAGTAGCCGCCCAAAGAAAAAGGAAATTCGTATTTTTTAATAACGGTTTCGCGTTTTCTTCTAAAGCAGATTTATTTTGTTGTAGTTCCTCCATATTGCTTCCTTTCTATGTGACAAATTTAAACTAAAAAACCTGTTAACAATCGTTTTATACAGTTTCTAATATTTCTATACTGCACTTTCTCATTGTAGACAATAATGTTGGATTTGCACAGTAGCTATTTAACGACAAAAAAAGATGCCGAAGAGGCATCTTTTTTTAAGCTAGCGCAATATAAATATCCAATTGTACGTTATTTGGATCTAACGCTCTTTCGTCATAAAGCTCAAAGTCTGTTGTAAAAGCACGCTTGTTTTCTTTTGACCATTGCCAAATATATTCCCAAGCCTCGCAAACGACTTCAGAAACTGGACCTTTTCTTGTTGTAAATACCGCATATGTAGCGGCAGGTATTGTTAAAGATGTCATATTTTCAGGAACGTCTTCTAATGAAGAAACGGGCATACCGATTGTAAATTTGTATGTACCAGTTTCATCTGATTCGTAGTTTGAATAGAAAGCGAATGTTTCTTTAGTTTGTTGATTTGGGATGTGATGCATCATTTGTTCTTGGAAGTAACGGTTCCAAAGTTGTGGGATTTTTCCTTCAGTAGATGCCTCTTTTTCATTTGTTGTCGTAGTCGAAATGCCAATTGTTTGGAAAGCTTCTTTTTTTACGATAATAGGTTCTTTCATTTAAAAATCTCCCTTCATTAAACAAAACGTACGTTCTGTTTAATTGTAACATATTTTGGAAGTTGATAGTGCTTTTTATTAAACAAAATAGCTGAGGAAAAAAGATATAAAATGTATTTTATTTAGGGGGAGGAGAGGGTAGCACAATAACAAAAGAACTCCTTTCGTGTAAAAGGAGTTCTTTTCATTTCTATATTAAAACATACTTGAGCTATGCATCGGCTGAAGTTTTGCGTTTGGATCGAAGTAAGCTTTTGCATTGTTAACTGCTGTTGGTGCTTCACCAAAGCCGCAAGCAATGAGTTTTACTTTTCCTTCATATGTACAAATGTCACCAGCAGCATAAATGCCAGGAATATTCGTTTCCATTTTTGAATTCACGAGGATGCTGTTCTTTTGAATATCTAAGCCCCAGTTTTTAATTGGACCAAGCGAAGACACGAAGCCGTAGTTTACAATTACGTCATCAACATCGATGATAACTTTTTCTTCTGTTTTTACGTGCTGAAGAACGACTTGTTCAATTTTGTCATCACCAATGAGTTCAACTGGAACGTACGGTGTGCTTACTTCTGCGCGAGAATTCAGTAAGTTTTCAACGCTATGTTCATGGGCACGGAATTTATCACGGCGATGAACGATTGTAACTTTGTCAGCGATTGGTTCTAACATCATTGTCCAGTCTACTGCTGAGTCACCGCCGCCAAATACTACGACGCGTTTGCCAGCAAATTTATTCATATCATCAACAAAATAATGTAAGTTTTTCTTTTCATATTTTGCTGTATCTTCTAATTCTAAGCGGCGTGGTTGGAAAGCACCATTGCCAGCAGTAATGATAACTGATTTAGAATAGTGAGTTTGTTTATTCGTAACAAGTTTAAATATACCGTCAGCTTGTTTTTTAAGTGTATCAACAGCTTCTTCTAAGCAAACGGTTGGATCAAATTTCTTCATTTGCTCTTTTAAGTTATCAACTAACTCTTGTGCACGCACTTTCGGGAATCCAGCTACATCATAAATGTATTTTTCAGGGTAGAGTGCGGATAATTGTCCTCCAAGTTGAGGTAAGCTTTCAATGATTTTGACACTTGCTTGTCTCATACCGCCATAAAATGCTGTGAATAGTCCTGTTGGACCACCACCAATAATCGTTATGTCGTAAACTTTTTGATTTTCTGCCACTTTCCTTCCCCCCATAGATGGAATTTTGATATTGATTTCATATATTGTTCATATGTACACGAAAATCCTGCAAATGATGACACTTTCAAATAAATGATAGCATATTTGAGTTCATAATACTTCTGAAACCGACTGAATTGTGTGTAAGTTTTTGCATAGATGCTTTTGTAATTATATAAAATATAGAGAAAGGAAAATACATGAAAAAAAGGCTGAAAAACCCTTGAAAACGCTATGTTATTTTAAAATATTGATAATTCTCCAGGTGCTTGAATTCTGGTATGAAACCGACTAATATAGGGAAGTATTATGTTAAATTTCTATGACAAAATTCGTACGATTTTTTGACTGCGTTTTGTTACGATATAGAATGTGATAAATTCCACATTCTTGACAAATAGAGTTTTTAGTACTTGGTATTATTTTTCATTACTATTATATAAAGAAAAGGGTTGTGATTTGGTGAAGACTCCAAAAATCGTAGTTTTAGGTGCAGGTTATGGCGGGATGATTACGACTGTTCGTCTGCAAAAAGCATTATCTGTAAATGAAGCTGAAATTACGTTAGTAAACAACAACAGCTATCACTACCAAGCAACTTGGTTACACGAGAGCGCAGCTGGTACACTACAAGATGAAAAAATCTGTCTAGATATTCAAGACGTTATCGATACAAATAAAGTGAACTTTGTACAAGATACAGTAGTAGAAATTAAAGCTTCTGAAAAACGTATTATCTTACAGAATGGCGAATTAGAGTATGATTACTTAGTAATCGGTCTTGGTTTCGAGTCAGAAACGTTCGGCATTACAGGATTAAAAGAGCACGCATTCTCAATTGCTAACATTAATGCAACTCGTCAAATTCGTGAGCATATGGAAGCTAAATTCGCTCAATATGCAACTGAACAACGCGATGAGCTAGTAACAATCGTTGTTGGTGGTGCTGGATTTACTGGTATCGAGTACGTAGGTGAGCTTGCAAACCGTGTTCCTGAACTTTGCAAAGAGTACAATGTACCACGTGAAAAAGCACGTATCATCTGTGTAGAGGCTGCTCCAACAGCACTTCCTGGTTTTGATCCAGCATTAGTAGAATATGCTGTAAAACAACTTGAGAAAAAAGGTGTAGAATTCCGCATCGGTACAGCAATTAAAGAAGCAACTGAAGAAGGTATTATCGTTGCAAACGGTGACGATACTGAATTACTTAAGTCTGAAACAGTAGTTTGGGCTGCAGGTGTTCGTGGTAACGGTATTGTGGAAGAGTCTGGCTTTGAAGCAATGCGCGGACGTGTAAAAGTTGATGAGTACATGCACGCTCCAGGATACGAAGAGGTATTCATGGTTGGTGACGCAGCGTTAATCATTAACGAAGAAATTAATCGTCCATACCCACCAACAGCGCAAATCGCAATTCAACAAGGTTACAACATTGCACACAACTTAACTGTATTAGTTCGTGGCAAAGGCGAAATGAAAAAATTCGCATTCGACAATAAAGGATCTGTATGTTCATTAGGTCATGACGATGCAATGGGCGTTGTTATGGGTAAAAAGTTAACAGGTTGGAAAGCTTCCTTCATGAAGAAAGTCATCGATAACCGTTACCTATTCTTACTAGGTGGACCTTTATTAGTTCTTAAAAAAGGTAAATTGAAGTTATTTTAATATATAGTAGAAAAAGCAGAAACGGCTATGAGCTGTTTCTGCTTTTTTTTCGTATAATATACGTTTTCTATATAGTAATAGAAAGATGAGAAAAAGCGTGAAACCGATGGGGGCAACGCTTTTTTGAAACATTGTTGAATTAGGAAATGGATGAATGCATTGTTTTATTTTCTTCATATTACATGTCCCCTCTCGTTATATTTTTTTATTAACGATATATCAAAAATATGGACTTTATCATCTGGCATTCGAAAGGAAAGGTAACAGCGTATTTAAAAATATAGTATAATATATAGAAAAGAAAGAATATTCCGTCTGTTGAAGTGGAGGAGGAAGACATCATGGGAGAGAGAGGGAAAGTATGGTTAGCCGTTAGTGGTTTAGTAGCTACAAAAGATGGCAGGTGGCTATTCGTTAAGAAAAAATACAGTGGATTAAAGGGGAAATGGTCTTTACCGGCTGGTTTTGTAAATGAAGGTGAGACTGTGGATGAAGCTGTGAAGCGTGAAGTGTTAGAAGAGACAGGTATTGTCGCTCACGTGCAGGGGATTATTGGTGTTCGATCGGGCGTTATTCGTAATGAGATTAGTGATAATATGATTATTTTCCTTTTGGAGCCAGAAGGAGAAGACATTATTGTGCAAGAGAAGGAATTGTCTGAAGTAGCGTTCTTGCACCCAGAGAGTATTGCGGACGATCCAAATACGTCTGTGCTTATTCAATATTTGTTAGAAGGAAGATCAGAACTGCATCTTGAAATGGACAAAACATTAAATCCAGGAGAGCAATTTGGTTATACTGCCTATCACGTATTTACAGCGCATGCGAAGGAGAGGGAGAAAGAGTGAGTATACCGGTACTACTTATTTCAATGATGTTATTCTTTATTTTGTTTTTTGGAATTGGATTTTTACTCAACATGATTTTGCGAGCTACATGGGTCATGGTTATTGTGTATCCGATTGTTTGTATGCTTATTATTAATAATGCGAGTGTGTGGGATTATTTTTCAAAGCCAAAAGAAACATTTTCTTCATTTGGGACAAGTGTATCGCATTTAGGACAAGCAGATATGTTTATTCTATCTACCGGATTAGTAGGTGCTGCTTTAGCAGGGGTCGTAATTAAAAAACTTCGGAAAAGTGGATATCAAATGTTTTAATCTCCAATTCGTTTGGAGATTATTTTTTTGCATATTCCTTCATCGTATAGGGAATGATTAACGATGAAGGAGTGTGGAATATAAAAATGTTAAAACGATATTGTATTCGCATTATGATGACTTGTTTACTTGCACTCGCATTATGCGTAACATGGAAGGCTTTCACTGGAGTTTCTTTAGTGGAGATTTTAAAATCATATGAAGAAACGGGTGCAAAAGAAGTACATGCAGCAGAAATTGAGAGAAAAGTTGTTCCGAGTAAAGAAGTGATAAATGCTTTAGAGCAGGCAAATGACTGGTCTAAATATCGTATGATTGAAATGACAGCAACTGGTTATACGTCGGGGATTGAATCAACAGGTAAGAGGCCGGGACATCCGGAGTATGGTATTACATATTCAGGTGTTAAAGCGAAAAGGGATTTATATTCCACAATTGCTGCGGACTTGCGCGTATTCCCGCTTGGGACAATTCTATTTGTGCCAGGTTACGGATATGGGGTTGTAGCTGATAAGGGCGGCGCCATAAAAGGAAACCGTCTTGATCTATATTATGATACGGTGAAAGATGTTTATAGCCAATGGGGTAAGAAGAAAGTAAATGTGTACGTGGTAAAAGTGGGAAATGGTAAGTTTTCAGAAGAAGAGTTAACGATGTTAAATCAAGACGAAACGATGCAAGTGTTTCGGGGACAATATTTAAAACAAAGATAGTCTAGTGGTAATCACGCTAGGCTTTTTTTCTTGTCCTATTTTATCGTGGTAGAAATTATAGGGAGCCCCCCTGACTATAATCTCACTGTACAAGAGGTGATAGAAGTTAGAATTGTCGCATTTTATCGAAAATAAAGTTATAATAGAGGTAGAGAAATTTAGGGGGTCTGAACATGTTTCAAGTACAAAAAGAATTAGCAGGTCATGAAGCGGTAATTGTTGCTTTATTTGAAGAAGAGAAAACGAGTAGTTTTGTACAAGAACTGGACAAAGCGTTTGAAGGACAATTACAAGCTTTATTAGAAGAAAAGGAACTTTCTACGAAGAAAAAAGCCATTTCAAAAGTACATAGCTTAGGAAAAACAAATGTGAAGCGTTATTACTTTGTTGGTTTAGGTAAGAAAGAGTCTTACACGACAGAAACGTTACGTGCGGCTCTTGGTAAGGCGTTTAAAGCATTACAAGCAGCAAAAGTACAAGATGCAGCAATCTTACTGGATTCTTTCGTGACAGAGAAATTAGATGCGATTGATGTAGCTCATATTGCGGCAGAAGTACAAGGTCTTGGTACATATGAATTACAAACGTATAAAACAGATAAAAAGGATCGCGTAGAGTTAGAGAAGTTTACGGCTGTTACAATGAAAGATGCACAAGAAATTGAAGCAGCATTAACAGTTGGCTACGTGCATGGACGTGCAACAAATTCAGCTCGTACACTTGTAAATATGCCGCCAAACGTATTAACAGCGACGAAGCTTGCTGAGTATGCTGTTGAATTAGCGGAAAAATACGATATGGACTATAAAGTTCTTGAGAAAGAAGAGATGGAAGACCTTGGTATGGGTGCATTGCTTGCAGTAAACCAAGGTTCTACAGAGCCACCAAAAATGATCGCTCTTATTTATAAAGGAAAAGAAGAGTGGACAGATGTAATTGGATTTGTTGGAAAAGGGATTACATATGATACAGGTGGTTATTCTTTAAAACCACGTGAAGGTATGGTCGGCATGAAAGGCGATATGGGCGGTGCTGCTGCTGTTTTAGGTGCGATGGAAATCATCGGTGAACTTCGCCCAGAACAAAATGTTATCGCTGTTATCCCTTCAACTGATAACGTTGTAAGTGGTACAGCATTTAAGCCAGATGATGTGATTACATCTATGGGCGGAAAAACAATTGAAGTATTAAATACGGATGCAGAAGGTCGCCTAGCGCTAGCTGATGGTATTACGTATGCGAAAAAACTTGGTGCAAACTACCTTATTGATGTTGCGACATTAACAGGTGGTGTAATTGTTGCACTTGGAAATCATACGACAGGCGCAATGACAAACAATGAAGAGCTATTTGAACAAGTGTTAGAAGCTTCTATGGAAACGGATGAGCCAATTTGGCAATTACCGATTTTCGAACGCGATAAAGAACGTGTGAGAAATAGTAAATTTGCAGATTTAAATAACTCACCAGGCCGTGAAGGGCATGCAGTGATGGCCGGTACATTCTTAGGTGAATTTGCAGAAGATACACCTTGGGTACATTTAGACATCGCTGGAACATCTGAAACAACAGGTGCGCATGATTTAGGACCATCTGGCGCAACAGGTGCAATGGTACGTACACTTGCAACACTTGTTGAACGTTTTGGAGAAGAATAAGATTATGTAAGAAGGCTGTTCCAAAACTTTGGAACAGCCTTCACTTATTATATTTACTTATAAAGAAATCGTATATAAAGTCCCATTTAAAGCAAAGGAAGTGCGTCCTGTTTCTTCAGAGACAACTAATATAAGTGCATCGCTTTGTTCTGATAAGCCAATTGCAGCTCTGTGACGTGTTCCTAGCTCAGGATTAACTTCTGTGCTTTTCGTTAATGGAAGAATATTAGCTGCTGAAACAATATGATTATTTTTAACGAGAACGGCTCCGTCATGAAGAGGATTGCCTGGATAAAAAATGGATTCGAGCAATGGTGCGGTTAAATGAGCGTTTAATGTTGTGCCTGTTTGAATACAAGATTCAAGCGTCTCGTTTCGTTCTACAACAATAAGGGCACCATGCTTTCGGGCGCTTAAATGTTGGACAGCTGTTGTGATAAACTGTGAGCTTTCCGTATAAGGTGATAAATACGCCTGAATATAGTATGTAGCTGCCAGTGTTTGTACATTTGCTAACATATGATGAATATCTTCCATTTTGCACAAAATACATTCATCTTCTTTATCGATTGCTTGTCTCATAATCGATAGTTCTTTTTCAGCAACTTCAATCATTTGTTTTGTTTGTATTTTGAGCTCTTTTGACAAGCCCCATTCTTGCATAATCCTCATTCCCTTTGGTGGAGTATTTAATCATAGTGTATACAAATATTCCTAGTAAAATCCTGCTAGATTTTATAAAATATTGAGATACAGGTTGTTTTTTTCATATAATAAAGGTATGACAAGCGGGAGGAGATAGAGATATGAATTGGAAACAAGAATTTAGTCGCTGGCTTTCATATGCAGAATTAGATGCAGAATTAAAAGAACAGCTAGAAAACATGAAGCAAGATGAGAAGAAAATTGAGGATAGCTTTTATAAAAATTTAGAGTTTGGTACAGGTGGTATGCGCGGTGAACTTGGTGCTGGTACGAATCGTTTAAATGTATATACAGTTCGTAAAGCGACACAAGGATTAGCGAAGTTTATTGAAAAATCAGGTGAGGAAGCGAAGAAGCGTGGTGTTGTTGTAGCGTATGATTCTCGTCATAAATCACCGGAGTTTGCAATGGAAGTAGCTGCAACACTTGGTGCACACGGTATCACTACATATGTGTTTGAAAGCTTACGTCCAACGCCAGTGCTTTCTTTCGCAGTTCGTCATTTACATACAGTAAGTGGAATCGTCCTTACGGCAAGTCATAACCCGCCCGAATATAACGGATATAAAGTGTACGGTGAAGATGGTGGACAGTTGCCTCCAAAAGAAGCTGATGAGTTAATTAGCTACGTAAACGCAGTAGAAGATGAATTAACAGTTGAAGTAGCTGATGTAGAGCAATTGAAAGCTGACGGTTTATTACATATCATTGGACAAGAAGTAGATGATGCATATGCTACAGAATTGAACAATGTCATTATTAATAAAGAAATGGCGCAAAAGGTTGGTAAAGACTTAAAGATTGTCTTTACACCATTACACGGAACATCAAATGTTTCTGTACGCCGTGGTTTAGAAGAAGTTGGATTTACAGATGTAACGGTTGTAAAAGAGCAAGAGTTACCAGATCCAAACTTCTCTACAGTAAAATCACCGAACCCAGAAGAACATGCTGCTTTTGAGTATGCGATTCGTGACGGTGAAAAAATTGGAGCCGATGTGTTAATCGCAACTGATCCTGATGCAGACCGTCTAGGTGTAGCAGTTCGTAATCATAATGGTGAGTTCCAAGTACTAACTGGAAACCAAACAGGTGCATTAATGCTTGATTACTTATTATCTCAAAAGAAAGAAAACGGAACACTTCCAGAGAACGGTGTTGTATTAAAAACAATCGTAACGTCTGAAATTGGCCGTACAATTGCGAAAGCATACGGTTTAGATACGGTTGATACGTTAACTGGATTTAAATTTATCGGTGAGAAAATTAAACAGTATGAAGAAAGCGGACAATATGAATTCCAATTCGGTTATGAGGAAAGCTATGGTTATTTAATCCGCCCATTTTGCCGCGATAAAGATGCGGTACAATCTGTTCTATTTGCATGTGAAGTAGCCGCATACTACAAATCACAAGGTAAAACGTTATACGATGGTCTATTAGAAGTATTTGAGAAGTACGGTTTCTTCCGTGAAGATCTTGTATCATTAACGTTAAAAGGGAAAGATGGAGCGGAACAAATCCAAGAGATGATGGCGACATTCCGTGAAAATCCTCCGAAGGAAGTAGCTGGCTTAACAGTCGTAGCGGTTGAAGATTATAAAGCGAGCATCGTTACATCTTTACAAGATGGACATAAAGAAGAGATTCACTTACCGAAATCAAATGTGTTAAAATATCAATTAGAGGATGGCTCTTGGTTCTGCCTACGTCCATCTGGAACTGAACCGAAGATCAAGTTCTATTTTGGTGTAAAAGATAATTCTTTACAAAATAGTGAACAAAAGTTACTTACTATTAAAGAAGATATAATGAATCGTTTGTAATATAAAGTAATTTTAAGTAGTAGGGAACAAAAGGGAGCGAAACCTCCCTTTTGTTCTATGTAAGGAAATGATCGTTATTGATTCTGACAGAAGAGAGGGTATTTTGTGATGAAAAAAGTAAGAAAAGCCATAATCCCAGCAGCTGGATTAGGAACACGTTTTTTACCAGCAACAAAAGCAATGCCAAAAGAAATGTTACCGATAGTAGATAAACCAACTATCCAATACATTGTAGAAGAAGCAGTAAAATCAGGAATCGAAGATATTATTATCGTTACTGGTAAAGGAAAGCGCTCTATTGAAGATCATTTTGATAATGCATTTGAGTTAGAGCAAAACTTATTAGAAAAGAAAAAGTATGAGTTACTTGAAAAAGTACAAGCTTCTTCAAAAATGGTAGATATTCATTATATCCGTCAAAAAGAACCAAAAGGGCTAGGACACGCTGTTTGGTGTGCACGTAAATTCATCGGTGATGAGCCATTTGCTGTTTTATTAGGTGATGATATCGTTCAAGCTGAAAAACCATGCTTACGTCAATTAATCGAAGAATATGATAAAACACTTTCTTCTGTTATTGGTGTGCAAACTGTTCCAGAAACAGAAACACACCGTTATGGAATTATTGATCCGTTAGAGCAAGAAGGACGCCGTTACCAAGTTCGTAATTTCGTTGAGAAACCAGCACAAGGTACAGCACCTTCAAACTTAGCAATTATGGGACGTTACATCTTAACACCTGAAATCTTCATGTTCTTAGAACAGCAACATGTCGGTGCTGGCGGTGAAATTCAGTTAACAGATGCAATCCAAAACTTAAATGAAATTCAACGTGTATTTGCTTACGATTTCGAAGGAAAACGCTACGACGTAGGTGAAAAGTTAGGATTCGTTCAAACGACAATCGAAATGGCCCTGCAACACCCAGAATTACGTGGTGACATGGTTACAATGATGAAGAGAATTTTAGAAGAACAAACGAATCAAGAGTCTTAATAATAAAAAAGAGTTATCTCAGTATACTGAGATAACTCTTTTTTATTATGAAATTGTCGAATGAGAATGTTGATAAGCAGAACGACGTACAGCATAGTATATGCGAGGTGCGATAATAGCACCGATAATTGTAAATACAATATCTTTTACTGCAAACCACATCATAATCATCCAAGCAGCTTTATAGCTCATATTACCGCCCATGAAGAGATTGACCGCCCCGTACATGTAAGTAGTACCGATAATATAAGTTAAAATAATTCCTGTGAAAGAAGCGATAGCAAATGTACTGAACGTTGGTCTTTCTTTCTGTTCTACTAATTTTCCTGATACGTAAGCAACAATAATAAATGCGATAATAAAACCACCAGTAGGATCTAAAAGTGCCCCGAATCCAGCTTTGAAGTTAGCGAAGATTGGTGCGCCGGCTATTCCAACGAGCATGTATACAGTCATTGATAATGCACCAAGTCTACTTCCAAGAAGAAGTCCTGCTAAAATCGCGAAAAATGGTTGCATAGATAATGGGACGCCCGCTACTTGCAGGAATGGTGCCCAAGAAACAATATTTGCACCGATGGCCATAAGAGCAACGAACATGGCAGCTAATGCTAAATCTAAAACGTGAAATCTTCTCATAATGTTAACCTCCTGTTGTTTTTAGGTTAACATTATCGTAGCGAAAATATTTACTTGTTGTCAATCAAAATATTTTGATAAGAAGGCTTTAAATAGTCTCTTAGCAACGTATACGGAATACGAAATTGCGGAATTCCACTTGAATAAGGAGCAATCTCATATAAAGGGAAATAAATTACGAGATTGTCCGGTTCTAAAAAGAAGTGGAACTTTGTAGCGCTCATTACTTTTTCCGTTGCATCAGGAAAATAAATGCTTTCATTTTGTTTAATTTGTTTTACAATCTCTGCGCGTATTACTTCTTTGTATTTATCTTCTTGTTGAAATAAATCGTCTAAGTGTAGTAACTTTTTTTCGTTTAAATCAAATGTGTTTGCCTTCCACGTATAAAGACCGTGTGCGCCGCCTGTATATTGATAGTAATTCACATATAAGCTGAGAAAAGGTAGTTTGCTTAAAGAGACTTTATAATCAACATTTGCCACGTACGGATGAAATGGTGTACTAGATCCTTCTGTTTCTTCATAATATTTTTTTGCGTCTGTTTCTAATTTGTTTTTAAACTTGTCAGTAGATTTTTTGTAATAGAAATTGAGTTTGTTTTGAAATTTAGAATCGGAAAAGTTGTGAAAGGAAGGCCTGTTAATTTGATATTCTATATAAGGTTTCTTACCTTTTTGCGTGACAGTCTTAACATCGATTGTCAGATTGGATGCTTTGGCTGTTATTGCACAATTTGGTACAATAGTCAGCAAGGAGAACATAAGCAGTAATATACAAAATTTCTGTTTCATTTAGGTGAAACCTCCTTATACGAGTGTTATAGGTAGTTTGAAAATAAATAGGTAAAATTATACATTGAATTAGAGTGAGAGAAGGGGGAAACGATATGGCAAAAACTTTAATGGATTCGCTTGGAATTGAGTTGTTAGAGATGACAGAAGATAAGGTGGTTGCTACGATGCCTGTTGATGGACGTACGCATCAGCCGTTTGGATTTTTACATGGTGGTGCATCTGTTGCATTAGCTGAAACAGTAGCAAGTGTCGGTTCATACAATTTAATTGATCAAGAGAAATGTATTTGTTTCGGTCTAGAAATTAATGCAAATCATATTCGTTCAAAGCAAGATGGAATTGTCACGGCGATCGGGACACCGATACATAGGGGGAATTCAACGATGGTTTGGGATATTCGTATCATTGATGAAAATGACGATTTATTATGTATTTCAAGATGTACAGTAGCAATTAAAGAAAAACGTGAAAAATAGAAAAGAGGCTGCTCAATAGAGCGGCCTCTTTTACTTATAATTAGAACTGGATTTTCTTCTCTAAGAAACCTTTTAGTTCGCTAATTGGCATACGAACTTGTTCCATTGTGTCGCGGTCACGTATTGTAACAGCTTTGTCTTCAACAGAGTCGAAGTCGTATGTGATACAGAATGGAGTACCGATTTCGTCTTGACGACGGTAACGTTTACCGATAGAACCAGTCTCGTCAAAGTCTACCATGAAGTCTTTAGCTAGTTCTGCGAATACTTCAGTAGCACCTTCAGATAGCTTTTTAGATAATGGTAAGATTGCTGCTTTGTATGGTGCTAAAGCAGGGTGGAAACGAAGAACTGTACGAGAATCGTTCTCTAATTGCTCTTCTTCATATGCATCACATAAGAATGCTAATGTTACACGGTCTGCACCTAAAGATGGCTCGATGCAGTATGGTACGTAACGCTCATTCGTTTGTGGATCGATATAGTTAAAGTCTTCGTTAGAGTGTTCCATGTGACGTTTTAAATCGAAGTCTGTACGAGATGCTACGCCCCAAAGTTCGCCCCAACCGAATGGGAATTTGAATTCAATATCAGTTGTTGCGTTACTGTAGTGAGATAACTCTTCTTCACCGTGGTCACGAAGACGCATGCTTTCTTCGTGCATACCAAGTGAAAGTAACCAGTTTTTACAAGTTTCACGCCAGAATGCGAACCACTCTAAATCTTCACCAGGCTTACAGAAGAATTCAAGTTCCATTTGTTCGAATTCACGTGTACGGAATGTGAAGTTACCAGGTGTAATTTCGTTACGGAAACTTTTACCGATTTGACCAATACCAAATGGAAGTTTCTTACGCATAGAGCGTTGTACGTTTTTAAAGTTTACGAAAATACCTTGTGCTGTTTCAGGACGAAGGAAGATTTCGTTTGTGCTAGACTCTGTAACACCTTGGAATGTTTTGAACATTAAGTTGAACTGACGGATTTCAGTGAATTCTTCGCTACCGCAATCAGGACATTTTACTTCATGTTCTTTCATTAAGTCAGCCATTTGGTCGAAAGTAAGACCGTCAACAACCATTTCGATACCTTTTGCATCTAGTGCATCTTCAATTAATTTGTCAGCACGGTGACGAGCTTTACATTTTTTACAGTCGATCATTGGATCGTTGAAGTTACCAACGTGACCAGAAGCGATCCAAGTTTTTGGGTTCATTAAAATAGCTGCGTCTAAACCAACGTTATGTGGAGATTCTTGAATGAATTTTTTCCACCAAGCTTTTTTAACGTTATTTTTTAATTCGATTCCAAGTGGACCGTAATCCCAAGTGTTTGCAAGACCACCGTAAATTTCAGAACCAGGGAAAACGAAACCGCGATGTTTCGCTAAGTTTACAACTTGTTCCATTGAGTACATAATAAAATCCTCCTTTTGAAAGTTAACGTATTGGCGATGACGTGATGGGTACTTGTGGAAATGGGGCATCTCCGCTAGCTTCAGCGGCTAGAATGTTCGGTGGCTTCGCTTCTTCCGCCGAGGCATTCCGAACGAGCCGCTTGCGCTTTAAGGTATATCCAGCTCCAGTGGCTAGAATCTCCGGTCATTTCGCTCTCTCGCTCGAAGCAAAAAGCGCTTCAAGGTCGAGAGCTCCAATGCCCTGCGATTCTGAACGAGCCGCATCCGCTTTAAGGTATATCCAGCTCCAGCGGCTAGAATCTCCGGTCATTTCGCTCTCTCGCTCGAAGCAAAAAGCGCTTCAAGGTCGAGAGCTCCAATGCCCTGCGATTCTGAACGAGCC
>NZ_JAKUFP010000022.1:0-69165 GCF_022663495.1 Bacillus cereus group sp. BfR-BA-01383
GAAATTAAATAACCTGAGTCCATATAAATATAGAACTCAGGTTGCTTAGTTGCGCTTTTTAAATACTGTCTACTTGACAGGGGTCACTGCATAGTTGCTATCTCTTATTTTTGTTAATATCTTGGCTACTAGTTAAAAAGGTTTTAAATTTATGGAACAAACTTGTTTCTTAGGTTGTCTATTATGTATACGTATCAAAACAGGTGTTTAAGTTGGATAAAGTGTAGTGAATATAATACTTGTTTTCAGTATTGAAAATGTGAAAGGAATGATGGTTTTGAAAAACAAGAAAATGCTAAAATTAGGAATGTGTGTTGGTATATTAGGTTTAAGTATTACAAGCCTAGCAGCTTTTACAGGAGGGTCACTGCAAGTTGAAGCGAAAGAAAAGCCAGGACAAGTGAAACATAAAAATCATGCGACGTATCAAGAATTCGCTCAACTCGAGAAAAAATTTGATGCTCGATTAGGTGTATATGCTATTGATACTGGTACGAATCGAACAATTGCTTATCGACCTAATGAGCGGTTTGCCTTTGCATCAACCTACAAGGCGTTAGCGGCAGGGGTATTGCTACAGCAAAACTCAATTGATAAATTAAATGAAGTTATCACTTATACGAAAGCCGATTTAGTTGAATATTCACCCGTTACAGAGAAACATGTAGATACTGGAATGACACTAGGAGAAATTGCTGAGGCTGCTGTTCGTTCCAGTGATAATACTGCAGGGAACATTTTATTTCATAAAATAGGCAGACCTGAAGGATATGAAAAAGCGCTTAGACAGATTGGCGATCGAGTTACTATGTCTGATCGATTGGAGACAGAGCTAAACGAGGCTATTCCGGGGGACATTCGTGATACAAGTACAGCAAAAGCAATTGCTACCAATCTAAAGGCTTTTACGGTCGGAAATGCGCTTCCAGATCATAAACGTAAAGTTCTTACAGAGTGGATGAAAGGAAATGCTACAGGAGACAAACTTATTCGTGCAGGCGTACCCACTGACTGGATAGTTGGGGATAAATCAGGAGCTGGAAGCTACGGGACACGAAATGATATTGCTATCGTTTGGCCGCCTAATAGAGCACCTATTATCATTGCTATATTATCAAGTAAAGATGAGAAAGAGGATACCTATGATAATCAACTAATTGCAGAGGCAGCTGAAGTTATAGTTAAGGATCTTAGGTGATAATCTCTCATTATGCTAATTTCTTTACCTAATGTTATCGAAAGTATAAGAATACAAAAAAGATTCTTTTTCGTGTGAAAAGAATCTTTTTTGTATTCTTATTATTAATTGGGATAAAATCAAAAATATAGCGAAGATACACTATGTATCTGAAATGAAAATTGTGTGCCACTTACCATATCAAGACGACAACTGAGGTGGCTTCTTGATGGATTGACTTTTCAACAAAAACAAGGACATCAAGCTGTACATGCGAGAACCATTCTATAAAAATCATATATGAAAAAGGAATTTGAATGATTTTGCCGAATGGGTTTATCTATGAAAACAACACTCTCACATTCAAACCAACCCACAATTGAATCACTTCAAGCTCAAGTAGAGGAACTCACGGCAAAAGTGAGATGGTATAAAGAACAATTTCGTCTTAGGCAGCAAAAACGGTTTGGTACGTCTAGCGAAAAAACACTTAATAATCAACTCGCTTTAGAAATGTTTAATGAGGCTGAGAAAAAAAGTGATTCTGAAACACCCGAACCCGCTGTTGAAACGATCACCTATCGCCGCAAAAAGAAACGCGGTCATACGGATGAGTCTGTCCAAAACCTTCCGGTTGAAACCGCAAAAGAGAATAATTTAAGTCCCTATCATTATCTTCTTTATTTGTTTGAAACACTCCCCAATATCGATTTAAACAACAAAAAAGAAATTGATAAAGTCTTGCCATGGTCAACGGATTTACCGTCTAGATGCAGAGTGCTGAAAAAAAGTGAAGTAAACAAAAAGTAACCTAAAAATTAACTTTCATTGTATATTTTGGAGTTTATTTATATTTACAAATATATATTGAAAACACAAGGAGTTGGTGAATAAATTATGCTAATAGAGCTGAAACTAGTCATACTATCATTTATTTTAGTCGCTATTATTACACCATTTATTCTCTTTATTTTGAAAAAAATCAACTTTACGCAACCCATTCGAAAAGAGTTACCCCCTGACCATCAGACAAAAAAGGGAATTCCTCTAATGCTGGGGATTGTTTTTTACATTGGAGTAATTATTTGTCTATATTATAATCATTCTCCTTTAATGATACTCTTATGTTCTACATTTATACTATTTGGACTTATTGGATTTCTCGATGATTTTTGGAAAGCATATAATCAAGATCCTGGTGGGATATCTAGCAAAACTAAATTAATTTTACAGTTCATGTTTACTAGTTACATTCTTTATACTTTAATAATGAACTTTAATTTTGAATTTAAGATTTCTCTTACTCAAGATAATACTTTTTATTTACCTAGCTTTGTATACATCATTCTTATTACATTATTCATTGTAGGCACAGCCAATGCAATAAACTTCACTGACGGAATGGATGGACTTCTAGCTAATGTCTCCATACCTTCTTTTTTATTTTTTTTCTTAATAAGTGAGCATCAAGAAATAAGGATTTTTTCATTAGTGATGATTGGATGCCTAGTAGGTTTTTAAATTTATAACCTATACCCTGCAAAAGGATTTATGGGTGATACAGGTTCTCTTGCAATTGGTGGAATTTTAACCTTCTTTTCTGTTATTGAACACGTAGAGATTCTAGTACCATTATTATTTATTATTTATTTCGCAGAACAATTCTCAGTAATTATACAAGTCTATTATTTCAAAACAACCGGGTCCAGATTATTTAAAATGACCCCTATACACTATCATTTCGCTTTAAAATATGGTTGGCGCGAAAATCAAATTGTAAGTATATTTGGGGTGGTTTCTTGGATAACTATGCTGATTTGCTTTGTTTATTATAAAGCATTTTTGATTTGATAAATAAATTTCATAATCCCTCCCCTTAACTTTTTGGTACCTCCTCTTCCTATTATACGACAAGGAAATCTATTTAAAATAAAAAAATCGTTTAGCTTAAAATTATCGGGACATGCTCATGGAGGGCAAATTAGGTTACCATTTATCGGAGGATTAGTTGCTCCAAATCAAGGTATTTTGCCTAAATATACAGCGGGTTTATATGAAGAACAAAATACATCGATGGTAGTTAGTAGAGGATTAGGAAATAGTATTATTCCGCAAAGGATTTTTAATAGGCCAGAAATTGTAGTCGTACAGTTAAATTAAGCTGTACGATTTTTTATAGACGAAATAAGCAAAGTTACTTTACTTATTT
Source organism: Bacillus cereus group sp. BfR-BA-01383 (assembly GCF_022663495.1). Classification (NCBI taxonomy): domain Bacteria; kingdom Bacillati; phylum Bacillota; class Bacilli; order Caryophanales; family Bacillaceae; genus Bacillus; species Bacillus cereus group sp. BfR-BA-01383. Next base: position 3,387 of record NZ_JAKUFP010000022.1, read on the forward strand.
TGTACAAGTTTTCATTACAATTTTGTTAAAAATTTTCTACGTTACATAAAGTAACAAAATTTGACCTGAAGAGTTTGTTATAGTGTAAATAATCAAAAAACTTAAAAATTAGTCGAGTGAAAAGTGTGATATGAAAATCATGTAAAAAACATAAAGGGGTGTACACATGCATAAAGAATATGAAATTGAAGAGTATACGGCGATTGAGGAACAAATACATTATTATTGTCAATGTTTATTAGTAAGCCATCCAGATCAAATTATAAAATATTTAGAAAAAAGATTAGAAAAATATGCAGAAACATTACAATATGCACATTTATATCCCGACACGATTATTTTACCATTACAGCAATTAGTCATCGAATATTCTTTGGACGTTGCTAGAATTAGAAAGTATATGAATTTAAAAACATAAAAATATATAATTCAAATGAAACAGAGTCGACTTTAAGAAAAAACATTCTAATGTCGACTCTGTTTCATTGATTAAGATGTGAATTGAAAACAAATACTAAACAATGAAGTTTGACATATAATTAGGCAAGAGTAGAATGAAAGTGAGTACTCACTCATTTTTATTTAAAAAGGGGGATAATACATGCAGCAACCTTCAATTATTTTACGTACTGTATCGAAAAGTTTTGGGAAAAAAGAAGTTTTACACAATCTTTCATTACAAGTTGATAAAGCAGAAATTTTTGGTTTAGTTGGGCCTTCAGGATCAGGGAAAACAACTCTTATTAAAATGATTGCAGGTATTAATGAGGCAACTAAAGGTGATGTACTTGTTTTCAATGTAAACATGCCTAATTTAAGTGAAATGAAACGAATTGGTTATATGGCTCAGGCTGATGCGTTATATGAAGAACTATCAGCGTATGAAAATGCAGATTTTATTGCAACGATGTATGGTTTAAAAGGTAAGCGTAAGAAAGAGCGGATTAATGAGGTTTTTGAACTTGTGCAATTATCCGAGCATATGAAAAAGCCAGTACAGCAATTTTCAGGTGGAATGAAAAAACGTTTATCATTGGCGATAGCACTCCTTCATGAACCAGAAATATTGATTTTAGATGAGCCAACAGTTGGCATAGATCCTCTTCTTCGAAAATCAATTTGGGAGAAGTTTTATGATCTTAAAAAGAAAGGTACAACTATTATTGTAACAACGCACATTATGGATGAAGCGGAGTTTTGCGAACGTCTAGGGTTAATTAGAGAAGGGAAATTGGTTGCGATTGGCACACCTGAGGAATTGAAAAAACAAACATCATCTGGACGAATTGAAGATGTCTTTTTATTAGAAGAGGTGGTTGAATCATGAGAGTTAATGGTGTAATTATCCGTATTATTCGTCAATTTTTTCGAGATAAGCGTTCGTTAGCTATGATGTTTGGGGCACCAATGTTATTACTTTGGTTATTGTCTCTCGTGTTTACACAAAAAGATTATATACCACATATCGCTGTTGTGGATGTGCCGGCTCCAATAGTAAAGGCAATGAAAAATCAAGAAGCGTCAATTTATGAATATGAAAAAGAAAAGGCATATTCTGAATTAGAAAAGCAAAAAGTGGATGCAGTAATCTATTTAGAGAAAGGAAAAATGAATCTTCTATTAGAAGGCAGTGATTCATCAAAAAATCGTGCTGTACTTCAAGTATTGCAAAAGAGCACCGAAAAGAATGATGTATCGATTATGAAACCTGAAGTGGAGTATTTACATGGCTCTAAAGATTTTACAATGTTTGATGGGCTTGGACCAGTATTAATTGGTTTCTTTACATTTTTCTTTGTATTCATATTGTCAGGAGTATCTTTCGTAAGAGAACGTTTAAGTGGCACTTTAGAAAGGTTGTTGTCCACTCCGGTAAGAAGATGGGAAATAGTTGTAGGATATATTATTGGTTTTGGAATTTTTGCATTTATACAATCTATTATTATCGTAAGTTTTTCAGTTTATATTTTAGACCTTTATGTAGCTGGCTCTATATGGCTAACGCTATTTACTACATGTATGCTTTCTTTAACTGCACTAACATTAGGTACATTTTTATCTGCATACGCAAATAATGAATTTCAAATGATCCAGTTTATACCGCTTGTAATTGTGCCACAAGTCTTCTTTTCTGGATTATTTCCAATTGAATCTATGAATAAGTGGCTACAAATGCTAGGGAAATTATTCCCACTCACATATGGTGCTGACGCAATGAGACAAATAATGATACGGAATCAAGGGTTTACAGAAATTGCATTAGATCTCACTGTTTTACTTCTTTTTTCACTATTATTTGCAGTTGGAAATGTATTTGCTTTAAAGAAGCATCGTAAAATATAATGACGACAAAAAGGAGCATTATAAATGAAGAAGGATTGGCTGGAAGAATTAGTTGCTGCAACAAATACTGATAAAAAAAATGAACGTCAAATGCGTATATTAGAGGCAGCTGTTGATATGTTTGGAGAAAAAGGGTACGCTTCAACCTCAACAAGTGAAATTGCAAAGCGAGCTGGTGTAGCGGAAGGAACAATCTTCCGCTACTATAAAACGAAAAAAGATTTATTGTTAGCGGTCGTCATGCCGACCTTAACAAAGTTCGCCGCACCATTTTTCGTACAAGCTTTTGCAAAAGAAATATTTAAAACTAATTATGAATCGTATGAAGGACTTTTAAGAGTAGTAATACATAATAGATTTGAATTTGCGAAAAAGCATTTTCCAATGATAAAAATATTAATTCAAGAAGTACCATTTCAACCAGAACTAAAAAGTGAAATACAGCAATTAGTGGAAACAGAACTACTTTCACATTTTAAAAAGTTGATTGTAAAGTTTCAAGAAGAAGGGGAAATTATTGAAATGCCACCATCTTCCGTATTACGTCTTACTTTATCAGCTGTATTAGGATTTCTTTTAACGCGGTTTTTATTATTGCCTGAAGAGAAATGGGACGATGAAGTAGAAATTGAAAATACGATTCAATTTATATTGTATGGACTAACGCCGCGGAGGCAATAAAATGCTGGATTGTTTTGTGGGGCAGTATTTTTTTTGCACCTTGCAATTGAAAAAGAAGATAAATTGTCGAATTTTATTACTTGAGAGCATTTCCTTTAAGCTTGTATCCAATTACTCATTTTAAACTGATTAATAATATGAAACAAACCGTAGTATTTTAACTAGATAATATATATTTGTTAGGGCATATAATTAAGTGAAATAAAAAGAATCAGGGAGTATTATTGCGAATCAAACTCAAGAACAAACTAAGTCTGTTTTTGAGAATTATGAGCGGAATCTATACGAATTATTAATATGTATACTGCAATATACATTAAATATAAACGTATGTGAGTATATTTTGTATATTTCAAAACGAAACTAAATAAAAAGAAAAGCTCATTTTTTAAAACTTCTACACATGTATTCTAAAAAGAAAATATCACTTCGCAAATGGCTCATGATTTTAAAATCGTGGGCCATTCGGTTTGATAAAAAGTATCTAAAACAAACGTATTTCGAGCCATACCTTGAAAATTTAGTAGAAATTTCTGATTATGAAAAAAGTAGAGATTATTAAACAATAAAATACATAATTCGACATGAAATTCCTATGTTGTTGTAGAACAATGTAGGAATTTTTTCGTGCATTAGTACAGAATCTGTTTTAAAATTAAGTTATGACAGAATTGTAGCAATTGTCTAACTAATATTCTTGTCTTTTAAGAAGTAATGTTTGTAGTAGAAACTCGCACGCTGTCGAAACTCAATATTCGATAAGGGGTGTGTAGCGGAATGGAATTTACTCTAACTCGCGAAAAACAAATGATTAAAGAAATGGTACGTGACTTTGCTGAAAAGGAAATCGCACCGAAAGCTGTGTATTATGACAAAACTGCGGAATTTCCATATGAAACATTTCAAAAAATGGGCGAACTAGGATTATTAGGCATCCCATTCCCAGAAGAGTATGGAGGTTCAGGTGGCGATACTGTATCGTACGCGCTAGCGGTTGAAGAAATTGGTCGTGCTTGTGGTGGTACTGGTTTAAGCTATGCTGCAACAATTTCATTAGGTGCTTCTCCAATTTACTATTTCGGTACAGAAGAACAAAAACAAAAATATTTAGTTCCAATGGCGTCAGGTAAAACATTAGGTGCTTTCGGATTAACGGAGCCAAACGCTGGATCTGATGCAGGTGGCACACAAACGAAAGCAATTTTAGATGGCGATGAATATGTGATTAGTGGTGAGAAGTGTTGGATCACAAACGCAGAGTATGCAAATACAATCATTGTAACCGCTATCAATGGTGTTGAAGACAATGGTAAAAAACGTATTTCTGCATTTATCGTACCGACTACTAGTGAAGGATTAACGATTTCAAGTCCTTACGATAAGATGGGTGTTCGCGCTTCTAATACTTGTGAAATCGTACTTGATGGTGTGCGTGTACCGAAAGAAAATATTCTTGGTGATGTAAATAAAGGATTTAAACAATTCTTATATACACTTGATGGAGGACGTATTTCAATCGCAGCATTAGCTGTTGGTATTGCGCAAGCTGCATTTGAACGTGCATTGCAATATGCGAAAGAACGTCAACAATTTGGAAAAACAATTTCTAATTTCCAAGCGATTCAATTTAAATTGGCTGATATGGCGACTGAAGTGGAATTAGCGCGTAATTTAGTACATAAAGCAGCTTGGTTAAAAGATAATGATAAACCTTTCGGTAAAGAAGCGGCTATGGCAAAACTATTTGCATCTGAAGCAGCGAGTCGTATTGCAAATCATGCAGTGCAAATTCATGGTGGATATGGCTACATGCGTGAATATGAAGTTGAACGATATATTCGTGATGCAAAACTGTTAGAAATTGGTGAAGGAACTTCTGAAATTCAACGTCTCGTAATTGCAAGACATTTAGGATGTAGATAAAAAGGAGGAATCACTATGTTTCAAAAAATATTAATTGCTAATCGCGGGGAAATCGCAGTTCGTATTATGAAAACTTGTCAAAAACTTGGCATCCGCACTGTTGCTATTTATTCTGAGGCTGATGAAAATGCCCTTCATGTAAAAATGGCAAATGAATCTTACTTAGTAGGTGGCCCACGTGTCCAAGAAAGCTATTTAAACCTTGAAAAAATTATAGAAATAGCTAAGCTGACGAATGCTGAAGCAATCCATCCGGGTTACGGATTATTATCAGAGAATCCATCTTTTCCGATTCGCTGTAAAGAAGAAGGAATCGTATTTATCGGTCCTTCAGAAGAAATCATTACTAAGATGGGAAGTAAAATTGAATCACGTATAGCAATGCAAGCAGCAGATGTACCAGTAGTTCCAGGTATTACTACAAATATTGAAACTGCTGAAGAAGCAATTGAGATTGCAAAACAAATTGGTTATCCATTAATGCTTAAGGCATCCGCGGGCGGCGGAGGCATTGGAATGCAGTTGATGGAAACTGAGCAAACGCTCACCAAAGCATTTGAAAGTAACAAAACAAGAGCACAAAATTTCTTCGGTAACGGAGAAATGTACTTAGAGCGCTATATAGCTGATGCACATCATATTGAAATTCAGCTTTTAGCAGATACACATGGTAATACAGTGTATTTATGGGAACGAGAATGTTCAGTACAGCGCCGAAACCAAAAAGTGATTGAGGAAGCGCCTTCACCATTTCTAGATGAAGGTACACGAAAAGCGATGGGAGAAGTTGCTGTACAAGCTGCTAAAGCTCTTGGTTATACGAATGCTGGTACAGTTGAGTTTCTTGTAGATGATCAAAAGAACTTTTATTTCTTAGAAATGAATACGAGATTACAAGTAGAACATCCGGTTACAGAAGAAATTACTGGGTTAGACCTTGTTGAACAACAACTACTTATCGCATATGGTGAGAAACTATCATTTACACAAGATGATGTAAAACGTAGTGGTCATGCCATCGAGGCTCGTATTTATGCAGAAGATCCGAAAACTTTCTTCCCATCACCTGGGAAAATTACAGATTTAACATTACCGTCAAATGTACGTATCGATCACTTCTTAGAGAATCAAGTAACGATTACACCTTTTTATGATCCAATGATTGCGAAAGTAATCGCTCATGGAGAAACTCGTGAAGAAGCGATTTCAAAATTACAGGATGCGTTGCAAGAGTTAAAAGTAGAAGGTATTAAAACGAATACATCGATGCTACTACAAGTATTAGAAGACGATGTGTTCAAAAGTGGTATTTATACAACCGGTTTTGTAACGAAACAACTTGTTAAAAAATAATAGCTATGAATATTAAGGGGGAAAAAATGATGACGAAAGTATATGCATCGATGGCAGGAAATGTTTGGAAGATTGTTGTAGGAGTAGGAGATACAGTAGAGGAAGAGCAGGATGTCGTCATTTTGGAATCTATGAAAATGGAAATTCCAATCGTTTCAGAAGAAGCCGGAACTGTTATGAAAATCAACGTGCAAGAAGGCGATTTTGTAAATGAAGGAGATGTATTACTAGAAATTGAATAGGGAGATATAGGGGGAAGCGAATTGAAACTACCTAATTTTGCTGTCATTAAAGAAGTCGGGCCACGTGATGGTTTACAGAATGAAAAAAAGATTGTTGGCACAAAAGATAAAGTAAAATGGATTCAACTACTTACAGAAGCGGGATTATCGTATGTTGAAGTTTCCTCATTCGTTCACCCTAAATGGGTTCCCGCATTAGCCGATGCAAGTGATGTATTTTCTGAGCTAAAAAGGGATCCAAATGTTACATATGCTGCGCTTGTTCCAAATCAAAATGGTTTGGAACGAGCTTTTTTGCAAAATGTAGATGAGGTGAATGTTTTTTTATCAGCAAGTGAATCTCATAATAAAAGTAATATTAATAAATCAATTAAAGAAGCATTGGCTGTAATTGAAGATATAACAAAACAGGCAGCGTTCGAAGGGAAAAAGGTAAGGGGATATGTTTCTACTGTATTTGGATGTCCTTATGAAGGAGATATAAGTGCCACAGCAGTTGACGAAATATGTAATCAACTATTTTCATACGGCATTTATGAAATCTCTCTTGGTGACACGATTGGTGTAGCGAATCCATTACAAGTAGAGAAAGTATTAGAACATTTATTAAAGAAGTATGATGCTTCACAGTTTGCGATGCATTTTCATAATACCTATGGAATGGCACTGGCAAATGTAGTTAAGTCTTTAGAACATGGTATTACAACGTTTGATAGTTCTTGTGGTGGACTTGGGGGATGTCCTTATGCACCAGGAGCATCGGGTAATGTTGCTACTGATGACTTAGTACATATGCTCCATAAGCTCGGGGTCCAAACTAATATTGATGAAGAAAAGTTATTGAGGGCTAGTCAATTTATTCAAAGTAAGTTAAATATCCAATTACCGAGTCATGTGTATAGAGCGCTTCAACATAAAACGATAAGTAGGTGAGAAGATGCTACAATTACAAAACATTTCAGTTGACTATGTTACACCGCACGTTGTAAAGATTTCATTAAATCGTGAAAGACAGGCAAATTCATTATCTTTGGCATTATTAGAAGAATTACAAACTATATTAACGGAAATAAGCGAAGAGTCAAATACACGTGTAGTTATTTTAACAGGAGCTGGTGAAAAGGCGTTTTGTGCTGGTGCTGATTTAAAAGAACGTGCCAATATGAATGAAGAACAAGTTCGCCATGCTGTTGGTATGATTCGTTCTACTATGGAGATGGTGGAACAATTACCACAACCAGTAATTGCAGCAATAAATGGAATTGCCCTTGGTGGTGGTACAGAATTAAGTTTAGCTTGTGATTTTAGAATTGCTTCTGAAAATGCAAGCTTAGGTCTTACAGAAACTACTCTTGCCATTATTCCTGGAGCAGGAGGTACGCAGCGCTTACCGAGATTAATTGGTGTTGGTAGAGCGAAAGAATTAATTTATACGGGAAGACGTATTTCGGCGCAAGAAGCGAAAGAATATGGTTTAGTAGAATACGTAGTGCCAGCTGATTTACTAGAAGAGAAAGCAATTGAAATTGCAGATCGAATTGCAAATAATGGTCCGATTGCTGTTCGACTAGCAAAAGAAGCAATTTCAAATGGTATTCAAGTAGATTTACATACCGGATTACAAATGGAAAAACAAGCGTATGAGGGCGTAATCCATACGAAAGATAGATTAGAAGGATTACAGGCATTCAAGGAAAAACGCAAACCAATGTATAAGGGGGAGTAAGTATGTTAGATCAAAAACAACAATCTAATTTATTTGAAGAACGAGTTGAAACAATTAAGCAAGGCGGGGCACCGAAATATCATGAACAAAATAAAGCAAAAGGAAAACTTTTTGTTCGAGATCGTTTAGCTCTTCTATTTGATAATGGCGAATACGTGGAAGATGCATTATTTGCAAATTGTGAACAAACAGGATTACCAGCTGATGGTGTTGTAACTGCAACTGGTAAAATACATGGTCGTACTGCGTGCGTAATGGCAAATGATTCAACGGTTAAGGCGGGGTCATGGGGATCACGTACAGTTGAAAAGATTTTACGTATTCAAGAAACGGCTGAAAAATTACGCGTGCCGTTATTTTATTTAGTTGACTCTGCTGGAGCGCGTATTACAGATCAAGTAGAAATGTTCCCTGGACGCCGCGGTGCGGGAAGAATCTTTTATAATCAAGTGAAATTATCAGGTAAAGTACCGCAAATCTGCTTATTATTTGGACCTTCAGCAGCTGGTGGCGCATATATTCCAGCATTTTGTGATGTTGTTATGATGGTTGAAGGAAATGCATCTATGTATTTAGGATCTCCACGTATGGCTGAGATGGTTATCGGCGAGAAGGTAACTTTAGAAGAGATGGGCGGAGCTCGTATGCATTGCTCTGTGTCAGGATGCGGAGATGTATTATGTAAGACAGAAGAAGATGCAATTACTCAGGCTAGACAATACATTTCATATTTTCCAAGTAACTATTTAGAAAAGACTCCATTGATTACACCTCAAGAACCGAAACAGTTCGATAAAACGTTAGAACAAATCATTCCAGAAAATCAAAATGCTCCTTTCAATATGAAAGATCTCATTAACAGAGTTATTGATGAAGGCTCTTTCTTTGAAGTGAAAAAATTATTTGCTCAAGAACTTATTACAGGATTAGCACGTATTGATGGTAAGCCAATTGGCATTATTGCAAATCAACCGCGTATGAAAGGCGGCGTGTTATTCCATGATTCAGCTGATAAAGCAGCTAAGTTTATTAATTTATGCGATGCATATCATATTCCATTATTATTCCTTGCAGATGTACCTGGATTTATGATTGGTACAAAAGTAGAGCGCGCTGGTATTATTCGTCACGGTGCAAAAATGATCTCTGCAATGAGTGAAGCAACTGTACCGAAAATTTCAATCGTCGTTCGAAAAGCGTATGGAGCTGGTTTATATGCAATGGCAGGTCCAGCATTCGAACCAGATTGCTGCTTAGCATTACCGACAGCTTCTATTGCAGTAATGGGACCAGAAGCGGCGGTTAATGCTGTATATGCAAATAAAATTGCAGCTTTACCAGAAGAAGAGCGTGCAAGCTTCATTGCTGAAAAGCGTGAAGAGTATAAGAAAGATATTGATATTTACCATTTAGCATCAGAGATGGTAATTGATGGTATTGTTCATCCGAACAATTTACGTGAAGAGTTAAAAGGCCGATTTGAAATGTATATGAGTAAATATCAAGTATTCACGGATCGTAAACATCCAGTATATCCAGTTTAAAAGCCCTATTTAGGGCTTTCTTTCTCAAAAAGTCAAGGAGGGGAAAACATTGAAACAAGCAGTTTGGTTTCCAACAGAAGAATATAAAGAAAAAACGCGATTATTTAGTTGGATGAAATCATTAGGCTATGAAGATTACGAAGCTTTTTATAATAAGTCAATTGAAGAAACAGCGTGGTTTTGGGGAGAAGCTGAGAAAGCAGTTGGCTATCAGTGGATGAAGCCATACACAGAAGTGTTAGATTTAGAAAATGGTACACCGTTTGCACAGTGGTACACTGGGGGCACTTGTAACGTTGTAGAATCTGCTTTATCTCGCTGGCTTGCAGATGATGAAACAAGAACACAGCCAGCACTTCAGTACGAAGGGGAAAATGGAACTTCTAAATCATTTACATATGAAGAGCTTGACAGCTGGGTAAGCCGTGTTGCGAACGGTTTGAAACACGCTGGTATTGAGAAAGGTGATCGTGTAACAATTTACATGCCGATGATTCCTGAAACAGTTGTTGCTATGTTAGCAGTAATGAAAATTGGAGCGATTATTTCACCGATATTCTCAGGTTTTGCGTCTGATGCAGTAATGACACGTGTACAAGCAGCGGGTTCAAAAATGATTATTACCGCAGATGGATTTTCACGCCGCGGGAAAATTGTTTCTTTAAAAGATGAAGTAGATAAAGCTTGTGAACATTGTCCAACTGTTGAAAAGGTGGTAATTGTTCGGCATGCTGGAAATGATTTTACACCGCATAATTACGATTTTTCATGGAGTACGTTAGAAAAAGAAAAACCATTTATACATGCTGAAGAAATGCATAGTGATGATCCATTAATGCTCATTTATACATCAGGAACGACTGGTAAGCCGAAAGGGACAGTACACACGCATGCTGGTTTCCCTTTAAAATCTGCATTTGATGCAGGGTTTGGAATGAATATAAAACAAGGCGACCGTGTATTATGGGTAACTGATATGGGCTGGATGATGGGACCATTTTTACTATTCGGCTCTTTAATTAATGGAGCAACGATGGTTATGTACGAAGGTGTGCCAGACTTCCCAGAAGCAGATCGCTTATGGGAGACGGTTGATAAATATGAAATCACACATCTCGGTATTTCACCAACATTAATTCGTGCGTTAATGGCAAAAGGTGATGAGTATGTAAATAAACACTCGCTCAAAAGTTTAGAAGTATTCGCATCAACAGGAGAACCTTGGAATCCGGATCCGTGGATGTGGCTGTTTGAAACGGTTGGAAAAGGAAAAGTCCCAATTTGTAACTATTCAGGAGGAACTGAAATTTCTGGAGGGATTTTTGGCAATGTGCTTATTAAGCCAATTGCACCAATTAGTTTTAACGCATCCTTACCAGGAATGGCAGCGGTTGTACTTGATGATCAAGGTAAACCAATTCGTGATGAAGTCGGAGAACTATGTTTAGAGAAACCTTGGGTTGGAATGACAAAGAGTTTCTGGGAAGACGATGAGCGTTATGTAAACACATACTGGTCACGCTTTGAAAATAAGTGGGTGCATGGCGATTGGGTTATTTATGACGGTGAGCAATATATTATTACGGGGCGTTCAGATGATACGTTAAACATTGCTGGAAAACGTATTGGGCCTGCTGAATATGAATCTATTCTTGTGAAACATAATAATGTAATAGAAGCAGCTGCAATTGGTGTACCTGACGATGTAAAAGGTGAGGTTTGTCATTGTTTTGTAGTATTACGAGATGGTGTAATATTTACAGCAGAATTAAAGAAAGAATTAATGAGTTTAGTAAATTCTCATATCGGAAAAGCATTATGTCCTAAAGATATTCACGTTGTAGAGGATTTACCAAAAACACGTAATTCTAAAGTAATGCGACGTGTCATTAAAGCAGCTTACTTAGGAAAAGAGTTAGGAGATTTATCGTCACTTGTAAATCCTGAAGTAGTTCCGTTTATTCAAGGATTACAGTCTAGTAAACTATAAAATTACGAATGGGCTCTATTTACATAGAGCTCATTTTTAATGTTTACAAAAAGGTAAGAAAGAAAAAGTAAATTTGAAGTAGAAAAATTCTACTATTAGTGTTAAGTATGCCTGTTTGTTTTATATTTTTTATCAAAATAGGATACTGTGGCATGTCTATTCAATAGAGTGATTGAATTTTGTTAAGAATGAAAATTTAGTGAAGAAAAAAGTAATAAATAAAAGGAGAAATCCCTGGGGGACAGGGATTCAATAAGGGAGATATTGTTGTCGTTCAATGTCGAAATTTGGCGTATCCGACAAATTAATATTATCATGAATTTTCAGGGGATTGTGATAGTGGATGTGTCAAAAATGTGTACGGGTTTCATATAAAAGTGTTATTTAAATAGGAAAAGGGAAAAGAATTAAGTTCATTCGCTCTTAAGATTTTTCCCTTTTAAATTTACTGTTTGTTCGTTGTTCTAAATACGTCTGAAATTGGTAAATCTTCGCCATGTAAAGCTTGAGTACTGTCCTTTTTGTTTGAATCATGTGCCTCCTGAGATGTTTCTTGCATTTGCTCTTGGGCCTTACTAGGAGTATTCAGTGCATCTGATGACACATGATCAAGTTTTTGACTTAATAGATCTTTTTTATCCATGTTATATAGCTCCTTTTTGAACTTAGATATAAAAACGATGTATTTTTAAATAGTTACGTGGATATTATGTATCTTTGAATGGAATTATATACACAACTATATTGAGAATTTAACTAATTATAAAAATTACTTGTGATGACAAACTTAAAAAATATAAAAATCATTAGTTCTAAATTAAAGCGTTATTTTAGTAGGATGTAGATTACTCGATAGTAACTAGATCCCATTCGTTAGGTGTTACGAAATTTCATTTGAAAGGAACATCCCAATGATAAGATGAGCACTGTAAATCAGTGCTCATCTTATCAGAAATTACTTAGTCCTTAAAAATAAAACCATTACGGACAATTTACAATGGTAATAGTGACGCTAGCCATTGTTCCAGGAGAATCAAGAAGTGAAGCAGTAATGGTTACTGTTCCAGGCCCATTAGCGGATAGAAATACAGCGGTAAAGTTAACTGAGGCATTGGTAATGACAGCAAGAGGAACCATGAAAGCAAGGGAAGGATTACTAAATGAAAAACTGACTACTACTCCTGGAGTAGGACTACCGTTTACTAATACTTGACCCGAAAAAAATAAAGTATTATTTCCTTGAGTGGATACACATGCTGTGGTTGCGTTAGAAGTCAAGGTAATAGATGCAGGTCCAGCAGGAAGATTAAATCCAGTTGGTCCGGTTGATCCAGTTGGACCTGTAGGGAATTGAAAGGGTTGAACAGGTGGAAGTGTAGGTCCAATAGAACCTGGATTAAGTGCAGGAAAAGATAAAAACTCGTCCATTATAAATCACCTCTAAAAATCGTATTACTAATAGTAAATGTAATGATAGAGTAAAGTGAAATGGACAAGTGGTTGTATTTTAATAAATTAAACAAAATAGTTATTTGATAGAAAGAGAGATTAGTATGATTCTTTTAGAAATCTAATATAAAAAGGCAATTATCGTCAAGTAATGACATACTCGACTAATTAACGATATCATGAATTTTTTTGGTGAAAACACTGGTAAATATATCCGTATTAATAAGGGCATCATTTGAAACAAAACACTATTTTAATAGGGAGGGGAATAATGATGATTCCATGGGACAAGCGATTATACATTGTATCAAAGTGATCATTTTATTACAGAGGGGACAATTTTTGAGGTTAGTGAAAAGGAAAATAAATCATTAGATTGGCTTCGGTGCATGTTAGCTCCAAGCTATGAAAAAGTGTGCGGGAATAGTACAAAGCGAATTCGGTTGATTCGGATAGATGATGACGAAGAATGATATAAAAATTTCATTTCGTAGAGAAATGAGGTGATTAAGGATGGGCATTGAATATGCCATGTTTGTATGCATAAAGAGCAGGATTTAGCTTATATAAAGGTGTTGGAATTGTTCTAAAGGGGGGAATATCTAAAATATAAATAATTGAGGGGAGTGAACTAATAATGGAGACTAGCACTTTTTTAGGGTTGTTTTGGGGATGGATAACGGTTATCGTATCGGGAATACTTTTCGTACGTCCATCGGTACTACGTGAATTGAAAAAATTAGTGGTTGAAGACAGAGGGTTTGGTATTATGTATGGTTTTCTATCGATTTTCCTGGGGCTAGGTACTGTAATCCTGCATAATATATGGGTATTCAACTGGCAGGGGTTCCTAACAGTTATTGCATGGCTTGCATTATTAAAGGGAATATACATAATTGTATATTCTGAACCCTCCAAGAAAACAGACTTTGAATTAAGGGTACTAACTACACGTATAGCACTCGCTATCATTGGCGCCTTGGCTTTATGGATGCTTATAGTAATCTAGATAAAATAATCCTTTTCTCATAAGAAATATACTAGAAAATGCTATAATAATACCAATTATACATTTAGTCTTACTGGAAGAACCAGTGGACATCAAACTATAAAGGGCGTTGTTATATTGCTCTGTAGTTTGGTGTCCGCTTTTTTATTTTTTATTAACAAAATGGATTAGGGGTGTTTTTATAAATGAAGCAATTAACTTTCTTACCTAAAATTGACCGAAAAGAAACACAGGTTCGTTTAGACATGCCTGATGAAATTAAGAAACAAGGCGTAGTCGGCAAATTACCTCTTTCAGCTATAAAGAGAGTTCAAAGGTTTTGTGTAAAGTCGCAACCAAAAAGAATAGCAAACGTGTAGAAGCTAGAACTAATCGTATTAATAAAAAATAAGGAAATTAAAAGAGAAAAAGATTCGTTTGAGGAAGAAGTTGTCTAACTTTTAAGTTCAGCAGAATAAAATCCATGTTCCCTCATTAAACTTGCCTTTAACAATTAGAGGCAAGTTTTTATTATTAATAAAGAAAAGACTATTTATTGTTGTTAAAAGCATGTTTATACCAATAATGCTGCACATTTAGAGTATTTAGAATGAGGGTTCATACAGTATGTACATTTGTTTTTAAAAATATAAATTAGGAAGGTTTAGTACAAGTGATTGTTTTTTTCTTTCTATGTTTTTGCCTCGTACACTTTTAAGCTAGTGGACATACTTTACTAATCAAAAGGATTAGGGGGTGAGGTTTTGGGTTCTCGATTTAATAATTGTAGAAAAAAATGTACGTGTAAACAGGATAATTGTTGGGATATTTTTGAAGAGTGTAAAAAGGAAAAGAATGAGAAATGTGACAGCTCTTGTGTACAAGGAATTAGAGACGAGCTTAAAAAATTAATTAATAAAACAGTGCGAATTAACACTGAAGGACGTACTTATATAGGTACTGTTTCTTCTGTAACTTGCGATGTTGTTAAGCTAGCCGCTATTCCTGGTTCAGTTGCAGCAATCATATCTCTTTGTAAAATTGAAGCAATTTTACCACCTGCTACAACTGTTGCTGATGAGTTTGATTTTAACGGTGTTGACGTAGCAAATAAAGAGTAATTATGCTTTATTTGTGTAAAGCCATTCTTATGGAGGGCTTTTTATTTTGTTTTAAAGGGAATATATTTTTCATATAGAAATAAATTTGAAAATGTATAAAAGGTTACGTGAAAGGAGAATGAGAATGATCAAGCTAAAACAATTTACAAGATATGATTTCAAACAATTAATAAATTGGATTGATTCCGAAGAATTTTTAATACAATGGTCAGGAAATGCATTTACATATCCATTAAATGAACAGCAATTAGAAAGCTATATAGAGAGTGCAAATTATGAAAATGCAAATACACTCGCTTTCAAAGTATTAGATGCAGAGAATAAAAAAGTTATTGGTCATATTTCGCTTGGACAAATCGACAATATAAATAAGTCTGCTAGAATTGGAAAAGTATTAGTTGGTAATACGAAAATGAGAGGACGTTCTATAGGAAAACATATGATGAAAGCAGTACTCCATATTGCTTTTGAAGAATTGAAACTACATAGAGTAACTCTTGGTGTTTATGATTTTAATACGTCAGCCATTTCATGCTATGAAAAAATAGGATTTGTAAAAGAAGGTTTATTAAGAGATTTCAAAAAAGTAGGAGATACGTATTGGAATTTATGGGAAATGAGTATGTTAGAATATGAATGGAACGATAAAAAATAGTAATTTTTTATAATTATGTTATGTTAACAAAAGGTGTTGGGGGAAACCATGAATAAAGAAACTAAAGTAATTTCAATTGCAGCAGTTTCAGGGGGAGGAAAAACTACAATTACAGAAAGATTAACGCATGAGTTGAAAAACTCAAAGGCTTTGTATTTTGATAGTTATAAATTTGATAACTGTCCTGCTGATATCTGTAAATGGATTGACAATGGGGCGAATTATGATGAATGGGTACTTACAACATTAATTACTGATATTCAGTATCTGCTACAAAACAGTCATCTAGACTATATTATTGTAGATTATCCCTTTGCATACTTAAATAGAGAAATGGGAGAATTCATTGATGTAACTATATTTATCGACACACCTTTAGATATTGCGTTGGCTAGAAGAATTTTGCGAGATTTTAAGGAAGATACAATGAGTGAAATATATAATGATTTGAAACATTACATGAGACATGCGAGAAAAGCTTATTTAGAGGCAATTCATACCGTTAAACCAAATTCAGATATTGTCTTGGATGGATCTTTATCTGTAAAGGAAATAATTGATCGTACACTAGAGGAACTTAATCGAAGAAAAGTGATTGTGAATGGTTAAATGTATAGAGGAATATGTACAAAAGGATGAGCCGCATTATATTATAGATGCTGTTAAGTGGATCATTGGGGTAGAGGAGAGATTAGTGTGTACACTTTATTTCAATATAATTGGCAAGCGAAAACGCTCAGATTCTTCTGAGCGTTTTTTAGCGTAATATGTTATCAACCTAATTGAACTAACACTACCCGTTAAAATAATATAATTTGCTTCACAAACAAATAGAGGGAAATCGATAAGGTCAGAACCTTAAAGCATTTTGGAATCAAAATGGAATTAGCCCAACTGTTCACAGCGCCTTAAAATCAAGCAATAATTTTATTCGTTCGGATAGAGATTCTGATATGTTTCTACTGTATGTTTAATTAAATCTTTTAAAACATCGATATCGATATTAGCTAATTTATTAACATAAATACAAGCCTTACTTTTCGTGTGTTTACCAAAGTTTTCTAATAATTTTTCTCTTTTCTCACTTTCATAGGCCAAATAAAGACTAATTTTCGCCTTTCTTGGTGAAAAACCCACTAAAGGCGCATCACCTTCACGTCCTGATGCATACTTATAGTGATAGCTACCAAAGCCAATAATACTAGGGCCCCACATTTTAGCGTCGTAACCAGTTACTTCTTCAAAAATTTCTAATAACTGATAGGCATCTGCCTTCTTCTTCTCATTTTCCACACTTTCAATAAATTCAATTACACTATTTTCAGTTTCTTTCATCTTTGGTTCAGACATATATGTACCCTCCTATTCTCTGAATAAATTTATTTTAACATAAAACTAAAACTCGGTATTCAAATCAAACGTATCTGTGCAATACATAGTTCTCGTCATCGGCTCAATATGTAATACATTTATGTACATGTCGTGGACCATTCGGTTACGATAGTATGAAATCAATATTTCCTCTTTGTTTTGTAGTGATTGCACAAGCCATATTTACAGTTGTTCTTTCATATCTTCAGTTACAATTGGTTTCGGTACTTTATTCAAATCATTCAGGATTTCTCTAATTCCTTCGTATTGTTCAGGCATACTGGCCATTCGTTATCAAGACCTAAATCGTAAAAAGCCATAAAAAATAAAAGATGATACATATTATACATAACTAATTCATGATCAACAGCATCCAATATGGTGTGGCAGGGCTGGAAGTGTTGGGAGTACTACGGGCACGGTTGGGCATTATTAATAAGAGCCCAATAAAAAAATTCTCTTGGATGCAAGAGGTTTTTTTATTGGGAATAGTAAGAGGGAGGGGAGGTGCATTACATATGGGAAAAGGTAGAAGTAATAATGCTGGTAAAAAACAACCGAATTTCGATGATTCATCTAATTTCGCTAAACAAAGCCAACCGACAGAAAAGAAGAAGAAATAAGAAAAGGAGCTCTCTTGATAAGGAGAGCTCCTTTTTAAGGTATATTGACATTTCAGCAAAACATATCGATCGCTCAACCAATAAGTCGGTTTTTATATATAAGAGGAATTCTTAGTTGAAATCCTCGGATTTTTTCTGACGTATATGTAAAAACATTGAGATTGAAATGATGAAAAAGATGATAACCGTTTGTATGATTAAATTTTTAAATTGCAGCAATATTGTCCAAGATGTAAGAGCGTCTTTAAAAGCTTGGAGTGCAGAGTACGAGGAAGGATCAAAACCGTACTGTAGTAACTTTTTTGTTTCGATAAAAGCACTGTTTTCTTCATCGGCTTCTAATATTACTGAAATAAGCCTAGTATCTCCTAGTTTTGCTGTACCGACAAAACTATAATTACCATTCGTTGAAAAACTAGTTTGCAAGCCATCGACACCTTCGAGTTTGATTTTTTCATTAAGGGAATAAATCATTTTATTTGTATTGAAAACTTGGGAATCTTTGAAGGTAAATTGATAAGAAGTTAATTTCGTAATATTCAGTACATCTGGGAAATCTTTTACTAATTGTGTTGCTAGTTTAGCTGCATCTATCGCTGTTGTAATAGGGTGTTTATTTTGCTCGTTATTAACGCCAGTAGAGTTTAGAAATGGAGAGGGTTGTGATAACTTTAGTTGTTTTGCTTTTTCGTTCATTAATATTGTAAAGCTATCTTCATTTCCAGCAATGTGTTCTGCTAGTGCGAGCGCAGAACGATTATTTCCTGTTAAAAGCAATGCATGAAGTAAATCACGAACCGTCGTTTTATCCTTCGATGTTACTTGTATAGGGCTTGTTTCTACTTGGAATACTTCGTTACGGATTTTTACTAATTCATCTAACTGAATTTTTCCGTCATTCAGTTGTTCCGATACGATATACTCTGTCATTAATTTAGACAAAGTAGCTGATTGTATAGGAGTTTCTTCATTTTTTTTATAAATAACTTTACCTGAATTAACATCTATTAATATAGCTGATTTAGCTTGAACAATTGGACCATTTACATAAAGGTAACAATATAAAACGATAAGCACGGTAATGAGAAAAGATAATAATAAAACTGTTATTTTTTTAAAGAATTGCATAAGCGATCCTCCTACTATGACATCAATAATATTATTGTAAAAAGGAATGCTTAATTAGGAAGAAAGAAAAGGTAAAGAATTTCTAAAGAATTATAAAGGATTATTTAATTTTGGTTATTGATGGAAAATAAAAGGTTCAATTTCTTATAAGATAAGAAATTGAACCTAAAATTATGTTGTCTTAACATTTATATGGAAGTAGTTTTACTGTGAAAGTCGTTTTGTTATCATCACTATATACTTCAATTGTTCCATTGTGCAGTTCGACAATACTTTTGGCAATTGCTAATCCGAGTCCAGATCCACCAGTGTTTGTTGAACGTGATTTTTCAACGCGATAAAAGCGCTCAAAAATATGAGGTAAATCTGTACTAGGAATAGGTTGTCCGTAATTTGTTATATCAACTGCAATCATATTATTGCTTTCATAAGCAGTAAGGTCAATATAGCCACCATCGTTTCCATAAGCAATAGCGTTTATAATAAGATTTTCAAATACACGCACTAATTTGTCTCCATCAGCTAATACCATGAGTTTTTGAGATGGGAAAGAAGGTCGACATTCTATATTAGCTTCTTGAACCTGTATGCGGAATTGAACAGTTAATTGTCCAAGTAGCTCTACGATATCAATGGGAGCAGAATATAAACTTAACTCTTTATTTTGAACACGTGTATATTCAAACAAGTCATTCATTAATGCATTTAGACGTGTTACTTTACCATAAATGACTTGTATATAATGACGCAATTCCACTTCATCCCTATAATTATCATGATGGATTAAATTCACGTATCCAACTATAGATGTAAGGGGAGTACGTAAATCATGTGATACATTTGTAATCAGCTCACTTTTTGCTTGTTCCGCCTGTCTTTCTTCATCAATCGAGACTTTTAATTGTTCTACAATTTGATTGACTCCAGTTGCTAGCTCTTCTAGATAGTTATGATTTACGATAGAAACTTTATGATTAAAATTTCCACTCGCAATATAACGAATCTCTTCAATCATTTTTTTTATACAAGTTTCATAATAAAGCTTTCTTTCATGACGATAAAAAATGTATAAATAGGATGAGAATATAGAGAATAGAAACAAATAAGATACAATCATCATCCAGAGAGATTCCTTGAGTCCTTTATATTTTTCATAGCCGAAAATTCTAATGAATTCTTTACCGAGTTCGCTTAAAGTAAGTGAACTCTCAATTACACTCGTAATGAGGCGATATATAATTAATTCAGTAATTGGAGTAAGAATAATAGATAATAAGAACCAAAAAATAATTTTCCATTTTGGAATATCTTTTAATATATCAAATGCCTCATTTCTCAATTTTATAGCCCACTCCCCAAACAGTATGAATAAATTTTTCCCCATTCATAACTGTTTCAAGTTTATCTCGTAAATTGCTAATATGAACCATTACAGTTTTGTTAGAACCATAACCATCTTCATTCCATACGCGTTCAAATATTTCTTCGGAACTAAATACTCTCCCTGTATTGCTTGCAAGTAAATATAATATATCAAATTCAATTGAGGTGAGTTTAATAAATTCTCCATTTACTTTAACGGTATGATTATGCTTATGGATCTCAGCCGTTCGAATACGAATGATACCATCTTCTTTCTTTTGGGGAGCAGTATTTTGGAAAGAGGATCTTCTCAACAAAGCTTTCACTCTAGCCACTAGTTCTAGTGGATTGAATGGTTTAATCATATAATCATCTGCCCCTGTCATAAGCCCTAATATTTTATCCATATCTTCAGCTTTGGCACTAAGCATAAGAATAGGTACAGTATTATTTTCACGAACTTCTTGGCAAACTTCTAGACCGTTTCGTTTTGGCATCATAATATCCAAAATCATAAGATCCACTTCATATGTAGATACCATGTGCAAGGCTTCATCGCCATCATATGCTTTATAAATGTTATAGCCTTCATTTCGTAAATAAACAGCAAGTAATTCAACAATTTCTTTATCATCATCAATAATTAATATATTTTTATTCATTTTCTTAGTTCCTTTCCTTACAAATCATCAACATTACTATAATAGCAAACATTTATGCACTTTGTAGCAATGATTCAATATAAAATTTCATGTAACGTATTAAAAAGGAATTAAACCATTTATAACGAATACAAAATAAAAAGGATATTTAAATTCTACATTATAATGAAAGTTAGTTATAAAGAGATTTGCTATGTTATATAATGATGTATATTCATTTGCTTCAACTGGAAAATTATACATCCGTGGCTAGAAGAAGCATATTGGCATTTAAAAGAAATTGTAAAGTAGAAAGGATATGAAAATGCAATTAAAAGAATATATGAATCAAACATTTCCAGGAGTTACATTACTACCGTACATATACTCTCAGTGGGAAAATCATTTACATTTTGATTTTGGGAAAGGTAAATATCAATTCAAAGAGGGAACAGATGAATATAATATGGATTATTTTTATCAGTTATATAAATACAATAAAGAAGTATTCCATGATATATTCTCGAAAAAAGATACAGTATTTTTAGTAACAAATGTTTATCGATTTAAAAAGGAAAATATAAAAACTCCACAGAAAATAAATGTATACAATAGATATATTAAGAAGAGAGATTTAAAATTTCGTATAAGACAAGAAACGTTACCTTTTCTATTTGAAGATGAAGAAGCTGACTTGTATTGTACATCTCAATTTTCTTTAAAATGTCTTGCGGAAAATATTAAATATGAATCGCTTATTCAAGCTGCTAATCATGAAGATTTTCCGAATCTTTATCCTCGGTTTGGACGCAAAAAAGAGGTTTCTTATCCAGATGTATTTCTTATAAATGCAACGAAAGATATTATCATGTTTATTTTTGATGATAGAGGATGTGAAGTAATCGCGAAGAATAAAGAAATGATACGGGATTTATATGAGGAGTATAAAGAGTGGATACCAGATTATGAACGAGAGAGTATAGATGACTTATTTAAATGACAATAGGGGAAGTGAAGCGTGTAATGAAACGTATTGCAATTGTATCCGCATGGGAACCAGAACTTACGTATTTGCATCAACATTATCCAAGTGAGCGTGTAGAAAAAAGAGCAGCTTGGGAATTTCATTTTCATTCTATTAATGAATTAGAAGTTATTTCAGTTATAACTGGTGTCGGTAAAGTAAGTTGTGCTAGTTGTGTACAATTGTTAATTAGTGAATTCCAGCCAGATCAGTTATTTATGACAGGAATTTGCGGGAGCTTATCAGATAAAGTGAAAAACGGGCATATCGTAGTAGCACTTAATACTTTACAGCACGACGTTACAGCGGCTGGTTCAGGAGAAGATATTTTTAATCTATATGATGGTAGAACAGCACCTATTGAAACAACTAAATCGCTCGTAAAACGAATGAAGAAATTGCGTTCGTATGACCCCGTTCATTTTGGTACCTTTTTGTCAGGAGATCAGCGTATCCGTAGTTCAGAAATGAGATATTTACTGCATACTGTTTATGGAGCTTTAGCCGTTGATCAAGAAGTGGCAGCATTTGCTTATGTGTGTCATGTAAATAAAAAACCCTTTTTATGTTTAAAAGCTGCTTCAGATCAAGCGAATGATAAAACGAAAGAAGAACAAAAGATTTTTAAAATGTTAGCATGTGAACGAGCATGTGAGCATTTAATTGCTTTTTTACGTGTTTGTGAGATTACTGTCGTAAATAATAGATAGTTAGAGAGTTGTCCGCTCATTTCAAATTAAGGGGTGAAATAATAGTGCATACATATTATGGTGAACTTTGCACAAAAATATATGAAAGTGATAAATCAATGGCGGCCGGAAAAGAATTGGATTTTTATCTTTCTTTTGCAAAAGATAAAAATATAAAAGTGTTAGAACCAATGTGTGGAAATGGTAGAATGCTAATTCCATTTATGCAAAATGGTGTGGACATAGAGGGATTCGATCTTTCAGAAGACATGCTTAAAATGTGTAAAGAGAAAGCAGAACAACTCAATTTGAAACCCGTTGTATCTCAAGAAAGAATTGAAAAATTCCATGGTAATAAAAAATATGATCTTATTATGATACCTATTGGATCATTTTCACTTTTACCAGATAATTTAGTAGACATTAGTCTTCAAAATATGAAATATAACTTGAAGAAAAATGGTAAATTACTGCTTACAGTTGTACAAGCTGGAAGTGAGACAGAACAAATTTTAGATTGGATGGAGACAAATAGAAAAGAAATTAACGATGAATTAATTGTTGAATATAGAAAAGTATCATATGATGAGGCACAAAAGCTTTTATATATAAAACTAAAATATGAAGTTATTCATGATGAAAAAATAGCAGAAACTGAGATTATGGATTTCCCTATAAGACTATATGATTTAAAAGAATTTGAAAATATACTTATTGCAAATGGATTTAGTCAAGTTGTTATTCATGGAATAAAGGATGGATATGGTGAAGGGAATTCATTTCATGTGTTCGAATGTAGTATATAACAACTCATAGTGGAGGATTATACTTATATGATTCAATACAAAAGATGTAGTGAAGAGAGTATAGATTTAGTGTATGAAGCTTTTAAAGACGGATTTTCAGATTATATTATTAAAATGGATGTTTCTAAAGAAAATTTTATTAAAAGATTTTTGGGACCAGAAGGTAACTCGCTAGAAAACTCTTTTCTTGCTTTAGACGGTGACAAATCTGTTGGTGTGATACTTGGTGGTATAAAGGTTTATGAAAATATAAAAACGATGCGTTGCGGAACATTAGCTGTTCATCCAGAGTATCGAGGGATTGGTGTAAGTCAGTATTTATTTGAACTGCATAAAGAAGAGGCGATTCAAAATGGATGCAAACAACTTTTTCTTGAGGTCATTGTAGGTAATGATCGGGCGATTAAATTTTATAATACACTAGGTTATGAAAAAGTGTATGATCTTTCTTATTATAATTTAAATGATGTAACTAAACTAACAAATAAAGATAACGAAAATATTGAAGTAAAAAGATTAGAATTTCCAACATTTAAAGTTGGAATTCGAGAATGGTTGAACTTTCATATAAATTGGCAAAATGATATTGATTATATTGAAAAAACAAATAATACATTTTATGGTGCATATGTTGATAATGAATTAATAGGCTCTTTATGTGTAAATGAACATGGGAAAATTAGCTATATATTCGTAGATAAGGACTATAGAAATATTGGTATTGCGACGCGATTATTACAAGTAGCAAGTGAAGAATTAAAGTTATCAAGTTTATCAATTGGGCTTCCTAATAACGGGTTACTTCAGGGGTATTTGAAGAAATGTGGATTTGAAAAGAACGCTTTAGCACAATATGAAATGTACCATCTATTATAAAAGCAGTAGGGAGTATTCTTTCTGCTTTTTCTTTTTGTCATGAAAATAAGGAGAAGATAATTAGTCAATAATGACCCGTTGGTGTATACACACAAATAAGCACCATTTTCTTTTTGTCCTTGGCAAGGACCCACCGCATTTTAGCGATTATGACTGTCTTATCCATACCAACGTCATGGCTTGGTTTTCGCTCTTTTGGTATGAATGGCGAGTGATTGAAGATTTTACGGTACGAATCTTTTCTCGTACCAACCTCATATCTTCAGTTTTCAAAGAACAACCTGTATAGGATGATTATAGTAAATGGTTAAATAATAACAAAGCCCTTTATTGTTAAAATATCGTAAAAAGTATGTTAATTGAGATTTATTTTTTTAGTAAAATCAAGTAAAATAATAAAAGAGAACATATATTCTGTTGGAAGCAGAAGGAGGCGTATGAATAATGATTGCTATAATAGATAAACAAAATAATGAATACGTAGTACAATTTGATCGGCATTTTCCATATTCGATAGAAGAAGTATGGTCTGTGTTAACAGATAATAATAAATTGAAAAAGTGGATGTCTAACTTGCAAATAGAAAATCTTAAAACAGGTGGAATTATTAAATTCGACATGATGAATGGTTCGTTTTTAAATATTGATATTTTAGATTGTAAAATAAATTCAACATTAGAATTCACGTGGGATAAAGATCGTGTTCGATTTGAAATACATAAAGAGAAAAATGGATCCATATTAATACTTAAAGAATTCATTCATGAATTAACAGATCATACACCGAAAGATATAGCCGGTTGGCATATTTGTCTAGATCTTTTTTCTTCTGTTTTACAAGGAGAAGAAAAAGAATTTTCAAAAGATGACTGGAAATATTGGTTTGATAAATATAAGGTTAAGACCGATGAATTGAATGGATAGATGCTATATAATCTATATTTATTATGTAATTATTATCTTATAAAAACGTTTTTCAACAACTATAAGAATAGAGGTTAATATGAAAGTAAATCAATTAATTGCGAATAATATTAATAAATTGGATGCAGAAATATTGGCAAATAAATCGTTTGGAATTGCTGGTTTGTCTGGATCAGGTAAAACTACATTTTGCCAAACGATTGGCGAAGAATCAAAAAAACGATTAGTTTCTTTATTACCAAAAGCTGAATATCAATATCTATTTCCTAACATTATGGAAACGAATTTTAGTGCTATTAAGATGGAAGAAATGCCATTAGTACTTTTTCTAGGAAAATCATCGATTTCATCTAATCCCCGTTCAACAATAGGAACTCATACTGGTGTTTTTACAGAGGTTCGTGAAAAACTTGCTGAAAAATTTAATCTTTCCCCTGAGGTATTTTCGTTTAATAATCAGTTAGGCTGGTGTGCTGGCTGCAAAGGACGAGGCACTACTAAAAATATTGAATGTAAAAAATGTAAGGGTAAACGCTATAGTGACGAAATTGAACAATATGTAATTGATTTGTTTGCTAAACCACATACAATTTCAGATATTAATGATTTAAGTATTGAATCTATTCTTTCATTAGCAAAAGAATTAAATATTAGTGAAGCAAAACAACATATACTACAAAATATAATTAATATGAACATTGGTTATTTAACATTAAATCGAATTATGGGTACGTTGTCAGGTGGAGAGTTAACACGACTTTATTTGGCTGAATTCATGGCAGTAAGTGAAAATGCTGTAATTATTATTGATGAGATTTCAGTTGGACTTGATCACGAAACGTTATTACAAATATTAGAAGAGATTAAACAATTAGGGTGTAAAAATCAAATTTGGCTCATTGATCATTCAGATACAGTACTGAATACAACTGATGAGCAATTGTTCTTTGGCCCAGGTAGCGGGAAATATGGCGGGAAAGTTGTGAAAGAATCACCAAGGCCAAAACCAATACTG
This sequence comes from Bacillus cereus group sp. BfR-BA-01383, assembly GCF_022663495.1. Lineage (NCBI taxonomy): Bacteria > Bacillati > Bacillota > Bacilli > Caryophanales > Bacillaceae > Bacillus > Bacillus cereus group sp. BfR-BA-01383. The sequence goes on from NZ_JAKUFP010000022.1 coordinate 29,861, forward strand.
TGGGACAGAAATAAAGAAATGCCAACAGAATATTATACGTTCCATGATTTGTATTGCCGTAATATCCAAATGAATGAGTTTCAGATTCCTAAAAATAGACTTGTAACGGTTACAGGAGAATCGGGTTGTGGGAAATCTACACTTGTCAATGAATGTGTAGCTCAAGATTTTCTAAAGCGATATCCAAAAGATAAACTAGTTATGGTTGGGCAAGATCGAAACCAATCGATTACAAGTCGATCAACCGTTGCAACGTTCCTTGATGTTAAAAAGAAACTAACAAAGTATAGTGAAGAAATCGATGATATTTTCGAACGCTCGATTGAGGATATTATTGATGAACTTCCAAATGAAGATATCGCTTATAAACGTTTGAGCCTACTAATTAAATTAGGACTTGGCTATTTAACATTAGAACGAAAAACACAAACATTATCAACGGGTGAGTTTCAATGTGTTCATTTAGTTTCGGAGTTATTTGCAAACACAAGAAACCCACATACATTATTTATTTTTGATGAGCCTTCAAAAGGTTTATCACAAAATATTTTAAATCAATTTATTGATAGTGTAAGAGGTATTTTACAAGACGAATCAGTCTCTATCGTAATGATTGAACATAATAGCTATATGCTAGAAAGCTCTGATTTTATTGTTGATTTTGGTAAAAGACAGGATGAATCAGTAAAGCACCTCGATGTTGTTAGTCATGATGAATATTATTGTCAAAAAAACAGTGTGCATAATACAGAACAAATCCGTATTTCTTCTATGCTTAAGCAGAGAGAAGGCCTTCACTATTTAGAAGAAAATCATATCAATTATTTTAAAAATGCCGAAAATGTTTACAAGGGTGGTATTTTAAAGAGTTTATCATCAATGGCGCGATTAATTTATGGTGAATACGAATCTGATATAATTGCACCAGTTGTTGCAATTGATCTAGAAAGACATTTGTATAGTCAATATAGTTTCTTGTATGAGATTGGTGGATTGATTAATCATATTGTAGCTGCCCATCCGACTAATAAAGATACGAGAAGTTTTGATTTCTATTCACAGGAAAATCATTGTCCATCTTGTTCCGGACGTCTTCAAATTGAAATTTTTGATAAAGAGATTACAATCCAAGATAAAAATGTTCCATTTTGGGATGGTCTATTCGATCCAGAAATCATGAAAGTGCTAAAATTTTATCAGTATGAAAAAATAGAATTTCTATTTGAAGAAATTAAAAATGAACTTGGTCACGATTTGTCAAAGAGCTATAATGATATGTCAGAAGAAGAAAAACATACATTTTGGTACGGATATTTTGAAAAATCATTTTATGACAAAAAAGGAAAGACACGTAGAACATGGGTAGGATTTAATACGATTATTGGCGGATATATTGTTATTTCTAAAGCAGCTATTAAAGAACAAATTAAAGAATCTAAAGAAATGAGTGTATGTCCAATTTGTGAGGGGACAGTTTTAAATCATCATAAACCGCTTAAATTTGATAACTTCGATATTCGTGAAATTATCAATCAACCAGTTGATGAAGTGTTGAAAATAGTCGGTGATTTACCTGCACTTCATAAATTAAAATCTATTGTTGGTGGCGATATGAGATTGACAGAAGATGTTTCTTTATTGCCAAGAAAACTACAAGTTGCACTGAAAATGTTTGAATTAGAGCAGGCAAGCTTTTCAAACTATGAAATGGTGTTACAAAATGTTTTACCATTCTGGGACGAAATAAAAGGAAATATAGAATCTATTAGCGTTAATAATCAAATAACTGTTTGTGATTTTCCTAATGTGTATGAAACAAGAGAAACCATTATAGATAAGTATTTCACAAATGGTAAATATAAAAAACTAACATATGTGTATGAAGCATTTGGTTACAAAAAAATAGTTACCCAAATTAATAAAATTAAAAAAAGCAACCCATGCCCATTCTGTAAAGGAAAGAAAGTTATAACAGAAGATAATCTACATGATGGTGTGTTTAAATTAACAATTCCATGTGTAACTTGTAACGCAAGTGGTATTAACGATGAAGGGCTTAAAGAAATTGTTGATGGGATAGACGTAGAGACATGGTTAATTGGAAAAGTTAGTGATGTTGTGGATGAAAGCTTACGAACGGAAGCTGTTGAGGATATACCTATTTTTAATCGTATTCGTGAGTTGGATAAACGAGATATGATGGCAGTTTATGAATGTTTGGAGCTTAATAAGTAAAATTTAACTAGTTTATGTGTTATTAAAAAGACTAACTCAACTGAAGCAGTTAATATAAAGCGTATATTCTTAATAATAAATGTAATAACGTGTTATGAATATTCCAAAGTAATGAAAGAGGGTCCAATTTCTTAATGTGAAAATTAAGAAATTGGACCTTTAAATATTTTTATTTCCTACACATGTTATTTTACACCAAGACAAAGGTTAAAAGGTTGGAAAATAAAATGGTGTAATGATTGATATGTTATACAATTATTACAGTATAAAAATAACGATAAAGGAGAAAAACAGTTTGTGAGTGCTGTGATATATTCATTAAACTATTTATCCAGCTATTTGTGGGCAGTAAAACTCCCACCAATGATAACGATTTGCTTATCTTTTAATGTAGTAAAAGACATGATTAAGCCTCTCCCTTAATATAAAATTAAAAATTAATCTGTGTTGCTTTTATTATTCGTTAAAATATGAATATTGAAAAGTACGCACTTTATTTGTACTTAGTCGTAACTTTCGTACTAATGAATAGGTAAACTGAGAAATAACATAAAAAATTTTTTATGATCTATGATGGGATGGCAGAGGTGAGAAAATGGATTTACAAGAACCGAAATTAAAAGGGGTAATAGCAACATTACAAATAATCGGTGGTAAATGGAAACCACTCATTTTATTTATTTTATTAACAGATGGAACAAAACGGTTTGGTGAATTAAAGCGATTAATATCAGATATATCTCAAGGAACATTAGCGAAGAAACTTAGGGAATTAGAAAAAGATCAACTAATAAAACGCGAAATTTATCAAGAAATACCACTTAAAGTGGAATATAGCTTATCTGAACATGGAAAAACGGTAAGTGTTGTTTTTGGATAGCATGTGTGGTTGGGGAGAGGTCATTTAGAATATTATCGATAAAAATAAAATATAATATTATTATGTAAACTTCATGTGGTGTTTTAAAACATATTGTATTAATAATTTGTATTTTATAATATATAATTAAACAAAAAGGTTTTTATACATATAATTTTCCAACAGAGGTGGAGTAGATGAAATGCCGTATTGTTCAAAGTAACTAGTTGTTCGGAGCTGAAAAAACATGTATCAGTTATAAAAGGAGACATAGGCTCTTTTAAGATACTATCAACTATGAGTCTATTTCGAGGATTATCAAAATTAAACATTTCATACATTTTTACAAAGGGGAAATATTAAGATGAATGAATTAGAGTATAAAAACTATTATGATAAAGTAGGACGATTAAATGGGTGGGATTTTAGTAAATTAAAATGTAAAATAGTTGGAGAAACTTGGGACTTTTATGGAGAAGTGAAAGAAAGATGTAAACCATCAGACATGTTACTTGATGTTGGTACAGGTGGCGGAGAAAATGTACTTAACATAGCATCCTCAGCTAAATTACTAACTGGAATAGATAATTCAAATGGCATGATTGAAAAAGCACATTCCAACTTGAAAAAAGCAGGTGTACAAAACGTTGAGTTTCTTCAAATGGATTCGGAAGCTTTAACGTTTCCGCATGCTCATTTTGATATTGCTTCTAGTTGTCATGCACCATTTGTAGCATCCGAATTAGCAAAAGTAATGAAAAAAGGTGCTTTTTTCTTAACTCAACAAGTGTGCGAACATGATAAATTGAATCTTAAAGAAGCATTTGGAAGAGGACAATGCTTAGGCGATAGAGATGGGACTTTAAAAGAAAAGTATATGAGTGAACTTATTAGTGCAGGATTTGAACTTGTGCAAGTACGTGAATATGATGTAACTGATTATTATAGTACTCCTGAAGATCTCATTTTCTTATTAAAACATACGCCTATTATTCCTAGATTTGGAGAAGAGAAAGAGGATTTTACTATTTTACAAAAATTCATTGATGCGAATAGTTCTGAAAAAGGGGTTCGTACGAATTCAAAAAGGTTTATGATTATTGCTGTTAAATTATAATATACATTAGCGTAAAGGCAGATTTTCTTTTAAAGACAATCTGCTTTTTTGTATGAACAAAAGCAGGGGAAACTTGAAAATAATAGAAATAAGTATAATGTAAATTTAAAAATTAAAATATGGAGGATAATTGTTTTGAAACGTTACTATATTAACAATGAAAAATTAAACGTACATATTACTGAGTGGGGAGGAAATGATAAACCCGTTATTTTTTGTTTACATGGATTAGGTAGTACAAGTTTAAGTTTTATAGAAATCGCAGAAGAACTAAAGGAAGAGTATAGACTTATTTCCATTGATGCACCTGGCCATGGTAAAACACCGTCCTTTGAAAAAACAGAAGATTATGAGATGCGAAATTTAGCAAATTGGTTAAATGAAATAATAAATGAACTGAGAATTGAACATTTCTATTTTCTATCACATTCATGGGGAAGTTTTGTAGCGCTATTTTATTTATTAAATAATCCAGAAAAGGTATTAGGCAGTATTCTCATTGATGGAGGGTATCAAACGAAAAGGTTTCAAGAAGAAACGTTGGAAGAAGAAATTGCTTATTATGAAAAGGACTTTGAAGAGTATGTATTTAATAGTTGGGATGATTTCTTTAAAAGTGAAAAAGAAGTTTATACAAGATGGTCTCCATTATTAGAACTTGCAGTTAAGGATCTTGGTATAGAAATAGATAATAAAGTATGTTGGCATGCGAGGGGTACAACAGCTGGTAATATCGTAAGAGGTATGCACAAGGATGAAACAATGGATATATATGAGGAGTTACCATCTAATATAATATTACTTCGTGCTACAGTACCAGAAATTTGGGATGAGTATAGAGGGAAGACAGCGAGTATTTTTAGTGAGAGAACGAGAGCGACAGTAAAACTAATCCCAGATTCTACCCATCTGTTACATTGGGATTATCCGGAAGTTATAGTAGCAGAAATAAGAAAACATTGGTAAATTCCTAATGCAATATAACCTAAAAAGGTTGGTTCTTGTAAGATATAAGAATCAACCTTTTTGAAGCGTATTCAATAAAGATATAACGTATATAGTAAGAAAGATGTTTGCTTATGTTGTTATTTTTTAGCAGGTGTATTTCCCATCGCGATAGAAATTCTATTCCAATTATTAATTTGATTAATAATTAAGACAAGATCAATATATTGTTTTTCATCATAATGTTCACATACTCGTTTATATAAGGAATCAGGAACTCTTTTAGTAGGAATAAGTGTAATATGCTCAGCTAGTTCAATAGCGATTTTTTCTTCTGGTGTATAAAAAGTACATTCATCCCAAGTGCTTAAACAATAAATTCTTTGTTCAGTCTCTCCCATTTTTCGTGCATCAGATGTATGTAAATCTATGCAGTAAGCACAGCCATTTATTTGAGAAACTCTAATTTTAATAAGCTCTCTAGTCGTTCGATTAATCGTTGATTGCTTTGTGTACTTTTCCATGTCCATCATAATTTTCATAGCATCAGGTGCAGCATCATAGTAAGAAATTCTTTGAGTCACAATATAACACTCCTTTTAGCTTAAGATATTATTCATTATATCCTGATGTGGTCGTTCATACCAATTGTTTGTACTAAAACGCAAACTGCTTGAAATTAAGATTTTATTGCATTAGCCGAAAATGTTAACTTAACTGTTCTAATACAAAAGTAGTAGTTTTTTTAATTAAAGTTTCAATCTCCAGATGGATTTTTTCTGTTAGTTTTTGAAATACAATACTAATAAATATAATGAATTTGGAGGTTTATTACAATGATTACACACATTTCAGAAATTAAACTACAAACTGTTTCTATAGAAGGAGTAAAACAAGTATACGGAGATATATTATCTTTTCCAATAAAAAAAGAAACAGCATCATTTATTCAATTTGAAGTAACACCATACACAACAATTAGTTTTCAGGAAGCATATGAACCAATTGCACCTGCGCATTTCGCATTTGAGATTCCATACTCAAAATTTCATGAAACGGCAAGATGGCTTGAAGGTTCTGGATTACTCATTGTGAAGTGGAAAGATGGAAATACAATTGGTGAGGAGAACGGCCTATTCAATTTATACTTTAAAGACGGTGATGGAAATCTTCTCGAAATTATCGCACATAGTTATGTTAAAGAAGATGTATTAGTACCGCATTCACCGTTAAATATTTTATACGTAAGGGAAATCGGTCTTCCCGTTAAAAGTGTACCTGTATTTACGGAATGGTTGAAATCAAATCTTAATATGAAAACGATGGAAGATGGGGACATTTTCAACTTTGTTATAGGTGGCACTGCATACATCGTTGCGACTTGGTGGCAGCGACCTTGGATTCCAATTGCGATGAAAGCTTTACCACCGAAAGTACACGTTTCTTTCGGAACACCAGATCAAGCATTTTTACAACGAATGCAAAACAAATTTAAGAAAAATAGTATTCCATTTGAATGTAAAAGTAATGCAGTATCGTTTATTCAACAGGGATATTCATTTACTGTCTTGCATACACCAAAGTTTCATTCCGGTATTTCTAAACAATTAAACTTACCACTTTCTATTTAGGATAGAAGGTGGTAAGTTTTTTGTATCTTCGTGAAGAAGGTTTTCGTTATGATTACAATGAATTTAAATGAAGAGATAAAGCGTTATTTGAATTTGTTTTAAGGAGGGAAATGAAGTGAATCTAAGTAATCCGATTGCAAAAGGGAATACAGCAGAAATTTATCTATATGATGATAAGGTTGTGAAATTATTTAAAGAATACCTCCCAGATACAGAGGCTATAAACGAAGCAAAAAAACAAAAATATGCTTTTTCATGCGGACTACCAGTTCCAAGCGTATTTGAGGTGAAAAAGGTACAAGATAGACAGGCAATTATTATGGAATATGTAAAAGGAGAAAGTGTTGGTAATCTTCTGCTTAATAATCTAAATGAGGCAGAGTATTACATCGGCCTTTGTGTTAATGAACAAAAAAAGATTCATGCTATACGAGTGAATACGGATGAAATGGAATCAATGAGGGAAAGGTTAGAGCGTCAAATTAAATCTGTACATAATTTGGATGAGAAACAAAAGGAAAATATATTGAAAAAGTTAGATTCAATCAAGTTTGAACCCAGATTATGTCATGGAGACTTTCACCCATATAATCTAATGTTGAGTAATGATAATGTGAAAATAATAGATTGGGTAGATGCTAGTTTAGGTGATATTCGTGCAGATGTGTTTCGTACCTATCTATTGTATGCTCAGGCTTCAGTAGAATTAGCTGAAATGTATTTACATATATATTGCAGAAATACTGATTTATCAAGAAATGAAATTTTTCAATGGGCTCCTATTATTATTGCAGCTAGGTTTTCTGAGAAAGTCTCTCCGGAAAACGAAATATATTTGAACAAATTATTGAACCTATATTTGTGATTAAAAATCAAATGTTGCCTAGTATGTAATTAACTAATAAATGATGTTGTTCAACTAAAGTTTCCTTGTAGTTAAACAACATCCATTTTAAATATTGATACAGGGATACTCATTTTCAAGTTTTATTCTATAAAGATTCATTATCCGTACTTGTTCCTCAGTTAATTCTTCTTTATCCCAATACATATGCATTAAACTATATTCAAATATCTCCTTTAATTTTATAAACAAGGGAAGTTTGTCTATCATTTCTTTAGGTAGTTCATTTTCTTCTTGATACCCATCAAGTATTGCTTTTGTAATTGAATTCTCATAGTCAACAATATTCCCATTTCCAGTAAATGAGTATTCTATCGCACTATAAATAGGAACTGCTAAATCGAATATGTAAAAATGTTTTTCACAGTCTTGAAAATCAATCATTGTTAAGTTTGAATCATTATCAACTAAAATGTTTTCTAGCCATAAATCCCCATGGATCAGGCCGTAGTTCGTAGATGTTTTTGGTAGATTTTTTATGGAAGATAAAGTATCAGATGCAATTTCTCTAATAATAGTCTCTTCTTTAGGGATATACTTAAGAAAATTATATTCTTCATTTTCATACCAGTCGCAAATATGTTTTAGCGGTTCAATACTTTCAAATTTTTTAGATATACGATGCAATTTACCAATTTGTTGACCAAGCTTTTTAAACACATTAGCATTCCATTCACTTCTTGGTAAATGTATACCAGGAGCAGCTTTATATAATACAGCGAAAAGTTCCTTGTCTAATGTTAATTTCTCTACTAAATTCTCCATTAAAGAAGGTATTACTGGAGGGACTCCTAAGCCCTTTTGGTGTAAAAAATTCGTATATGTAACTTCTTCTAACTGCTCTTCATACGTTTTATAGTTTGTAATTCTAATGAAGTATGTACCTTCTTCCGCGAGACATTGATACATTTCGTTCGTTATGGATTTAATGTTAATAAAATTTAATGGATATTGTTCATTTATTAAGTGGAGTATCTCTTTTTCTAACTCGTTCATTGTAACTTCCTTTCTAAGCATAAATTTTCAATTAGAAAACTAATCATCTCTTAATTTACAAAATTCGTGTTTTGATTTTCGAAATCCTTTAAAATTGATATAGTAGAGCTTCCAAAAATGTTTTTGGAATGAACCCAAGAGAATTTCAACTTAACAAAATGCCTATTCAATCATTTGTTAAACTCAATATAAATAAAGAAGGGGAGTTTAAAATGAATATTTCTAGAAAAGTAGAGGTTGAGCAGTTACGAAATGCGAAGAGTTATCTGTTTGATAAAGATGTACTTAACATATTAAACGGTCAAATGATGTATGAAGAATTTAAAAACAAAAAGCTAATGGGTGAGTCTGATTATGCACCATTTAACGAAGCGATGTGTGTAAACCTGGTTACTACACAAGTTTTTGATGCGGAGTTTATTAAAACAAGAGCAACAGGGCATAATAGTTCGGTTGAGGATTATATAAAAAAGGTTATAGATCCATTAAATAATCTTTTTAAGAATAACTATGAATGTATTGTTTTATGGTTTGGTGAGGATATGTTTTGCCAAATGAATCTATTGACGATCCTTTCTTATCTTGAGGAGTCAGGCTATAAGGGGAGAATTGTTTTAAATAGTTTTAGAGAGGATGAATTTAAAGTTAGTCAAACTGAAATTAAGTTAGGTAACTATCACTCTGTATATAAAGAAGTGTTGGTGAATCATGAAAAACCATCTGTTGAATTACTTCCAGTAATGTATCAGGCTGTAGACTTATATTTAGAAATGCTAAAAGAAGATAATGTTGTAATGAAATTTATCTCTAAGAATAAAGATTTATCAACGCAAGAATTATTAATAAAGTTGTTTCATCTTTTTCCAACAATCGGATATGGAGATTTTCAGTACATAGAACTGATTAATAAAATAAAGAAGAAAGCTACACCTAAAATATAGGTGCAGCTTTCTTCTTATATTTGTTCAAGTAATTCTAATTCTTTTTCTACAAATGTCATTAGTTCTTTAATTGTTTCACCTGAAAAATCAAAGTGAATGCCAGCTGTTTCATATACTTCTTTTATTGATTTTGAGCTGCCTAGCGATAGAGCTTTTTTATATTTCTCTAGAGCTTGTTTAGGATTTTCTTTATATTGTTTATACATTTGTAGCGCACCAAGTTGTGCAATTGCATATTCAATATAATAAAATGGCACTTCAAAAATATGGAGTACAGGTAACCAACTCGTTGCTATCCAGTTTTCGTAACCATCAATATGTATGACGCTAGACTGATAAGTTTTTTGAAGTTGTAAGTATTTTTCATTTCTTTCTCCAGAAGTATGATTCGAATTTTCATAAAGCCAGTGTTGAAATTGATCTACGATAAGCATAACAGGTAAATATGAAATAATATCTTTAAAGAAGTTGATTTTCGCTTGTTTTAAATCTTTTTTGTTTGTATAGAAATTCTCCCAGTAGTCAATTGAGAATAATTCCATTGTCATACTAGCTAGTTCAGCTGTTTCGGCGGGAATTTCTATAAACTGTCGCAACTCTATTGGTTTTATGAGTTCGTTATGAATGCTATGACCCATTTCATGTATGAAAGTGATAACATCATCTTGTGTATAGTTAAGGTTCATAAAAATAAATGATAATTGAGAAGAAGGTAAGTACTCACAAAAACCACCAGCGGCCTTGCCTTTCCGGCTTATTAAATCTAGGCATTCATGTTTATGCATTCGGTTTAAAAGTGCTGAAAATTCAACATCTAGTTTATTGAAGATTTGAGTGCTTTTTTCAATTAAATCATTTTCATTTGTAATAGGTTTAAGTACTTTTTGATCAGGAGCTACAGCTGTTACATCCCATGGACGAAGCGTATCCACTTGTAGTTTCTCTTTTTTCTCTTGTAATATTTTATCTTTAAGTGGCACAACGTACTTACGAATCGATTCAGCTAGTTCATAGCAATCTTCTGCTGTATAGTCAAAGCGTTCGTATTTCTTAAACATATAATCACGATAATTATTTAACTGAACATTTAAAGCCTTTTGATGTCGGATTTTTGTTAAATCATTTAATATTTGTTGTAACTGTTTTTCAACAGATATATACTGTTCAGAAATGAGGGTTTTTGCCCGTTTACGAATATCGCGATTTGGATCTTGTAAATATGATTGTAATTCCGTAATTGTTTTTTCTTCGCCGTCCCAAATTCCACTTAATCCTCCTGTAATTTCAAAGTACTCTGTTACTAAATTGTCTTCTTTAATTTCTAACTCGATGTTTTCCTCACAAAATAGCGTTTGAGCATTTTTTATTTTAGCATCTAATAAACCATATACTTTAGAATCTAATTCCATTCGAAAAGGTGACTGTAAGTATTTATTATTAAATAAATGTTGATAACGTTTTAAAAGAGGTCGTATAAACTGCTGATCATGTTCAAAAGTATCTTTTATTTCTTTGTTATTTGTATTACATTGAAAGGCAATATAGTGTGATCTTAATTGTTCTTCGATTTTCCAAATTAATTTAGATTGCTCTTTTAACCAATTTTCAAGGTCTTGTTTTGAAGAAATCACTTCATTTAATAAAGTCGAAAGAGCTTTTTCTAATTCTAGTACATTACTAATATCAATCGTATTTAAGCGCTGCATTATATATCCCTCACTTTTTATTTATTCATGAAGATATTCTATTCATGAATTATAATTCCTTTGTTAAGTGGAGAAATTGTGAAGTAATATATAATTGAATAAAAAATCTAAATAGAAATTCGAAAAAGTATGTTCATAAATATAAGCTGTAACAATACAAAATTGCTGAAGAAGGTGTGAGATGTATAAGTATTTACATGTTTTAAACAACATAGAAAATATGATTCAAAATGGAGAGATAAAAGAAGGGAAGAAACTACCGTCTATTCGGACACTCGTTACGCAATATGAATGTAATAAGGCGACAGTTATACGTGCATTTCATGAATTAGAAAAGCGTCATATTATTTATTCCGTCCCTCAAAGTGGGTACTACGTTGTTAAGAAGTCTGGGAGCACCATAGAAAATAACGAGATAATTGACTTTGCTTCTTCAGCACCAGATCCAGATGTTTTTCCGTACTTAGATTTTCAACATTGTATTAATAAGGCCATTGATACATATAAAAATGATTTATTTGTATATGGAAAGCCGAAAGGTTTACCATCTTTAATTACGGTTATTCAAAAACAGCTGGCAAACTATCAAGTCTTTACAAAAGAAGAAAATATTTTTATAACGTCAGGTGTGCAGCAGGCGCTTGCTATATTAACTTCTATACCATTTCCGAATGAAAATGAAGCGATATTAATTGAACAGCCAACTTATCATCTATATATTGAATATCTAGAAATAAATAAAATTCCTGTAATCGGTATTAACCGAACAAATGAAGGCATTGATTTGAATGAAGTGGAACGCATATTTCGAACTGGAAAAATAAAGTTCTTTTATACGATACCGAGATATCATCATCCGCTTGGAACTTCTTATTCTAAAGATGAGAAAGAAAAAATTGTCCAATTAGCTAAGCAATACAATGTATTTATAGTGGAAGACGACTATTTAGCAGACTTAGAAAATGATTCAAAGGTAGATCCGTTATATAGCTTTGATAATTATAATCATGTAATATATTTGAAAAGTTACTCAAAGATTATTTTTCCAGGTTTACGAGTCGGTGTGGCAGTTATTCCACCGGCTATTGCAAATGCTTTTCATAAATATAAAAAAATTTTAGATATTGATAGTCCAATGATATCTCAAGCTGCTTTAGAAATTTATATAAAGAGTGGCATGTTTGAACGTCATAAAAGTAAAATTAATTCTTCCTACTACAATAGATCAATAAAACTAGCAGAAACATTAGAAAAAGTGCATAATGAAAACCCGCTTTTATTTACGTTTAAAAAGCAAAAAACATTGGGAATACACACTTGTCTAGAAATACAGAAAAACATAGTTACAGAAACATTTATAAAAAAATTAGGCGAAAATCAAATAAGTATCGATTCAATTGATAGAAATTATTTAAATGATTTTCATAAAGAAAAGTTGTTAAAGTTAAACGTATCCAATGTAAAAGAAGATAAGATTGAAGAAGGTATTCGCAAAGTAATTGAGGAAATCAAACAATCGGGACAGTTAAATTTTCAATTCAAAAAAGAATAATATGTATAAGGAGGTTTGTTGTGAGACGCAAAATAATTCTCTTGTTTGTATGTATTGCTATAGTAATTGGAGCAATGGTTGTGACTAAATATTATAAAAAAGATGATCAATGCATAGCAATTGCTAAGTATTCAAGAGGTATTATCGTAGATCAAAATAACGAACCTATATTTAATGTGAAAATTTATGAAGATTCTATTGAAAATAAGGAACGTAGTATTTCAAATGCACAAGGTGAATTTGAAATACCGCATGGTGTTTGTGGTGAAATTGCATTACAATTAGTTACTCCAGATGGCGAAACTTATACGAGAAAATATGATAGTAAGCATATACCAAAAGTGATAAAGTTAAATTATAAAAAGTAAGTAGAATTATATGAAACCATTATAAGGAAAATGTGTTAAATCAAAATTAACATTTTTTAGAGCACTCAATAGCTGAGTGCTCTTTTTGTTTACGACATAAGTATGATAAATGGAAATAAACTGCCAATAAATGGTATCCTTAAAGTGTAGCTTTTATTATGAATAGGAGGAGGATGGAGTCTATGGCGGTACGTATAGTCGATGATTTACAGCAATTATCGTTGTTACTTATGTTTTTGAGTACATTCATACTTTACAGGTACTTAAAGAAGGTTAAACGAGATAGAAAATTGACTGGTTTTGAATGGACAATGTATTTTCTCACTCAATTTGCGACATTAATTTGGGCAATTACTTATTTTATTAAACACTTAGCTGAATCGTAAATCCAATAGCAATGAGATTAATGCAATTACAGTTGAAGAGGCTGAATGTTTCTTCAGTAAATTTTTATTTTAGTTTACTGAATTAATTGATTTATTCACTGGACTTTTTTCGCTCTTTATATCGTAATGAAAAATGAGTGAATGTTAATAGTTATTAAAATCTGCGGATCCTTGAATCTCAATATGGGTGAATAGTGGCGAAAAATTAAATTGAAAATTATGAAAATTAATATTGCGCTCGTTTTTCACCTCTGATATATTATATTTAAGTAAAAATTCACTAAATTATTACTTTTATTTACTAAAAATAGAAAAAGAGGTAATCATATTGGTAACATTAAATGAAATTGCCAAAAAGGCACAGATATCAAAAACGACTGTATCAAGAGTGTTAAATGAGGATCAAACTTTATCCGTTACAGAAGAGACTCGGAAAAAAATCCTTCAAGCTGCAGAAGAGTTAGATTACATACCTAAAAAGCAACGAAATATAGAAAAAAAAATTACCAATCCTAAGCAGTACGGAAAAATTGGGCTTTTGATGTATCTTTCTCAGGAATCGGAATTTGATGATCCATATTTTTTGGCCATTCGTAATGGAATTGAAAAGAGGATGATTGAATTGGGAATTGAACTATCGAAAGTGTTGAGACCTCCTTTCAATAAAAAGGATCTAGAAGGATTGGATGGATTAATAGTAGTAGGAGTCATAGGTCAAGAAGAGGTGGAAAATCAAGTAAAGCAAGTACAACATTTAGTGTTTGTCGATGTATCTCCTGACGAACAACTATATGATTCAGTGGTGATAGATTCTGAAAAAGCTACTGAAAAGGTTATTCAATACCTATTGGATTTAGGACACAAAAAAATAGGCTATATTGGTGGTCAATCATATACCATTGGTGGATTATCTGGAAAATTAGAGATTCATGATGTACGAAAAAGAACATATGAAAAAATGCTAACGGAACTGGGATTATATAACCCAGAATATACTTATATTGGAAAATGGACAACGAAAGATGGCTTAACGCTAATGGAGGAAGCGATCCATTCAGGGAATCTCCCTACCGCCTTTTTCATTGGAAGTGACCCTATGGCCATTGGTGCTTTGAAAGCTTTAACGGATTCAGGATTAAAAGTTCCTGATGATATCGCAATCTTTGGATTTGATGGGATTGAATTATGCGAATTTGTTACTCCTCCATTATCCACTGTAAAAGTTCATACCGAGGAGATGGGGAAAGTAGCAGTAAATCTTCTAGTTGAACGCATTGATGGGAGAACACTGCCATTAAAAGTGGTGGTTCCGACTAGTTTGATTATTAGAAAAAGTTGTGGAGGTGAGGGAATTTAAAAAATTTTTAAGAAGGAATGAAAGCGCATTCTTAAAGTTAGGTCTAAAAATTGTTTTACAAAAGACAAAATTGATCTTCAAAAAATGATAGGGGGATTTATGTTGAAAAAAAGAATATCGTTATTATTAATTTTAGCTATTTCTTTTGCAATGCTGCTTTCTGCCTGCGGGAACAGTGAGAAATCTTCTAGTCAAGGTAAAAGTGGGGAGAAAGTATTACGCTTTGCTACATGGGATACTGGAGAGAGTCTCAAATACCAACAAGATATTGCGAAAAAGTTTGAAAAGGCGAATCCAGGAGTGAAAGTGCAAGTTGAAGCATATGCTGACGGGTTTGAGGATAAGCTTGCTGCTTCTTTCGGAGCAAAAAATCCCCCTGATGTCATGTATATGTGGAACTATCCAGATTACTATAAATCTCTGGAGCCACTTGATGACTACGTAAATAAAGACAGTAGTTTTAAAACTACTTTTGATGATTTTTATACGAATATTCTAAACTATCACAAATTTAAAAATACTACCTATGGATTTCCAATTGGTTTTACCACTCGCGTCATTTACTACAATAAAAAACTTTTCCAAGAAGCAGGGGTACCTCTTCCGACTTCTGGTTGGACTTGGGAGCAGTTCAGTGATGCAGCGAAAAAGTTATCCAATCCTGAAAAGAAACAATATGGGTTTGTTCTCTCTTCCAAAAAAAATTCATATGCATTCCAAGAATATGTATGGAGTAATGGGAGTAGTTTCATTAGTCCTGATGGCAAAAAGGTAGATGGATATATGAATAGTTCAAAAACACAAGAAATCCTTAATGGCTTTCAACAAATGATTGATGAAAATAGTGCTATTGTGTCTGATAAAGTCACTGAAAGTTTCAAATCAGGGAAAATCGCTATGATCGAGAACGGCATTTGGCCTTTAGAAGATTTTAAAAAGGCTGGCATGGATTTTGGAACTGCAGAAATTCCATCCTTTCATGGACAACCTTCAAAGGGTGTTATCCATTCTGCAGGAATTGCAATGGCCAAAGACTCTAAAGAGAAAGACCTAGCTTGGAAATTTATCAAATACTTTGTATCAGCAGAAGCAGCAGAAATGAGAAAGACTGATATGCCAGTACTTAAGAGTGTGGTTTCCGAACAAAGTCATAAAAATGATCAGTTATTAAGTACATTCTATACTATGCTTGAAAGATCATCAGATACTCCAGGCTTTTTACTTACAAACAAATGGACAGAAGTTGACAAAAAACTAGATTATGCAATTAGCAGTGTATTATTAGGGCAAAATTCAGCAGATAAAGCCTTGAATGAAGCGGTTAAATTAACAGAGCCTGCATTGAAAAAATAGTTTAAGAGAAAGAAGGGGATCATTTCATGATTATAAAAACTGAAAATAAAATAACTCAAACGGTTCCCGAACGACCCATATCCATTCTATCAAAGATTAGATGGGGAGACCTTACTCCCTATCTATTCATTTCTCCTTGGATCATTGGTTTCATCTGTTTTACGTTCGGACCCTTGATTTTTTCTCTTATCATAAGCTTTTTTGATTGGCCTACTGTTGGAACCCCAACGTTTATTGGTTTCAAAAATTATGTTGATATGTTTACAAATGATCCAGTGTTTTGGCAATCTTTAGGAGTTACCTTTAAGTTTGCTGCTATTTTAGTACCGTTAAACATCGGTATTGCTCTCTTGCTAGCTATATTATTAAATCAAAAAGTAAAATGGCTTTCAGGCTATAGAACGATATTCTATCTTCCTACGGTTGTTTCGGGAGTAGCCCTTTCAATGATTTGGTCATGGATGTACGACGGAGAATACGGTTTATTAAACTATCTACTATCATTAATAGGCATTAATGGACCAAACTGGCTAAATGATCCAACCTGGTCACTTTTTGCCATCGTGTTTGCAGGTATTTGGGGGCAAGGGACTATGATGCTGATATTCTTAGCCGGTTTAAAAAATATACCGAAAGACCTATATGAAGCTGCAGATATAGATGGTGCAAGTAAATGGCACAAGTTCAGTAAAATAACACTTCCGATGCTGAGTCCAACCATTCTGTTTAATGTCATTACTGCTATCATTTCAGCATTTCAACAGTTAACACTCGCGCTTGTTCTAACAGGTGGAGGACCTTTAAGAAAGACGTATTTCTATGCGATGTATGTTTATGAAAATGCTTTCAAGTATTTTAAAATGGGTTATGCATCCGCAAATGCTTGGTTTATGTTCTTAATTATTTTGGCTCTGACATTACTGGTTTTCAAGTCATCTAATACTTGGGTTTACTATGAAAATGAAATGAAAAAGAAACAAAAATAGGAAAGGAGGAATATGATGATTACGAGAAGTATAACAACGAAGATTATTGTACATACAATACTGATTATTTTTTGTTTATTTTTTATCGCACCATTTCTTTGGATGTTCATTACAGCTGTAAAAACCCCTGCTGAGACATTTGTATTTCCTCCGAAACTAATTCCGTCTCAGTTTGAATTTAGTAATTTTTATACAGCCTGGACAGTTTTACCTTTTACAACATTTCTGAAAAATTCTTTGATTGTTACAGGATTAGGAATCATCGGACAACTATTATCATCTTCTTTAGTAGCTTATGGATTTGCCAGATTCAACTTTAAAGGAAGGGACGTTCTTTTTCTAATTTTACTAGCAGGAATGATGATTCCCTGGGATGTAACTGCAATTCCCTTATATATGGAATTTAATCAGTTGGGCTGGATTAATACTCTAAAACCACTGATTGTTCCTACCTTTTTCGGATCACCCTATTTCATTTTTTTACTTCGCCAATTTTTATTAGGAGTTCCTAAAGAAATGGAAGAAGCAGCGCTCATAGACGGGGCGAACCATTTTCAAATTTTTTATCGGATATTCATTCCGTTAATGGCTCCAGTATTGGTGGTTGTCGGTGTGTTTCAAATGTTAGGCTCATGGAATGATTATTTAGGACCATTAATTTTTCTGAACGATCAAAGTAAATACACTTTAACGTTGGGACTCATGCAATTCAAAGGGATGTTTGGAGTTGATATGACTTCTATCATGGCTTCGACTCTATTAATTTGTATTCCTCCCATTATAGTATTTTTTGTAGCACAGCGCTTTATCCTGGATGGTGTTCAAAATACAGGTATCAAATAATGTTTATTTCCTACCTGATCAAGGAAGACAGAAAGGAGGAAGTGGGCCGTGATCGCAAGGATTTATCATTTATTAGAATGGGTCATGAAATTGTTATTCCTTAATTTATTGTGGATTGGATTTACATTGATTGGTTTTGGAGTGTTTGGATTATTCCCATCGACTGTTGCTATGTTCCAATTAATAATGGATTTGATTAACAAAAAGGATACAAAAATGGTAGCAACTTTTTGGAATTCCTATCAATCTAATTTTAAAAAATCGAACAAAATGGGTTTTTTCATCGTTTTAATAGGTTCGATACTTATGACGGATCTTTATTTTTTTCAAATGTATGACACCTTGGTAAGTAGGGTTCTTTCCCTAATGAGTTTGTCAATGCTTTTATTTTATGTAGTGAATTTACTCTATATTATTCAGACATTTAATCATTTTGAAGTAAAAACATTTCATTATTTTAAATATGCCACATTTATAGGCATAGCAAATCCGATAAAAACGATCATGATCATCATCACTCTCATTTTGATGTCACTTCTTTTTTTAATATATCCAGGTCTATTTTTCATGTTTGGTGGTAGTGGTATTGCACTAGTCATCGTATTGTTTACAAAAAATATTTTTGCTCGCTTAAAAGGTGTAGCTTCATAATTCAATATTCTAAAAAAGAAAAAGAGGAGGAGAGGCTATGATCACACATAAGGTAAACATTGAGGCCATTCATGAAGAGAGTGTCAAAGTCAAAATTGACCAAAGAGAAGAAAATGGAGTTTTATTTGTTCATATCCATATAGGATCAGAACAACCAATTCAATTCCCAAAAGTTAATTTAGTTTGGCATCACCCAATTGTTGATATTCAATCATATTGGCATCCAGGATCCTCCCGTAGTAAAAGTTTCGGTGTGGATTGGGATGGAGGTTTTTCTTCTAAAGCAACAGTATTAGCCCCGGTTGGCTGTTTCTATAATCAAGAAGGACAAAACAGGCTGGCTGTAGCATATTCCAATGCGATGGATACTGTTAATTTTAATTTGGGCGTCCACGAAGAAACTGGAACGATGAAAGCGCAAATCACATTATTTACAGAGCCATCCAAAGTTCAATCATCCTATGATGGAGTGATTCGAGTCGATATGAGGGATATTCCTTATTATCAAGCAATCCAAGATATTTCCGTGTGGTATGAGGAAATGGATGGATATGGGCCATCCTTTGTTCCAGAAACTGCGAAGCTTCCTATGTATTCGACATGGTATAGCTTCCATCAGGACATATCTGATGATGAAATCGAGAAACAATGTGAGATTGCGAAACAGTTAGGTTGTGGGGCTGTTATCGTTGACGATGGCTGGCAGACAGAAGATGATCATCGTGGTTATGCTTATTGTGGAGATTGGGAAGTGTCTCCTAAAAGAATCGTGGGCATGAGGGAACATGTTGAGAGAGTACATGATTTGGGGATGAAATATTTATTGTGGTATAGTGTACCATTTGTAGGAATCTATTCAAAGACATGGGAGCGATTCCGAAGTAAAATTTTATATTTCAGTGATAATCTCCAGGCAGGAGTTTTGGATCCACGTTACCCAGAAGTCAGGGAATATTTGATATCTACTTACGAAAAAGCTCTGAAAGAGTGGGATCTAGACGGATTTAAATTTGATTTTATTGATTTATTTGATTTAAATCGAGCGAAGGGACAAGCAATTCAATTTGATCCAGAACGGGATTATGAATCCGTACAGGAAGCGGTGGATTGTCTATTTACTGATATTATGGAAAGTTTAAAATTAATTAAGCCATCCATTATGATTGAATTCAGACAAAGATATATCGGACCTTATATGAGGAAATATGGAAATATTTTCAGGGTAGGAGATTGCCCGAATGATGCAATTACAAACCGTGTTGGTATTATGGATCTACGCTTGCTATCAGGAGACACTGCTGTTCATTCCGATATGATTATGTGGAGTCCAGAAGATACGACTGAAAATGCGGCACTGCAATTAATCAATGTTATTTTTGGTGTACCACAATTTTCCATGCGTTTTGAAAGATTAAATAAAGATCATTTTGAAATGGCAAAGTTTTGGCTAGGGTTTTCGAAAAAATACCAAGACGTATTATTGAATGGTGATTTAAAGCCTACTGCACCAGAATTACTTTACCCGATAGTAGAAACTGTGAATGATTCAACCAAACTAATCGCCATTTACGCAGATGTTTGTATTAAGACTGGTACCAATATTCCCGAGGAATTTATTATTGTAAATGGCACTTTAAACGAGGAGTTCATCCTAGATTTAGAAAAAGATCTTGTCAATATAACAATTGAGACATACAGCTGTACTGGAAAATTAATCCGAAAACATAAAACCGATCTATCCAAAGGGTTACATAAGATGGAGACAGAGAAATCTGGAGTTCTAATTTTTAGAAAGTCCTAAATCGGATTATGGCTTCATATTAATGAATGCTGGTATTCAACTAGAACAAACTGTTTTTAGGAACACTGCAATGAGACGATTTTTTTCACGGATTTTTATTCTAAAAAGTCGTTCCTAGTTGCGATAAATAATAAATTAAAATGGTTCATAAGGAGGATGAAAATGTCGAAAATTACATTTATAGGTGCGGGTAGCACGGTATTTGCGAAAAATATTCTTGGTGATTGTATGCTTGTTCCAGCGTTAGAGGGATTTGAATTCGCACTATATGACATTGATGTGCAAAGGTTAAAAGATTCCGAGAATATGTTGACCAACTTGAAAGAAAACTTGAATAAAAATATTCAAATTAAAGCCTATTTAGATCGAAAGGAAGCGCTTAAGGACGCAAAATACGTCATTAATGCTATTCAAGTGGGTGGTTATAAGCCAAGTACAGTGATTGATTTTGAAATTCCTAAGAAATATGGTTTACAGCAGACGATTGCTGACACGGTAGGGATAGGCGGTATCTTTCGTAATCTCCGAACCATTCCTGTGCTGCTAGATTTTGCAAAAGACATGGAAGAGGTTTGTCCTAATGCCCTCTTTCTAAATTACACCAATCCTATGGCGGTATTAACAGGCGTGATGAATCGTTTTACAGCAATTAAAACAGTGGGCCTATGTCACAGCGTTCAAAGTTGTACAAGCGAACTATTCAAATCATTGGGCATGGATTCTGAAGGTGTTCAAGAAAAGATTGCAGGAATTAACCATATGGCATGGCTATTGGAAGTAACAAGAAATGGTGAGAATCTCTATCCAGAAATTAAAAGAAGGGCAAGAGAAAAGCAAAAAACAAAACATCATGACATGGTGAGATTTGAATTGATGGATAAGTTTGGATATTATGTGACCGAATCATCTGAGCATAACGCCGAGTATCATCCGTACTTTATCAAATCTAGATATCCGGAGTTAATCGAAAAATACAATATTCCCCTTGATGAATATCCGCGCCGCTGTGAACAGCAAATCAAGAGGTGGGAAACCATGCGGGAGGAATTAGTCAATAATAAGGCATTAGACCATGTACGCTCAAAAGAATATGGTTCAGGTATCATTGAAGCCATTGAAACGAATATCCCATTTAAATTTAATGGAAATATACTAAATACCGGAAGATTGATTAGCAACTTACCTGAAAAAGCCTGTGTGGAAGTTACGTGTATAGCGGATCGAAGTGGCATAACTCCAACGTATGTTGGAGATCTCCCTGAGCAGCTTGCTGCATTAAACCGTACTAATATTAATACGCAGCTGCTAACCATTGAAGCTGCCATTACATGTAATCGAGAATATATTTACCAGGCGGCGATGCTAGATCCTCACACGGCCGCAGAATTGTCATTGGATGATATTGTTTCCCTTTGTGATGATTTAATAGAGACACATGGAGAGTGGCTTCCAGAATTTAAGAAAAAAGAGGAGATTGCCTTCAACTTGTAGGATTTTATTTTAATCAAGTAAAACAACGTACAAAGCTATATCAATCATAAATGATTTTTCCTGCTATCAGCAGTTACGATCTCGAAACTACTAAAAGTAGTTTCTATTTGGGGGAATCACTAAGTCTTATGCATTTATGCCGCGAAAGTCCCTTGACGATGAGGGTGTAGAGGCTCGTGGTCAAGGGAACCGTGGAATAAAAAGCGTAGGACAGATTCTAGCATAGGACAAAAAGAAAATTAAAATTAGAGATTCTGTAACTCAATTCGATCTAATTCTTTTTGTCTATTTCTTTTAAAACGTTCTCTGCCTGAATTCCATATACTTAAAAGCCCGCATAAACCGGCTATTATCATTAGCCATGTAGAGAAATAATCACCATTAGCTATTAGTTTATTAAAAAAGAAGCTAATAAAACCTATGTATGCTACAGGAAGAATTCCACCTAAATAAGGGGTTTTTCGAGATGATAAAAAGCTTTGAGTAACTATAATAATAACAACTATTATTCCAACTACAGGACTCATAATTAAACATTCCTTTCTTTTTTATATTTTTCTATGATGATTTTAGCGACGTCTAGACTAATTCGTTCATCAATAACAAAGCCCTTAATCATATTTACAAACAATTACTTGTCACATATATCATATATATTTCGTCACTTTTATGATTACTAAATGAGGAGGAACATATATGAAAATATTTGTGGCAGGTGCGACGGGGGTAATAGGACGTTCTTTATTGCCAATGTTAATAAAAGAGGGGCACACGCTATTTGCAATGATTCGTAATGAATCGCAAGTAGAAGCAATGAAGGAAGTTGGTACTGTACCAGTAATAGCCGATGTGTTTAACCGACAGGCTGTATTTTCTGTATTAGAAGAAACAAATCCCGATGTAGTTATTCATCAATTAACATCGTTGTCTTCATGGAATTTTGAAGATAACGCAAAAATTAGAACTGAGGGTACTCGTAATCTTATCGATGCTGCTAAAAATGTAGGTGTAAAGAAAATAATAGCTCAAAGTATTTCATGGGCGTATGAACCAGGGGATACATTTGCGACTGAAAAAGATTCACTAGATATTGCTGCTCCTATGCCTCGGCAAGTAACTGTTAATGGCATATTGAAATTAGAAGAAGCCGTTTCTGAGTTGCCAGAAGCGGTTATACTTCGTTATGGTACGCTATATGGACCGGGAACATGGTATGAGGAAAACGGATTTATTGCAAATCAAGTTTGTAATAATGAAATTATCGCAAATGATGGGATAAGCTCTTTTATACATGTTGAAGATGCAGCTAGGTCAGCTATGTTGGCACTTAATTGGCCAACGGGGACGGTGAATATTGTAGATAATTATCCAGCAGCTAGTAAAGAGTGGTTACCAATTTATGCAAATGCAATAGGGGCACCTAATCCAATGGTTCAAGATGGGAAAAGGAACTGGGAAAGAGGAGCTTCAAATGATAAAGCACGTAATGAATACGGATGGGCACCATTATATCCTTCATGGTCTGAATGGTTTAAAAATTCGTTGATTGTGTAAAAAATATATAATTCATCCTTTAATGGAGAACGCTACTAATATTCAACATTAAAGGATTGAGCGATAATGACTATATTATTTGAAAGTATTATTTTAATTTTGACTGGGATTTTTGTTTTAAAAATGACAGGGAGTATATCTGTTAGCCAAATGACTCGAGCTGAAATTATTATTGTTGTTTCTATTGGACGTATTATTGTAGAACCAGTTTTAAGTAGGAAAGTGATACCATCTATTGTTACTGCTGTTATATTTTCAAGCATTTTACTCCTCATTCATTTTTTAGAATTGAAATCACGAAAAGTGGAAGAATTTTTAAATGGAAGCAGCATCATTATTGTTGAAAACGGAGAAATTATTAAAGGTGGCTTATCACAAGCAAAAATGTCGGAACAACAACTATATATGCAATTAAGAGAAAAAGGGATTCATGATTTAAAGAGTTTACAGCAAGTTACAGCAGAACCAAATGGGCGAATTGGATATCAGTTAACAACTAAAGTACAACCGATAACTTTGGAAATGTTAGAACAAGTTTTAGATCAATACAATATGAAAAGGTAATAAAGAAAAAAGCCAAAACTGGAATTGTAGTTTTGGCTTTTTTCATCTACAAATGAATAGGGAATAGTTTGTATATTTAAACTCAAATTATAATATAAAAATTATGCACGAATAAAAAGGACAAGCATATAGTGTTCATATCCACTTAACTTTCGTTAGGGGGTATCTCAAAATCCCTAGAAAGAGCACTTGCGGAAACAAGTGCTCTTTTATGTTAAGTTAGGTGAAAAGAAATGTTTTCGCACAGTTCATTTGGATTATTAAAAAGTGAAATTGAATAGAAGAGTGGATGGATAACGTATCGATTTTTAAAACAATCTTTAAATTAGATATAGCCATATTAATATGCTATATTCAATGAAGCTAGAATGATTAAGATTAGTGAAACAAGGTGTATGGAAGAAAAAATTACATTTAGATTAACGGAACAAATATCCTTTTAGAGGAGTTTTTTGTATTTTGTACACAAAATGTGAGAGTGTTCTAGGATTTACACATACCAACGAATAGTTTGTCCAATTAATGATCTAAAATTATATAAAGAATAAGGAGATAGAACATAATGGAATTTTGGGAATCAAGTTTTATCGAGAAACAAACGATGTGGGGATTTGAACCTACAGATTCTGCAATTTTGACAAAGGATTTTTTTCTTGAAAAGAACGTCAAGGACATATTAGTTCCAGGTATTGGATATGGAAGGAACGCAAAGATTTTTATCGATAATTCTATAAATGTAACAGGTATTGAAATTTCAAAAACAGCCATTGATTTAGCGAAGCAAAACGGACTAGAAGATATTAATATGTATCACGGTTCGGTAAACGAGATGCCTTTTGATAATAAACTTTATGATGGTATATTTAGTCATGCGCTTCTTCATTTGTTGACTAAGCATGAGCGAGAGAAATTTATTAAAGAGTGTTATAATCAGCTAAAACCAGGCGGATATATGGTTTTTACAACTGTTTCTAAAAAAGCTCCGATGTTTGGGAAGGGCAAACAGTTGGATGAAAACTATTTTGAGATAATGGAAGGCATAAAAATGTATTTTTATGACGCTGAATCCATAAAACAAGATTTTGTAAAATACGGACTTGTACAGGTGTCAGAAATTGATGAATCAAATAAGAATGTAGAAAATAAACCTTCAATAAATTTTTTATTTATAAAATGTAAAAAAGAACTATAAAAAGTTAGAAGCTGAAGGGAAAGGGATTTGGGTTACAATCTACGCTATAGGTTTGTATATCGTAACTATTCCTTGTACAGTAAAAAATATAAATCTTAATACATATATGTTTATAGAAGAGACCTTTTATTTTAAAATAAAAGGTCTCTTCTATAAATTTGTCAATGTAATGCAATTATTCTATAGTTCATCAGTGATGTATAAGAAGTCGTATCGTTATCCAAAAGTATTGCCTTAAATACTTTTAATCAGTTTTATCCCCTCAATAAAGAAAAGTATTAAGTGTATAGTGTTCATTACAAACCATAACATGAGCTTTGAGTTCTTCACAGTTTTCAACTGATTTGACTTTGTATTAGACAATTCTATCTTTAAAGACATTAATATAATAGTGTTAGACATAAAACCTAACAATATAAATCCGAATAAAGGTAAGTTTGTTATAGCACCTATTACCATAATTCCTATGTATACTATAGTTAACTTCTTAATATATTGTTTATCTTCTTTTAACTTCTCTATATTTTTACTTTTAAACCAGTCTCTTACTATTCTTACAAAGACAATAGTTTGAAATACCAGTACAATTATGCTTACAAAGAGAAGAAACAAAGTCTCCACATGATTTTCAATTAAGTTCCCTAAACCGTTCATTTCGTCTGTACCCCTTTTATTTATGTTTATTAGTACGTAAAAAGTAATGTTTAATCGCAAAATAGGTGAGTAAGATGCTCTGATAAATACTACGTTTATTAACAGTTAAACTTTATTTACGTCTTTCTGCTGTTATTGTATGTTCTTTACATCTGTCATTTTCAAAGAACCTGCTAATAATAGAAATGAGATTGTAACGTAACTAGTTCTTTACTTCCATGTTAACCCTTTCCAAAAATAATTGATTTATGAAGTGTTATTCTGTTTTAAAGAATTATGAGTTGATTTTAATCAAATTATTTTCAAATCGACACTATTTCGAATTGCTTCATGAACTCTCCCCTTATAATTAAGAAAAAGGACATACCTAAGCATATAGCTGCTAGAAAGGTATATCCTTTATATATTTTTGGTTGAATTTGGTTGTCTGCATATTATTTTATAGTGAAAAAAGTAATACGTCAAAATATTTTTCGAAAATTAAAGTTATTAATCCCTTGTACAACACAAAAGGATTAGTAGTTAGTTATATCATAATGGTCTTAGTATACTTGCTCTGTTGTGGATTTAAAATGAAGTTTAGATGTTTTTATTTATAGTAACACTTGCATTTTTATTAGAAGAGCTTAATTTTATAATAGGAATTTTATTTGCAGTTCTTGCATTAGTTGTATTAGTTGCACTTTGGAAAACCATTCAAAAAATTATTATGAGGAAACCGGCTGTTATTTTAGAAATGGAATATATTACGATTATTAGCAATCCTAAATATCCTGTAAAAATCGCTTTGAAGGATATATTCGGCCTTTTACCTTATGGAATCCAAGGACAAAGGTTTTTAGGGATTGTATTGGAAGAGGAAATTGAGGATCGGTATATCGCTTCTATACCAGTAAAGGGACAACGATTGTATCGAGTAAATAAACGTGCTGGATATATACCGTTTAATATTCATTTGAATTTATTAAAAATCGATGGGGAAGTATTATTTGAGAGATTGCAAGAGTATAATTTAAGTTTTTTAGTTTACGAAGAAGAAGCGAAATAGTGGTGTAGAAAATATAAAAAAATACATTAAGGAAAGAAAAAAGTTGCTGAAAAATAACTCCTTTAATTGATGAGTATGTACTGTGCTAAATTGATTTAGAAACGAAAACGGCAAGCTAGTGATATCTGCTTGCCGTTTTTTTATAGCTTCGTATGTATTTGTATTCCTTTTGCTTTTTCTTTTTCGCCTTTTACGCGTACAATCAAATCATAAGATCCGGATTTTGGCGCTTCAAAAGAAAGTAAGCCTTCTTTTTGCGAAGTGACTTCTTCTTCATAAATGACCTTATCGTCTTTTGTGATTTGTAATAAAATTGTGCCTTCTTCAACGGCTGCTTCAAAAGGAATTTCCACGATTCCTTTTTCAGTTTTAATCGTTTGCACATCATAATACCCTTTCAGGGAGCCGATGTTTAAAGTCGTTTCACCGTTATTTTGAACCTTTGTGGTTTTTATTGCTGTATTACCGCATGCGCTTAACAATACAACAAGAGTGAGAATGAGAAGTGAACGTAATAATTTCATAGTGATCCCCTTTTTTATCATTATAAAATTTTTCCAGTGCGTAAACTAGTTTATCATTTTTTTATAAGCAAATATACACATTAAAACTAAAAATTGTTATTTACTAATAATCTATAGGCCGTCCGTGTCCTATTAGTCTAAGAAACTTCTGTAAATGTTAAACATTCGATTAATAAAATGTCATATACATGTTATAGGAGATGAATAATTTATCTTGTTATTAGATTGCTTGATTAAAAAACGAAAACACCGAAAGTACTCATAAGAGTACTTTCGGTGTTTTCGTTTTTATTATCGTGTATACATTTTCGGACATTCATCACCTTTTGGTTCATAAAAACAATGGCTTTTAAATTGTCCTACAAACGGCTGATTATACCACTGGGGCGGACAAGCCCCGACTGGACGGAAATACCAAAGAGCCCACCTTGCCGGCCAGCGCCATTCACCTTGTAAAACTTTTCTTGCGATTTCTTTTTCTGATTCACGGGCACGTTGATAAAAGTATCCGTATTGAACCGCTTCGAATCCACCAGGGCTTTGATATACAGCATCAGGTACGGTACGGAGTTGTTTAAAATCTAAGCAATCGCAAAATACACGGTTTACTACAACACATCCAACAAGTTGTTCGCCTTGCCGACCTTCACCTTCAGCCTCAGCACGAATTAAACGAGCTAGTAAATCAACATCACTTTCGTTGTATGGAATAAGGGGCATAGTGATACCACCTTTCTATAACTGTTATAGTAAAGAGTGTATGTTTCAAAATGAGCTAAGTGCTTTTTTACATGCAAATATCATTAAAATTTCAAGAGGAGCTTGTATGAAAAAAGCTAATTAGTAATAATAGATTAATATGAAAAGGGAGAGATATTATGTATCAAATTCATAAAAACCATATTATTTACGCAATGTCACCAGAAAATAAGCCATGTATTCTTTGTTAGTGGTTAATGATTGGGGGATTGTAATGGATATTCGGAAAATGAGATATTTCATAACGGTAGCAGAAGAATTAAACTTTAGTCGTGCAGCAGAACGTCTTATGATGGCGCAACCTCCTTTAAGCCAAGAAATTCGTAAATTAGAAGAAGAATTAGGAGTTCAACTTTTTCATCGAACAAAAAGAATGGTTGAACTTACTGATGCTGGGGAAATATTTTTAGAAGGTGCGCGGCAAACGATAATTCAAGTAGATAGAACCATTAAAGAAACACAGCTTGCGGGTGAAGGGAAGATAGGACATTTAATAATTGGGTTTGTCGATTCAACAGAAAACGTTATAGATATATTAAAAAAATTTCGAGAACGTTTCCCTAAAATACAGCTCACACTACGAGAGATGACAACAGACCAGCAAATAAAAGCACTCTATGAAAAACAAATTCATGTTGGATTTATTCGTTCCAAGCAGAATAATGAAATATTAGCTTCTGAAGTTTGTTCTGAGGAATGTTTAAAATTAGTTTTGCATGAAGATCATCCTTTAATTTCGTTACCTAACATTTCAATCAAATCATTAGTTGATGAACCATTTATTTTATTTCCACGTCATTTTGGTACAAACTTTTATGATTTAATTATTAGTTACTTTTGGGAACATGGAGTAAGTTTAAATATTGTTCAAGAAGCAATTCAAATGCAAACGATTGTAAATTTAGTTGCAACAGGAATGGGGATTTCTGTCGTTCCATCATCAGTGGAAAGTTATAAAAAATCAGGAGTCGTGTATAAAGACATTCAAGAAAATACACCGAAAATAAATTTATATGCTGGATGGAGGCAAGATGAAAAGTCTGTCGCGTTAGAGAACTTTTTAGCAGTTGTTAGAGAGGTTTATATGACTTCACAATGTGAAGTTAATGAGTGAAGCCCATCTTGATGAGATGGGCAGTGGGGAAATTTCTAATTTTATTAAAGAATTTACTGATGCTTCAACCTGTTTTGCTTGGATCGTACTCAACGAAACCTTTTAGTACATTATCAATTTGATCCATAATTTCTGGTTGTAATGTAACACGAGAAGCAATTACG
Organism: Bacillus cereus group sp. BfR-BA-01383; assembly: GCF_022663495.1. Classification (NCBI taxonomy): domain Bacteria; kingdom Bacillati; phylum Bacillota; class Bacilli; order Caryophanales; family Bacillaceae; genus Bacillus; species Bacillus cereus group sp. BfR-BA-01383. The sequence continues at coordinate 59,556 of NZ_JAKUFP010000022.1, forward strand.
TTTTCTCTTATTTGCTCCGGATTTGAAGCACCAATAATTGCAGAGGAAACAGCTGGATTTTGTAATACCCAAGCAACTGCGAGTTGAGATAGGGTAAGATTAGTTTCTTGCGCGATGGGATTAAGTTTCTGAATTGCAGTGAGTACATCATCACTCATCCAACGTTGCACGAGTTTTTGGAAAAATGGTTTACCAGCATCTGAATTAGCACGTGATTGAATAGGAAGTGCTTGACCAGGTTGATATTTTCCTGTGAGAATACCTTGTGCAAGGGGGGACCATACGATTTGACCCAGTCCCTCACGTTGACATGTTGGTATCACATCGGTTTCAATAACTCGCCACAACATTGAGTATTGAGGTTGGCTAGCGATAAGTGGAATGTTCAATTCTCGTGCAAGTGCTGCACCGCGGGTAATTTGTTCTGATGTCTATTCACTTACGCCTAAATAAAGGACTTTACCTTGTCTTACAAGATCAGCAAAAGCTAACATCGTTTCCTCAAGAGGAGTTGTTATATCAAATCTATGTGCATAATAGACATCAATGTAGTCTGTCTGTAATCGCCGTAAAGATAAATTACAATTTTCTAAAATATGTTTTCGTGATAATCCACGATCGTTTTTTCCGGGACCGGTTGGATGGCATACTTTTGTACATAGTTCTATACTTTCTCGGCGTACACCTTTCAAGGATCGGCCAAGTACTTCCTCGGCTATCGTGTCCGAATAAACATCTGCAGTATCGAACGTTGTGATTCCGACATCTAGTGCGGCTTTCACACAGTCATTTGCTGTATCTTCGTTTACTTTTCCACCATGGTTTATCCAGTTCCCATATGCAATCTTACTAACTGTTAATCCACTGTTTCCTAGTTTGCTAAATTCCATTGTAGAATCCCCCCTTAAAAATGATATCTTTATTATAAGAACGGAAATATTATATGTATAATATATGATTTATAATAAATTTATATAAAAATTATATAAGAGAGATGCTTAGAATTTCACTGCTAGGGAAATCTAAAGTGTGTAGTACAACAAATGTAGTTTGTGCTTGTTCAATATGAAGTTTAGAAATGATAAATAGCCCTAAAAGAAAGCAATCTTTTTAAAAGCACAAACAATTGCATTTACTCATAAAGTACTATTATGGTACAATATGGTTACTAATGACGGAAAGGAATGATGGGTGGACGATGATTAACTAATCTTATTTTTAAATGTTGAAATTAAATAAATTTCAATTTATAAAAAATAGGATTAGTCTGCCCCATTCCAAACAACGGTGTTGCTATTTGTTTTGCGTAATAGCTTATTTGGGTATAAATAATGTAACGACTAATCCTGCCAAAATTACTTTGGGAGGATTTTTTTGTTCTCCCTTAATGAAAGGGATCGGTAATATGAAAGAACTTTTAAAATTAAATGATGTTTATGTTGAAATAATGGAAAATACTTTATTAGAGAAAATGAATGTGACAGTAAAGCAAGGGGATGTTATCGGATTAATTGGTAAAAATGGTGCTGGTAAATCAACGTTGCTTCAATTAATAAATGGCAAGATTGCTCCCTCTAAAGGTACTGTTGAATGGCAGCAAACGAATATGACAACGGCATATGTTGAACAAGAAATAGAATCTTTTATTAGTAATGATGTGATTGCAAAAGAAGCAGAACTTCTTGCGAAATGGGGCGTGCCAACAAACGATTTTCTAACGTTAAGTGGTGGGGAAAAGCTGAAAGTTCGACTAGCAAAAGGATTTGCCGAAAATCCTAATGTTTTAATATTAGACGAACCGACAAATCATTTAGATGAGATGAGTACGGAATTTCTCATTAAACAAATAAAAGATATGAAGGGTACAGTTATCGTTGTATCGCATGATCGATATTTTTTAGATGTTGTCGCAACAAAAATATGGTCAATTGAGGATAAGAAATTAATTGAACATAGTGGTAATTATACGAGTTATATGAAAGCACGTGAGCAAAAAAGAAAGACGCAGCAGCGTGAATATGAAAAACAACAAAAAAAGATAGAACAAGTGGAAACTAATATAAAAGAATTAAGTTCATGGTCACAAAAGGCACACGCGCAGTCCACAAAACAAGAAGGAGTTAAAGAATTTTATCGTGTAAAAGCGAAGCGAATGGATGCGCAAGTTAAGTCAAAACGAAAACGTCTTGAAAAAGAGCTTGAGAAAACGAAAGTAGAGCGTGTGAAAGAAGAGTATTCAGTTGAGTTTTCTATTCAAGCGAATAAAAAAGTAGGAAAACGCTTTTTAGAAGTGAAACAATTGAGGAAAGAATTTGATGGACGGACATTATTTGAAAACGTTAATTTTACAATCCAACACGGTGAGAAAGTTGCAATTATTGGACCAAACGGTAGCGGGAAAACAACATTATTGAAGATGATTATGGAAACGGAAACTGTCCAAGGAGAAATATGGATTTCACCATCTGCAAACATCGGTTATTTAACACAAGAAGTATTTGATTTACCACTGGATCAAACACCAGAAGATTTATTTTTTAAAGAGACATTTGAAGAAAGAGGGAAAGTCCAAAATTTAATGAAACATTTAGGATTCCAAGCTTCTCAATGGAAAGAGCCGATTGAGCATATGAGCATGGGAGAACGAGTGAAGTGTAAGTTAATGACATATATTTTAGAAGAAAAAGATGTTCTAATTTTAGATGAACCGACAAATCATCTAGACCTACCTTCACGTGAACAGCTTGAAAATACATTAGCGGAGTATAATGGAACACTAGTTATAGTTTCTCATGATCGATATTTTCTGGAGAAAACAACTAATACGAAATTAGTGTTTTCAAATAACACGATACAAAAGCAGCTGGAAGAGTCTACTAAAACAAGAGATGACATTGAAGAGCTACGTTTAACGTTAGAAACAGAGCGACAAGAGGTATTAGGTAAATTAAGCTTTTTAACTTCTAAGGACAAAGGATATAAAGAACTTGACGAACGATTTATAGAACTTACGAAGCAGATAAAGGAGCTTTAATGTAATTATGGGTACCTCTAGCTAGGAGGTATCTATAATTATTTTCAATTTCAAACGTAATTAAGGGGGGGAAATGGGAGAAGAGAGTCCGACTAATTTATTTTGAATAGACTGTGGAGATATTTACTTACAAGAGTTTACCACCAAAGATGCGGAGAGTATTTATAAAATATCAAATCAACGAAAGAACAACGGGTTAATTGGGTTGCAAATTATGAAATTCCAGCAAACAAAGCATTTCTTGATGCAGTGAAAACTAAGACAAACATAGATAACATTACTTCATCTAGCAGAGTTTCACTAGCTTCTTAAATCGTATTCGAATTTTGAAGTGAACTATTTTGAACTTCCTTTTCTTTACGGACTTTTTGTAGCATTTCAAGTACGCTCTATAAAGGAACACCTTGTCTGAAATAATATTTATCAACAAAAAAACATCACCACGTATACCGAAATAGATAATGATAAAGCGCTCTCGATGGAATTCGAGGGCGCTTTATATTATATTGGAAGAGGGATTTGGTAGAAAAATATGGGGGGATATTATGAAGATTCAAGTTGTATTGTCAGGATATGGGACAGTAGGAAAAGAGTTTATTAAATTATTACATGAAAAATATTTATATATAAATGAAACATATGGAATAGATTTAGTTGTAAGTGGTGTATTAGGTAGAAATATTGCAATACATAATGAGGAAGGTTTGTCTATTCATCATTTATTGATGTATGGTGACGGTACTGCTGCGATTGAAAAATATATAGAGCATCATCCGAAAGAACGTGCAACAAATAACATAAGTGGTTCTGTATTGGTAGAATCAACTGTTACAAATCTTAAAGATGGAAATCCAGGGAAACAATATATAAAACAAGCAATTAAGAAAAATATGGATATAGTTGCAATTTCAAAAGGAGCACTCGTTACAAACTGGAGAGAAATAAAGGAAGCAGCAAAGCAGGCTAATGTACGAATTCGATATAGTGGTGCAACTGCCGCGGCACTACCGACATTAGATATTGGACAATTTAGTTTAGCTGGTTGCAATATTGAAAAAATAGAAGGAGTTTTAAACGGGACGACTAATTATATTCTTACAAAAATGTATGAAGCAGATATGACATTTGAAGAGGCTTTACAAGAAGCGCAAAATAAAGGGATTGCTGAGACGAACCCAACATTAGATATAAGTGGTTCCGATAGTGCATGTAAATTGTTACTTTTGACAAACAGTTTAATGAGAGTAGAGAATACGCTTACAGATATACATGTAAAAGGAATCGAAAACGTTACAAAACAACAAATACGAAATGCTAAGGAACAAAATAAGTTTATTAAATTAATTGCATCAGCGTATAAAGATAAGGATGGAAATGTGAACCTTAATGTTGAACCTTATGAAATAGAACAGGAACACCCACTTGCAAAAGTAAATGGGACAGAAAAGGGAATAACGTTTTTTACAGATACGATGGGGCAAGTTACTACAATTGGTGGAGCATCTAATCCACGCGGAGCTGCAGCAGCAGCTTTAAAAGATGTAATTAACTTATACCGAAAAGATTTGTAAGACCGTACCGCCCATTATAGAAAATACATATGTAGTGGACCTTTTGAGAATGAAATAAATATGCAAAAATAATTGCAGGGGGTAAGGAATTGTTTAAGGATTTTAAAGTTGTAAAAGATCGTCCCGTTTATATTCAATTAAAGGATTATTTGAAAAAGATGATTATGAAAGGGCATTTGTTAGGGAACCAAAAAATCCCATCAACAAGGGAACTGAGCGAATTATTATCAGTGAGCAGAAATACAGTACTCTCTGCTTATGCGGATTTAGAACAAGAAGGGCTCATTTATGCAGTTAAAGGAAAAGGAAATTTTGTTGCGAAGGTGGATATAAGTAACACCTCGTCTGTTGAAATAGATTGGAAAAATAGACTTAATACAGTTACCGCATTAGCGGATGAATTAGATTTAATGAAACATGGAGTTCGCTGGGAAAAAGGAATGATTGTTTTTAATAGTATAGCCCCGGACGAAAAGCTATTTGATGTTGAAAATTTCAAAAGAGCTTTTCTTACTCGTATGTCCATTGAAGGAGATATCGTATTGAATTACGGATATGCAAAAGGTTATCGACCTTTAATGAATTATCTACTTCATTACATGGAAATGAAAGGTGTAGATATTTCGAACAAAGATATTTTAATTACAAATGGATTTACAGAAGGGTTAGATATTGTACTATCTTCTTTATCGAAGAAATCAGGGCGTGTTATTTGTGAGAATCCAACTCACCATGCTGCACTGAAGCTTTTTCGCTTGCATGGACTTGAAGTTCATGGGATTAATATGAATGAGGATGGTATTGATACGAATGAAGTAGAAAAAAGTTTACGTGAAAAGGATTTTGATTTTGCTTATTTAATTCCTTCTTATCATAATCCAACCGGTATAGTTACGAGTTCGGAGAAAAGAACGGAACTGATGAGATTATTTTCAAAATATAAGATTCCGATTATTGAAGATGGGTTTAATGAAGAATTACGTTATTCAGGCTCACATTTAGCACCATTATTAACTTTTGCTGGGGCTGGTAATAATGTAATTTATATTAGTAGCTTTTCAAAGGTACTTTTCCCTGGTTTACGAGTAGGTTGGATCATTTCAGATAAAGAACTGATACATTATTTAGAAAGTGTAAAAAGAGCAAGAACGATTCATACTTCTACGTTAGATCAAGCTGTTCTGTATCAATATTTACATGAAGGGTATTTTGAAAAATATTTAAAAAAAGCAAGATCTGTTTATAAGAAAAAATATGAGTTAGCTGTTGAGGCATGTAATCAGTACATTCCGTTTAAAAGAATGACTGGAGATGGTGGACTTCATTTATTTATAGAGTTAGAAGAAATAATTAATGCCCGCACACTTTTACAAAAGTGTTATGAGAAAGGCGTAACGTTTTCTCCTGGAGATGTTTTTTATTCTGATGGTGGGGGAGCGAATACCTTCCGATTAGGCTTTTCACGTTTGAAAGAAAAGGAAATAGTTAGCGGGATTCAAATAATTGGTGATACACTAAAAAATGAAATTTGGAGTTGAGAAAATGAGAATTGGCGTTATTATGGGAGGAGTATCCTCTGAAAAACAAGTTTCAATTATGACTGGGAATGAAATGATTGCACATTTAGATAAAAGTAAGTATGAAATAGTTCCAATTACGTTAAATGAAAAAATGGATTTAATTGAAAAAGCGAAAGACATTGATTTTGCGCTACTCGCATTACATGGAAAATACGGAGAAGATGGTACAGTTCAAGGAACGCTTGAGAGTTTAGGTATTCCTTATAGCGGTAGCAATATGTTATCTAGCGGTATATGTATGGATAAAAATCTTTCAAAAAAGATTTTGCGCTATGAAGGAGTAGAAACACCCGATTGGATTGAACTTACAAAAATGGAGGATCTAAATCTTGAAGAGTTAGAGAAGTTAGGATTTCCGTTAGTGGTAAAACCTAACTCTGGCGGCTCGAGTGTTGGAGTAAAGATCGTCAAGGATAAAAATGAATTAATTACAATGCTGGAAACTGTATTTGAATGGGATTCAGAAGTAGTAATTGAGAAGTATATAAAAGGCGAAGAGATTACATGTTCCATTTTTGATGGGCAACAGTTACCGATTATTTCAATTCGACATGCAGCCGAGTTTTTTGACTACAATGCAAAATATGATGATGTTAGTACAATTGAAGAAGTTATAGAACTTCCAGCTGAAATACAGGAACGTGTAAATAAAGCGTCACTGGCTTGTTATAAAGCATTAAAATGTAGTGTTTATGCAAGGGTTGATATGATGGTGAAGGACGGAATTCCATATGTAATGGAGATTAATACATTACCAGGGATGACGAAATCAAGTTTATTACCAAAAAGTGCAGAGGCTGCGGGGATTAATTATAGTAAACTATTAGATATGATAATTGAAACTTCATTAAAAGTAAGGAAAGAAGAAGGTTTTTAAAATAATTGTGCAATTAAAACTTTTGATAGTTCCGCGAAGTATGCTATGATAATTACAATACGACAACTAAATATTTATCCACTAGGGGGGCCTTTTATAGGCTGAGATCAAATGTATTTTTGAGACTCTTAGTACCTGATCTGGTTAATGCCAGCGTAGGGAAGTGGGAAAGACTGATAATATGTAATCAAGATATTTATAATGTCTATTTCACTTTCTTTACGCCTGTAAAGAAAGTTTTTTTATTTTACAGCTTTAATAAATGGGATAAATATTTATGTTTTATAAATTATTGGAGGGATTTAAATGACTTTTTCACAATCATTACGCAAAGAAGTAGATTCAATTTGGGAAGCTAGTTTTAATCACCCTTTTGTAAAAAAACTTGGCGAAGGAACGTTAGATTTAGCTAGTTTTCGCTATTATGTGCTTCAAGATTCATATTATTTGAGTCATTTTGCTAGAGTACAAACTTTAGGAGCTGCAAAAGCTCTTGAATTAGAAACGACTGCCCGTATGGCGCACCATGCTCAAAATACGTATGAGGCGGAATTATCATTACATGAGAATTTTGCCAAAAAGCTAGGGATTACAAAAGAAGAAAAAGATCATTTTATCCCTGCGCCAACTGCATATGCGTATACTTCACATATGTACCGTGCTGCGTATGAAGGGCATTTAGGGGATATTATTGCAGCTATTTTACCTTGCTACTGGTTATATTATGAAATTGGTGAACGTTTAAAAGTGTGTCAACCTGAAGAGCCAATTTATCAAGAATGGATTTCTGCTTATGGATCTGATTGGTTCCGCACGTTAGTTGAGGAACAGATCGCTCGGTTAGATGCTATAGCTGAGACAGTAACAGAGGCAGATCGTAATCGTATGAAACAGCATTTTATTATTAGTAGTCAATATGAATATTCATTTTGGGATATGGCTTATACATTAGAAAAGTGGCCAGTGAATACTGATGTAAAAGATGTAATTGGATAAAGAGTAGAGGTATTGCTATACATAGGTATAGACAATACCTTTTTTTATAGTTTTTTGATGATCAAGACAAATGAAGAAAGGAAGTAAGAATTATATGGAAAAATTAAGGTTATTAACATTGTTGTATTCATTTGCAAAATCAAATGATTCGATTTCAAAGGTAACAATTACGTCGGTAAGGATAGGTATAACTTGATCAATATCGTTTTTTATAGCTTGAAATGGCCTGGCCCAGTCGATCCCGTGATTCCGGTAGGCGCCCAGTATCGCCAGTAGGTCCTGTAATACCCGTCGGTCCAGTGTTACCAGTTGAACCAGTTGAACCAGTAGTACCTGTTGGGACCTGTTGGAAATTGAAAAGGTTGCATAGGTGGGAGTGTAGGTCCGATTGAACCTGGATTTAATGCAGCGGAGGATAAAAACTTGTCCAATATAATTCACCTCTGAAAAATTCGTGTTACTAATAGTAAATGCAATGATAGAGCAAAGCGAAATGGACAAGCGATTGTATATGTGGAATTTAATAAAATAGTGATTTTAAAAAGACTACTACCTTAGTTTCTTATGTGAGTAGTAAAGTGACTTCCATTATTCGTGGTTTAAATGAAGTGGTATTGGTTTTAACTCGACTTCAAATAATTCACTTTCAAGTTCATTAAGTGCATACATTGATATAGGGTATGGAGATGTATTAGACAAAACTTGTGATGAAATAGGTTCTCCTGATGATGAGAAAAATGTAACAAACACTTTTGAAAGTGGAGGGACCATAATAATTACATGGTCAGTTTTTTGTAACGTATTAACCAACTCCAAAATTATATAGTTTTATAAGAATTTAAAACTATATTCGATAAATATACAGATATTCTTATTAATGCTTTTCCATTAGTGAATTGAGAAAATTAATATTCATTGTAAACAATCTAAGAGCACACATGTATGCGTGCTCTTAGATTAGAAAGATAGTTTTCTATGAGTGGGGGCCTCATAAAATAGCATATGCTTGTCCGATTTAAATGTGTGTCAAATCTATAAAAATATATTTTGGCATGTATAAGAAAAATTAAATGTTAATTGGCTAGCATTGTTTTTTTATTAATGAATTTGTGCAACCGTTAAAGCTGCAGAACGAATGTCTACTGTACCAATTACTTCAACAAGTACAATTTGAATTAAATCACCAGGGTTTAAGTTAATTAGAATGAGGGTAAGTATTAGTAAAAAACTTATTTTAGCATTTGGTACTTTAATTTAGTTGGAGTATGATGAGGTTGTTCTACTTTACATATTTTATTATTACATGTATATATTCAGCCGCGATGCGTGAGTGTCGTGGCTTTTGTGTTCCTTATTGAGGTTAGTATTCTGTTGCTAATTTCAAAGATCCTTATTGGGAAATTGCTTACTACGATGATGAGGGTAAAGTGATTCAAAGCTTCCAGAAGGGAGAGTATGCGATATAAGTAAAAAAGGACGAGCAGTCGTACCTGCTGTCCTTTAATAGGAGAAAAATTATTCTGGACTAGAACTACGAATAACCAGAAAACGC